>CAJUFB010000052.1 GCA_910585805.1 uncultured Acetatifactor sp.
ACGATATCACAGGCAGCGCTCCTTTTATAGACGCCGATTATTTGCCGCTTACTACTGGAGAGCAAATGGAAAATACTTTAAAATTCCAGTTAGAATAGTGTAAAATGCTGCGTTTTATGTTATGCTGTTGACAGGGAGATCATTTCAGGGAAACGTCCGGTGCACCGGAACTATGGATGGGGCAGGGGTTCAGGCAGGAAATTTCGTTTGTGTCGGAGATGCCCCTGGGATGCATACAGACAGAGAGCGCATGGGGTATGGCATCGGCCGCAGATAAGGATGCCCCAGGGCGTATGCAGACAGAGGAGCAGTTTGGGAACCGGACGGGTGGAGAATGGAAAGCAGGAGGTCAGAAGGAGGGCGAGGATATGAAAGGAAAGAAAAAGCTTCCCATCGGCATGGAGTTTTTTGCGGATATCAGGACCAGGGATTATTATTATGTGGATAAAACAGGGTTTATCAGGGAACTGCTGAATGCCTGCGGGAGTGTGAACCTTTTCACCAGGCCCAGGCGTTTCGGCAAGAGCCTGAACCTGGATATGCTGAAATGTTTCTTTGAAATCGGGACGGACGCCGCTTATTTTGAAGGGCTGGAGATCAGCAGGGAGACCGGGCTGTGTGAGCAGTATCTGGGGAAATATCCTGTCTTGTCCATCAGCCTGAAGGATGTACAGGGAATGGATTACAGAAATGCCCGCGGCCTTCTGGGGATTATCATCAGCGAGGAGGCGGAGCGCCTGGATTATCTTCTGGACAGTGACAGGCTGACACAACTGGATAAGGAGAAGCTGGTTTCGCTGATCAGGGGAGATTTTGAACAGCCTGAAGTCCTGCTGAACAGCCTGAAGTTCCTGACGCGGCTTCTGCATAAGCATTACGGAACCAAGGTGATCGTGCTCATTGACGAGTATGACGTGCCCCTGGACAAAGCTTACCAGAAGGGGTATTATCAGGAGATGGTGGAGACAATCCGTATTCTCTTCAGCAGGGTTTTGAAGACGAACCAGAGCCTGCAGTTTGCGGTGGTCACAGGATGCCTGCGGATTGCGCGGGAGAGTATTTTCACAGGGCTGAATAACTTTAAGGTGAGGACGATTTTGGATAATGGATTTGCAGAACATTTTGGCTTTACAGACCGTGAGGTCAGAGAGATGCTTTGCTATTACGGACTGGAGGATAAATTTGATAGTCTGAAAGAGTGGTATGACGGTTATCATTTTGGCTCAACGGAGGTGTATTGCCCCTGGGACATTATCAATCAGTGTGACAAGTTTTTGGAGGTGAATGATGCTCCCATGGAGGCCCACTGGGAGAACAGCAGCAGCAACGCAATCATACAGAATATACTGGAGACCTCCACAAAGACCACCAGGGATCAGATCGAGGCGCTGATCTCCGGGGAATATGTGGAAAAGGCGCTGATTCCGGAGCTGACCTACACGGACCTGGACAGTGAGGATGTGGATATCCGGCAGACCTACCTGTGGAGCGTTCTGTTTGCCACCGGTTATCTGACAAGAGTGGGGACGGCGGAAAACGGTCTTCATAAGTTAGTGATTCCCAACCGGGAAGTACATGGGATTTACGAGAAGAAGGTCCGTTCCTGGTTCAAGGTAAAAGTGACGGGTGCTACAGAACGTTGGCAGAAGTTCTGCCGTGCGATAAAGGCAGGGCAGGCGGCAGAGGCCCAGGAGCTGTTCAATGAATTCCTGTCCGAGTCTATCAGCATACGGGATACCTGTGTGAAAAAAGAGATGAAAGAAAACTTCTATCACGGGATGCTGTTGGGGCTTTTGCAGGCGGAGGGCGGCTGGATCGTAAAGTCCAATACGGAATCGGGCCTGGGGTACACGGACATCCGTCTGGAAATTCCTTCCGAAAAGACGGGCTGTATCATCGAAGTCAAATATGCGGAAGGCGGGGGCTTTGACGCCGCCTGTAAGAAAGCCATAAAGCAGATCGAAGATTCCGGCTATGCCGGGACATTGGAACAAAACGGCATGCAGACAATCCATAAGTACGGGATTTCCTGCTATAAGAAGTCCTGCAGGGTGCAGTGCGTAACGGATCATATCGTGCAGAATTTTCCCGGGTAATAACCGGACGGCTGCGAGTAGAATTTTCCGGATCAGCATAACAGACAGCCGTGGGAAGAAGCTTCCGGATCAGGAATCTGCCCGGGCTTTTCCGGGCAAAATCCCTTTTCCGGAGCCGGTAACGGCTTCGGAGAGGGAGCTTTATCTTCAAAAATTACCCCTTTTCCAGTTTTTTTCTTATTGTTTTCCCCGTATGAAAAAGATATAGTGTAAACTAGGTTATTGTCTTTACAGAAGCGGTTCTGAAAATTACAATGAAGAAGGGGCGACTATGAAGATATTGATAGCAGATGACGAGGATTACACCAGGGAGGGGCTGATGGAGGAAATCGCCTGGGAGGAATTCGGGATAGACGAGATCATGCAGGCAGTGAACGGGGAGGAAGCGCTGAAGATCGTGAAGTGGTTCCGCCCCGATATCGTATTGTCGGATATCCGGATGCCGAAGATGGACGGAATCGCTTTTGCGGAGGAGATGGTGCGGCTGATTCCCGCAAGCAAGCTGATCTTTATGAGCGGTTACATGGAGACGGATTATCTCAAAAGCGCCATCCGCCTGTCCGTAATCGACTATATCGAGAAGCCCATCGATATAGTCCAGGTGAAAAAGGCGCTGCGGCGCGCGGTGGACGAGATTGCCAGGGAGAAGAAGACCAGGGAGGCGGACCAGGTGAACCGGGAGTTCCGGCAGCAGAAGCTGTTTGAATTGCTGACTCACCGGGACAGCGACGAAAGAACGGCGGAGAAACTGGCGGGGGAAGTGGGATTTCCCATGAGCGGAGAATATGTCTGCCTGGCGGTGCGTTTCCCCAGATGCAGGAGAACCGCAGGAGGAGAACTGGAACAGGTGCTGGAGATGGTTCTGGACATTGAGGGAAGGGCTATCGGGATCTGGCCGGAGGACTCCTGCTTTGAGGTGATTCTTTCCTGGCCGGAGAGGATGAGTTACCGCCTGACGCCCCTGTATCAGAGGATCCTGGAGAAATGGCCGGACTGCAGGCTGGCAGTGGGAATCGAAGTGCATGACTGTAAAAACATATATAACAGCTGCAAGACGGCCCGGGCAGCTATGAACTGCGCCTTTTATCAGCCGGATAACAGGATGTTTGAGATCGATGAGAGCATCCTGCAGAAACGGTTCATGGAGCCCGGAATTTACGGCGCGTTTTTACGTGTTCTGCCCGAGGGACCCCAGAAGATGTCGGAGTGGTTCCAGAGTCTGTTCGGGGATCTGGCATCCAGGAAATATTATCAGAAGGAACAGGTGTATACCCTGATGGTATCCCTGCTCACGGCGGTGCTGCGCCAGTATCCGGAGATCTGTGACCGTCTGCCCCAGCTGGGCGGGGAGGAGCAGCTTCAGGCCCATATCCTGGGGATGGACAGCCTGCAGGAGATCCGGGATTTTACGGGGAAGATCCTGGGATGCGTCCAGGAGCGGGAGGAAGCCCTGTCCGGGTACGGCAGGGTGATCAGGGGAGTGCTGGATTACATAGCCGCCCATTACGGGGAGGAGGATCTGAGTACGGCGCAGATCGCGGAGCATTTTCATTTCTCCCCGGCATATATGAACGTGCTGTTCAAGCAGGAGATGAAGATGACGTTGAAACAGTATCTGAGCAACTACCGGCTGGAGCGGGCCAGGAAGCTGTTGGAGCAGGGGTATATGAAGGTTACGGAGATCGCGGAGAAGTGCGGTTATGCCAATGCCAATTACTTCGCAAAAGTGTTCCGCGACAGCACGGGGATGACGCCTGTGGAGTACAGGGAGTACAGGGAGAGCTGTGAAGCGGGCAAATGAGTTCCGGGCGGAATGCCGGGGGAATCTGTTTGTTATGGGCGGGTGCTTTTCGGAGTGTGAAAGGCAGGCGGGAGCGGCAGCTTTTTGGAGGAATTTTTTCGGAGAGCGGCATGCGGAAGCCGATGCCGGGGGGATTTCATGTGGAAGGAATTGTCGTGCGGGAAGAAACTGCACGTCGGGATTTGCGAGGGTATTGTGTATGGGAAAAATCAGGGAATGGTTCCGAAATGCTTCTCTGAGGGGGAAGATTCTTTTATTGATCGTCCTTGGGGGCATTCTGCCGCTGGGCATCGTGATGGGTATTTCCTTTTATGTAGTCAGGGGGCAGACGGAAGAAAGGCTGATTTATGCCCTGAATCAGGGGTATACCCAGGTGTATCAGGCAGTGGGGGACAAGTTGTCCAGGCTTCACAATATTTCCACGTTGTTTGCGGTAAATGATATGACCAGCCCGGTGCTGCGGTTTGACGACAGGGAAATGGATGTGGCTGAGCAGCTGATGTTGTTTGAAAATATCAATTCTTATGCCTACGGCCTGGAAATGACACTGGATTCCAGCAATATCATCTTCTTTATTGAAGACGACTATTTAGTAGTCAATACCCAGAGCAACCGGTATCATCCGCTGACGGATGCCTATGGGTCCCAGTGGTATCGGAACCTTAGAGAGAACAACGGGCGTCCGGTGTGGGTGCTTCTGGACGGAAGCGGGAAGAGCGGTTCTTATGCGGCCATTGCCAGGGAGCTGTGGAATCCGGATGACTACAGCCAGACTGTGGGAATCCTGGCTATTATGATGGAACAGAAAAATCTGGACAATATGCTGCAGAATTCCCATGAGGAGCAGGCGCTGTATCTGGAGACGGCGGACGGCACCCTGCTGGCATCCAATGTGCAGGAGGAACTGTCCAGGCTTTCCATTTCGGAGCGGAATGTGGATGACAGGGAATTTCGCAGCATCCTTCTGGACGGGGTTTCCTGTTATGCCAGAAGCTGTCGCATTGACGGGTCCAATGTGTATCTGGTGTCTGTCATTCCGAAAGAGGCTGTGCGGAGAAGCATCAATGTACTCAACGGCAACATGGGGCTGATGTTTGTGGGGGTATGCCTGCTGATGCTGGTGGTGATGGGAATCATGGTCAAGTCCATAACGGGCCGGCTGAAGCTTTTGAAAGAACAGATGCTGCGGATCAGGGAGGGTAATATCTGCAAGATGGAGGAAGGCTCCTCCCGGGATGAGATCGGGCAGCTTATCGGCAATTATAATGTGATGGTGGACAGGGTGGAGGAGCTTCTGCAGGAGCAGTATACTTTGGGCCAGGAGAAGGTGCAGGCGGAGCTGCGTGCCCTGCAGTCCCAGATCAATCCTCATTTCCTGTACAATACCCTGGATATGATCGGGTGGATGTCCCAGAAAAAGGAGTCGGAGAACATCCGCAGCGTGGTTCAGGCCATGTCCCGATTTTACAGGCTGACCCTAAGCAAGGGGAAGGACATTGTACTTATCCGGGACGAGGTGGAGATGTGCGAGGCTTATATGGAGATACAAAAGCGGCGGTACAAGGGGCGCATCTGCTATGAGGTGGAGGTAGATGAGGATATCCTGGACTGTCTGATTCCAAAGATTACCCTGCAGCCCTTCCTGGAGAACGCCATTATCCACGGCATCAACGAAAAGGCGGAAGGGCGCGGCATGGTGATCTTGAACGGCTGGATGGAGGACGGGCGCATTACTTTAAGCGTCACCGACGACGGGGAGGGGATGACCCAGGAGGACAAGGGAAAATCCCATCAGGGCAGCCATTACGGCCTGACCAATATTGAACACAGGCTGAAACTGTTTTTCGGAGAATGTATCCCGGTGCAGATTGAGAGTTCGCCCGGGATAGGCACCTGCGTGATCATCAATATCCCCATCCGGACGGAGGCGGAAGAGGCGGTGGGGAATGAAGGGTGACAGGAAGGCGCGGGAATCGGCAGGGAGGCATTTTATGGTGGGTGAGAAGCTGCGGCAGGGTGGGGCAGGTGCTCCTGTAAAGTCCCGGGAGCGCCGTGCATATGTGACGGATAACGCATCGGAATTCCGGGAGCGGCATATGTATGCAGCGGACGGAATGGCGGAGTCCGGAATGCGGCGCGTTTACATGGCGGATGGTTCTGCGGAGGCGCGGCAGCGGCGGAAGTCTGCGGAAAGAGGACTCATGAGTGTCAGCGGACAGGGCAGAACTGGGGCAGAGCGGGATTTTGCGGCAGGAGACAGCAGGAAACAGACAGGAGGGGCTGCTTCGGGACAAGCGGCGGAAAGGCAGGCAGCAGGTTTACGGGTGGGCAGGAAGCGGAGAAGAGTTGCGGTCCTGTGCCTGGCGGCCATGCTTTTCGGCGGCTGTGCCAGAGGGACGGAGACGGAAGACGGGGAAGAAAGCAAAGAGCCTATCGTCAATTTCCGCGCCATCACTCTGGGGAACATGCCGGAAGGGGGAATGGACGAAATTTACCGGCAGCTGGACGCCCTTACCATTCCGGAGCTGAACTGTACCCTGCGGTTCGAGTTCATTCCCTGGGGAAACGAGAGGAGGCAGCTGAATATCGTGACCGCTTCCGGGGAGTATGACTTTATTCCCGGAGGCGTGTTTTCCGACTACAGAACATTAGTCTATAAAAATGCATTTCTGGACATGAATCAGTATCTGGATGCGGTTCCGGCACTGGCGGAGCACTATGCTTATTTCGACGAAAATGCCCTGAAAAAGTGTGAGATCAACGGAGGCCTGTACGGACTTCCCCAGTTCGGGCAGGGCGGAATCGCCAGTGCTGGGGAGGGCTTTTTCTACAGGGAGGATCTGCGCCGTGAATGGGGTCTGGAGGAGGTTTGTGACCTGGAGAGCATGGAAGCTTATCTCTACCGGGCAAAGCAGGACGAGCGGTACCGGGACACGCCCCTGGTGACGGATAACCGGGTGTGGAGCAGCCTGTGGCTTCTGATCACAAAGGGAAAGTATCAGGAGGTGAACAGCAGTCTGGAGACACCTTTTGTGGTGGTGGAGGCGGAAAATCCCTATAAGGCGCTGAACCGCATGGAGACGCCGGAATTTAAAGAGGTATTGTCCTATATCTGGAAATGGAAGCGGGACGGCATTCTGGATTCCGACATGCTGTCAAGATCCGACAATGAGGGGGAGCTTGGGAGGCAGCTGATTCTGGAGGATCAAAAGCCCTGCGAGACCAACAATCCCATTTGGTCCATCAATACCCACTGGATACCGGCTTTATATGAGAGGCATCCGGAGTGGGAATTTAATTTTTATCCGTATCTGGCTCAGTACGATACCTATTATGTGGGGTCCCTGGCCGGGGCGTCCGTGATCTCCATATCGGCGAAAGTCACGGAGCCGGAGCTGGCAATGAAGCTGTTGGAAAAAATCCATACGGATATCCGGTATTATTCTCTGGTGGCCTATGGGGTGGAGGGAAGCAACTATAACCTGGTGGACGGAAAAATCAGCATGGACGGCATCAACTCCCAAAACCGCTTTGCCTGGACTGCTGTCATGGATGATGTAATGAGCTATGAGGCGGTTCCGGTAAACAAAAAATGGGACGAGGAAGTATACCTTGCGCTTCCGGACTGGAACACGGAACCCGGAAAAACGGTGAAAGACGATCCCCTGGACGGATTTTCCTTTGTGTTGTCGGGGAGGGAACAGACGGCTGTGGAGCGGGTATGGCTTCAGTATTTTCAGCCGTTGGTGTGCGGGTACGGCGAGGATTACCTGGAAGCTCTCGACGCGGCAAACCAACGCCTGTACGAGGCGGGCTTTGACAGATATCTGGAGGCCATTCAGGCACAGCTGGACAATTATGCCGCAGGAGTATCGGATGCAGATGCGGTCCCGTCCATGGAGCTGACGGACTGAGGCGCTTTGGATGCGTTAGAGTCTGGTATGAGGACTTTTACAACAGGATTCAGTTGCACAAAAGGTCAGCCGATGTGCTGAACCGATTCGTTTTATAAGGGAAAGGCAGGAGAAGAGACATGAATTTATTCAGCTTAAATTCCCCGTTTGCAAGGGGGGCGAATAAACTGGTGATGATGCTGTATGCGGGAATCCTGTGGTTTCTGTGCAGCATCCCCATCATTACCATGGGGGTCTCCTCGGCCGCTTTATACGAAGTGCTTCTGAAGGCGGTGAAAAACCAGGAGGGTTATATTACAGGCAGCTTTTTCCGGGCTTTCCGGGGGAATCTGAAGCAGGGGCTGCAGCTGGGGATTCCCCTGCTTTTGGCGCAGTTCGTTTTTGCGTTTAATCTTTTCTATTACGGCGTATTGGGGGGAGAGGGGTTCCGGATTCAGACAGCGGTGTTTGCCGTTTTGTCCCTGCTGACCCTGACGGCATTCTCCTTTGTATTTGCCGTGATGGCGAAATTTGAGAACTCTGCCTCCGGGCATTTCCGGATGGCTGTGGCGCTGATGGCCCGCTGTCCCGGGTGGGCTGCGGCGATTTTGGTAATCCAGGCGCTGACCGTGTTCCTGACCTGGTTTTTCGTGTATTTTCCGGTCCTGTTTATCATGGGAATCAGCGGATACATGCAGGCGGCTGTTTTTGATCATATTTTTCAAAGTCTGATCGACAGAGGGGTGATAGAGGAGGAGAGCGGCTCATAAGCCAATGCCCGGTTTGCCGGAATAAACAATGTCCGCCCTGTTCACACCAGGCAAAGACAGCATCTCTCACTGAAAGGTGAAGCCTTTGCCTGGGTTCCTCTGCCTTTGGAGTGATGTTTCTGCGGAGGGTGTTTGTTAGCACAGATGTTCTTCTTTATCTTCTATATATCGTAATTCACAGAGAGTTTCAAGCGCTTTTTCATTGGTGTTCCGCTTTTATGCTTGTGAGCTTAATTATTTACCGCTTTTTTGTCTCGCATGGCATAAGCATATCTTCAAAAATTACCCTGTTTCTAGCATTTTTAATATAGGTTTCCCTCTTTTTACATTCTAAAATAAACTTAACAAGCAAAACAGCCTCCGGATGCAAGAAAATATCTGAAAATTCCAGGATATTATCCGGCCGGGGATACAACTGAAAAGAGGAGGGAACACAGTGAAAAAAGAAAAGACAAAGTCTGTCAAACCCTATAAAGAGTATCTTGGCTTTGTGGGCGGGCTGCAGGAACTCTGGAAGCATAAGCTGCTGTATCTGATGACGCTTCCCACCATTATCTGGGTATTGATTTTCTGCTATTATCCCATGTACGGCGTGCTCATTGCATTTAAGGATTTCAGCTATAAAGAGGGCATCTGGGGCAGTCCCTGGGTGGGGCTTAAGAATTTCCAGTTCCTGTTTAACTACAAGGGCGTGGGCAGGATTTTCTTCAATACGATATTCCTGAATGTGCTGTTTATCGCAACAGGAACCATCATGTCCATCATCCTTGCACTGGTGTTTGTGGAGATAAAGAATAAGGTTTACAACAAGGTGGTACAGACCATCGCAATCTTCCCTCATTTCGTATCCTGGACCGTGGTTGCCATGTTCATGAGCGGCATTATCGGAGGGAGCGGTATCATGACCAGGTGGATTATGGAGAACGGCGGGGAGGACCCGGCTTTCTATACCAGTCCGGGCTGGTGGCCTCTGATCCTGGTGCTTCTGAAGCTCTGGCAGGGAGCAGGGTACGGAACCATCGTGTACGTGGCGGCCATCACCGGCTTTGACCAGGAAATGTATGAGGCGGCCAGGGTGGACGGGGCCACCAGGATGCAGCAGATCACAAAGATCACGCTGCCTTTGCTGAAGACCACGGCCATCATGCTGACCATCATGAGCGTGGGCAAGATATTCAACGGCGACTTCGGTATGATTTATGCGCTGGTGGGAGACAATGCTTCCCTGTATTCTACAACCGATGTAATTGACACTTTTGTATACAGGGCCCTGCGGCAGCTGAATAATCTGGGAATGAGTACCGCAACAAGCTTTTTCCAGTCCATTGTAGGGTTGGTTCTGGTATTTACAACTAACTTTATCACCAAAAAAGTAGAGCCGGATGCTGCTATCTTCTAGGTGTGGAGCTTATTGCACACGGAAGAATGCCGGGCGGACAAAGTCCGCTGCAGGCAGACATCTTTCTCACGGACTGTTTGTGCCGGCGGTACGGGAAGTGTGAGTGGGATGAAGAAAGCTCATTTGAGCAGGAAGGAAATGAAATGGGAAAAACAACGATAAAAGGAACTGCCATCAAAAAGTCCGGTGGCGAGAAAATATTCGAGGTGGTGGTGTACGTCATTGCCACAGTCTTCTGTATCTACTGCCTTTTCCCCTTTGCCATTATCCTGGGGAGCAGCTTTGAGACGGAAGCCAATTTTGCCACAAACGGTTTTCCGATTATTCCGAAGGATTTTACCCTGCAGGCCTACAAGGTTGTACTGGGGGATGCGCAAATCTTCCGGGCTTACGGGGTTACTATTTTTACAACGGTTGCGGGAACCGTCTTCAGCATGTTCCTGACCATTACCATGGCGTATCCCCTTTCTCTGAAGAAGGTGAAGTTCCGTAACGTGATTACGTTCTTTGTATACTTTACCATGCTGTTCGGAGGCGGACTGGTTCCTACATACTTACTCATCACCAAGAATCTGGGACTGAAGGACAATATTCTGGTTCTGATCATCCCGGTAGCTTTCGGGGCATGGAACATGTTCCTGATGCGGAATTTTTTCAACGGTATACCTCGTGAACTATCGGAATCGGCTTACATGGACGGCGCTAACGACTTTCAGATTCTGTGGAAGATTGTGCTTCCGGTATCCGTGCCGGGGATTGCAACCTTAAGTCTGTTTTATGCGCTGGGTTATTGGAATCAGTGGTTCAATGCCATGCTGTATCTGGATAACAGTAAACTCTTCCCGCTCCAGTATCTGCTGATGCGTATGTTGCGAAACGCGGATGCCATGAGGGAGATGGCCAGGAGTACAGGAGTATCAGCGGGGGAAATTCCCACCAACTCGCTGCGGATGGCTACCACCGTAGTGGCCATTGGTCCCATTATTTTCCTGTATCCTTATGTGCAGAAATACTTTACCAGCGGTCTGACCGTCGGAGCGATTAAAGGATAACACAAAAACGTTATTTCTCCCAACCGTCACCCGGACGAATCCCGGACACGGCAGGGATGAAAATAAAAAAGTATCGGCCGGAAATGCTCTGCCATATGTGGGTAGAGGAGGGGCGGATGCGGAACTAAAAACAGCAACCGCCCGTCCGAAACCCCAGAGGATTTACGGACGCATCACTAAGCGGCCGGAAATGCTCTGCCAGGGATGGGTAGAGGAGGGGCGGATGCGGAACTAAAAATAGGAGGAGAATAAGAATGAAAAACAAGGTTTTCAAAAAGACCATGGCACTGGCTCTGGCAGGAGCAATGACATTGTCCATGGTAGCCTGCGGCAATGACGATGCAGGAGACAGCAGCCAGGCAGACAATCAGCAGTCCGAACAGCAGGAGTCCCCTGCAGGAAACACAGACGGAAGCTCAGAAGAATCTTCCGCTGAAGAATCTTCCGACGAGGGGGCCCAGGCAGAGACACCCCAGATCGAGGACACCACCATCAATATCCGTGTCATGAACGAATTCCGCAACCTGGACAAAGTTCTGGCGAAATATGAGGAAATGACCAAAGACGATCCCATCATGAGTAAGATTCATCCGGAATTTACCTGGGTAGCCGGCGGCGATTACAAGGATAAGCTGACTACGGCCATGATCGGGCAGGAAGATTTTGACCTGATGTTCTGCGGAGGCTGGCATGGATTGACTACATTTATCCAGGACGGCAACTTTAAGGATCTGTCATCTTATTTTAACAATGATGCATTCTCCGGGCTGAAGAGCGCTTTCTCCGAGGATTTTGTACAGGCTATGACTTCCTATATCCGTCAGGAGGACGGTTCTTATCAGAAGGGTATCTACGGCATCAACCTGGCGACTTTCTATGAGGATACCCGTGGCTTTATGTACCGCGAGGATCTGCGCAAGAAATATGACTGCGCACCCATTACGGACGAAGAGAGTCTGTTAGAGTTTGTGAAGACCGTACAGGAGAATGAAGAAGGCATGATCGGTGTAAGCCTCTGGAATTTCTTCCGTATGGATTCTCCCTGGTATTCCGGGAAGCATGACCATGTGTTCACACAAGATAATGTAAACGTCCTGGGAGACCAGACTTGGATATGGGTAGGCTTAAGCGACGATAACAAGACAGTACTCAATGCGGTGGTCCCCGGCGATTCTACGGAAGAATTTGCCAAGATGCCCGCCGGTTATCAGGATGATTTTATCACTGAGTTTATCGTGGACCGCACAAAATGGAATCCTTACCTGAATCCCAGTCGCGGCGGCACCGACACAGTGGAGAAACCTGCTGCCATCTCCTACAGCACCTTAAGCGAATATGAAAGTAAGGTAAAAGGGGCCCTGGAAACCAATCCCGATGAAGAGTATGGCTTCTATGTGACAGAAGACGCACAGCGCAATATGGAAGCCGGCGCAGTGATTTGCGATATGGCAACCAATAACTGGCTTGTAGTTCCCGAGTGGTCCGAGAAGACCGATGCTGTAATGTACTTCCTTGACTGGATGTTCGGTAATCAGGAAGCCCATGACCTGTTCGAACTGGGTATCGAAGGCGAGGACTGGGAAGCAGTCGGCACAGACGGCTATAAGAAACTGGATATCGATGAGAACATCGCATACTCCATGCCTACCTATTCCTTTACACAGAACCCTGCCTACATAAGGGTAAGTGAGTTCGTAAGCGAGAATCCTGAGATCAAGTCCCGTTTTGACTATATGTATGATCCTTCCACTTATGAGCTGAGCCCGCTGTCCGGTTTCGTGTTTGACACCACTAACGTGGAAACCCAGATTGCCAATGTGTCCGCTCTTTCCAATGAGCTGCAGCTGACCATCTCCATGTACGATGCGGATGAGGCAGTAGAGAAGATCAAGCAGTGGCATGAGGATGCTGCGGCAGTAGGCCTTGAGGAAATCCGTGCGGAACTGATTTCCCAGATTCAGGCATTCCTTGACGCTAAGAATGCAAACTAATAACGTATACATGTTCTGAGGATAAGGGCGGTCGCGTGTAAAACAGGCGGCCGCCTGTTTTGTCATTATGGCAAAGCAGGTGGGGCAGCGCAGCGGTTTTTGGAGCGGGTAAGGCATTAAGATGCGGCTTTGCTCTTGAAATAAGCAGAGAACCGGCTTATTATGGAACAGGACAGCCATTGCGGGTATGCCGGATACAGGGCGGAAGTATGGCTGACGAAGACGCGTTATGCAAAACATTTTCAGGAACAGCATGGCTGAAAAGCACGGAAGGAGTATAAAAATGAGCAAAGTATATCATGTCTCAAAAAAAGGATCAGACCGGAATCCGGGGACGGAAGCGGCTCCGTTTCTCACCATACAGAGAGCGGCGGATGCGGCGGAAGCAGGAGACGGGGTTGTAGTACACGAAGGGGTATACAGGGAGTGGGTCAGGCCGCGAAACGGGGGCTTAAGCGACAGCTGCAGGATTGTGTATGAGGCCGCAGAGGGAGAGCATGCGGTCATCAAAGGCTCGGAGCGGATTACCGGTTGGAGCAGGGTACAGGGGAATGTGTGGAAGGTATGCCTGGACAATGGATTTTTCGGAGAACGAAATCCCTATACCCATCCGGTGAAGGGGGACTGGATCGTAGGCCCCGCAGACTGCGAGGTACATACGGGGGAAGTGTATTTAAACGGCATGTCCTTCTATGAGGCGGCGTCCCTGGAAGCGATTTATGAGCCGGTGAAACGGTATGCAAGCCGCCTTGAAACCTGGGGAGGCCGGGAGGAGAAAATCCTGAAGCCGGAAAATACCATATACCAGTGGTACTGCGAGGCAGACGGAGAGACCACCACGATCTATGCCAATTTCCAGGGAGCCGATCCCAATGCGGAAGAGGTGGAGATCAATGTGCGGAAAGCCTGCTTTTTCCCGGAGAAAACAGGGCTGAATTACATCACAGTCCGGGGATTTGAGATGATGCATGCCGCCACATCCTGGGCGCCGCCCACCGCCATGCAGGAGGGGCTGCTGGGGCCGAACTGGGCCAAAGGCTGGATCATAGAGGATAATGACATCCATGATTCCAAATGCAGCGGCATCAGCATTGGAAAAGAGGGCAGTACAGGCGATAATGAATTCACGAAATACCATAGAAAGCCGGGGTACCAGTATCAGATGGAAGCGGTTTTCAAAGCCAGGAATATCGGTTGGGCAAAGGAGCGGATCGGTTCCCATATCATCCGGGGCAATGTCATCCATGACTGCGGGCAGAACGGGATAGTGGGTCATCTGGGCTGTGTGTTCAGTGAGATTCATGGGAATGAAATCTACAATATTGCGGTAAAGCATGAATTTTACGGCCATGAAATCGCAGGAATCAAGCTGCACGCGGCAATCGACGTGCAGATTCACCACAATTATATCCATAACTGCACATTGGGAACCTGGCTTGACTGGCAGGCCCAGGGAACCAGGGTGAGCAGCAATATTTATGACGAAAATAACAGGGATCTGATGGTGGAAGTCACCCACGGGCCATATCTGGTGGACAATAACGTTTTCACATCTCCCTATGCCTTTGACAATGCGGCACAGGGCGGCGCTTATGTCCATAACCTCTGCTGCGGGTTTACCAATCATTATCCTGTTCCGGACAGGGCCACGCCCTACCATCTGCCCCATTCTACGGAGGTGCTAGGGACGGTGCCTGTCTATGGTTCTGATGACAGGTGGTACCGGAATATTTTTGTGGGAGGAGCGGAAGAGGGGCGTTCTTACGGGACGGCTCTGTACAACGGAGCCCCGGTTTCCATGGAGGAGTACACGGAGCGGTATCATTCTCTTGGAAGGGGGGATGTGGAACAGTTTGCACAGGTGAAACAGCCGGCTTATATAGACGGAAATGTGTACCTGAACGGTGCGGGGCATTTTGACAGGGAAGAGGTATTCTGCGAGGACGCCATGAATCCGGAGGTGAAGGTAACCCGGGAAGAGGGGGCGGTTTATCTGGAGATCACGCTGCCCCGGGAGAGCCTGGAGCTGCCCGGAGAGGTGATTTCCACGGAAAAACTGGGGATGCCCCGAATCGTGGAGCAGCGGTACGAGAATCCCGACGGTTCCGCCATCCGGCTTGAGGAGGACATGGCAGGAAGGGGAAGAGGCGGGCATCCGGCGCCAGGCCCCCTGGAAGGGCTTCGGGAAGGATATAATAAAGTTAAAATATGGATGCATGTGAGGTGAAAATGGAACAGAAAAAGGATACATTACGGATTTACCCCGTTCCCAAAGGAGCGGTATTACAGGAGGATTACTGCCTGCGCATTCGGAGCGTGGGCACGGAGGACTGGCAGGAGCTGAGAACCTACCGGGTGAAGGTGGACATGCATGACGTGAGATGCGCGTCCATGGCGTATTTTGATTTCAGCGGCAAGGTGGAAGTGGAGATCACGTTCCCGAAATTTTACACGGTGTACAGGGTGGACATACGCCCCCTGTCCCTGGGAATCCGGCCTGAAATCGAGCCAAAGCGCATTACATTTGTACTGGATAAGCCGGTGAACCTGTCGGTGGAGGTGAACAGAGACCGCTTCCACAACCTGCACTTGTTTGCGGGCGCCCTGGAGGAGCTGCCCGACAAGGCGGGGGACAATGTGCTGACCGTGTCCGGCGCCCTGGAGAGGCCGGGGTTTCTGGGGGATGAGGTCAGCAGGCAGCTGGAGGCCATGCCCGAAGGCAGGATGCTCTATGTGGAGCCGGGGATCTATTATATCGGGGAGTGCATCTGGCGCCTGCCCTCCCACACCCATATCTACCTGGAGGGAGGCGCGGTGCTCATCGGCGGCCTGGCCCTGGAGCATGGGGAAGGGCTGCATATCAGCGGCAGGGGCATTCTGTATCTGGCGGATTTTGCCAGGTTCAGCAGCATTAACGGTATACGGCTGAATCATTCACGGGACATCGTGATTGAAAACCTGATTTTCATCAATCCGCCCCATTACACCGTTTCCCTTGGGGGCTGCGAGAACGTGACGCTGCGGAATCTGAAGTCCTTCAGCTGCGAGGGATGGAGCGACGGCCTGGACATGATGAGCTGCAGGAAGATACTGGCGGAAGGCTGTTTCCTGCGCACCTCAGACGACTGCGTGGCCATCTACGGGAGCCGCTGGGACAATTACGGCGGCAGCAGGGAGGTTACGGTGCGGAATATGACGCTGTGGGCGGATGTGGCTCATCCCACCATGATAGGCGTCCACGGAGATCACAGGGAGGAAGGGGACGTGATCGAGGAGGTTCTCTTTGAAAATATCGATGTGTTGGAGCACCATGAATTTCAGCCCGGCTACCTGGGGGTGCTGGCCATCAACGCCGGAGATAAGAACCTGGTGCGGAATGTCACCTATCGGGATATCCGTATCGAGCCATTTGAGCACGGGAAGGTGTTGGACTTCCAGGTGAAGTGGAACAAAGACTATAACCCGGCCCCGGGCAGGGGAATCAGGAATATCCTGTTGGAAAATGTACAGGTGATTACCGGGGACGGGGAAGAGCCTTCGGTGATCGCGGGATACAGCGGGGAATTTCCGGTGGAGGATGTGAGAATCCGGGATTTTTACCGGGACGGCGCAAAAGCGCGGAGCCTGGAGGAGGCCGGGATTGTAGTGGGGGATTTTGCGGAGAATGTGAGGATTGAATAGGGGCGGTGTTATACCCATAGAGGTGAAGTCCAAAAACGGAGCCGCCTTGTCCCTGAACCGGTTTCTGGAGGAGTACAGGCCCGCCTGCGCCTATAAGCTGGTGTCAGGTAATGTGGGGGTGAGCGGGGTTAAGGTTACGCTGCCGCTGTATATGGCGATTTTTCTGTGAGGGCAGCAGAAGGAACCATCGGTCTGTGAGGACTTTCCGCGCCGGATAAGATGTAAGAAAGAGGTCGCAGATGCAGGCTGTATAATGTACCCTATAAGGTGGACACGGCAAGCGAAAGGGATTGCTTGAAATGTTGATTACTGCCAGGGGAAATAATATATGATTGCCAGGTGCTATAAAATCAGGACGGCACAGATGGAGAAAGTGCCTTACATGGCGGTAGTCGGAGAGAAGGAAGCGGAAACCCGCAGCGTTTCTGTCCGGAAGAGGGAGAAGGGGGATCTGGGAAGGATGCCCATGGACCGGTTACTGGAAATGCTCCGCGGGGAAGGAGCCTGGTATACGCACGAGCGCATTCATTTGCAGCTTTGTTTCCTGTTCCAGGAGCGCTCGCTTGCCTGAAAACGCTTTTGCATGGCACATGCAGCCATGTAAAGGCGTTTTTTGAGTCTTTCTTACAGGTTTTCAATTACCGCTTGTTTGACCCAGGCACATTTTCCGTGATAAACTGAATTCATCGCAGGGAAGCGTACAATTCCTTCAGCCAAACAAATTCTGATTTGCGCAGGCAGCGCGGAAACGGAGGAAAAAGATGAATATTGCAGGGGTGATTAAGTCCAGACGTCAGAAGCTGAATATGACGCAGGCGGAACTGGCGGCTTTGCTGCACGTTACGCCCCAGGCCGTGTCCAGATGGGAGATGGACATTTCTTATCCGGATGTGGCTATAGTGCCAAAAATCTCACAGGCTTTGCAGGTAAGCGCCGACGAACTGTTAGGTATTGTGCCATTGAGGAACCGGGAAGCCGGCAAGGACAGAGAATCCGGCCTGCACACGGACCCGGTCTTGACTCAGAGCCAGGTGGACAGCATTTTCAACTATGCGCCTGCGTCTGTCGGAGGGAGGGGAAAGAAAATTCTTGTTGTGGACGATGCGGACTTTCTGCGGATGACTCTGGAAGATATCCTGAGCCGTCGGGGACACAATGTTCTGCAGGCAAGGAACGGCCTGGAATGTCTGGATATCCTGCAGAAGGAGACGGTGGATGTGTGTCTGTTGGACATTGTGATGCCGATGCGGACGGTTTTGAACTGCATGTGGGACGGCATATCATGCAGATGGACTTTGAGAAACTGGAGGATGCGAAGGTGCTGGACATGAAAGAGAAGGCTTTATTCAATATAAGGCTTCATGACGCGCTTCTGGGAGGTCCCGGGGCCATTGTGGAAATCTTCCGGCTCACAGCCACTCTGGCCGGGGTGGTGGGGATGATTGCCCTGCTGAATCCGGCTCTGGTGGCGGTACTGTTCCTGCTGGTGGGAGGGAACGCCCTGGTATACGGACGGATTCAGCGGACAAAAACCCTGTTCTACCAGGACATCGCCGTATATAACCGGCAGTTCGGGTACTTCCGTGATCTGACACAGGATTTCAGGAATGCCAAAGATGTGCGGATTTACAAGATGTCAGAGTATATTATAAACCGGATTAACGAGCATAGCGGAGCGGTAAACCGTGCTTTTCAGAAAATGTTCCTGAAACAGAGACGTCACGACGGTTTTTCCGCGGTCATTATCCAGGCCCAGACGCTTGCCGCCTATGCCTTTGCGGCCTGGGGCGTCTTCCGGGGCATGATAAGAATCGGCGATTTTACCATGTATATTTCTGCGGCCAACCAGTTTTCCGGTGCCGCCACACAGCTGATGGCGAAACTGGTGGATTTCAGAATGCTGGGCAGGGTACTGCAGGATTACCTCGTCTTTGAACAAATGCCCCGCAGCAACGGGAAGGGAGAGGAGACGCCGGCGGATATGGGCTGTGGGGAGATAGAATTCCGGCATGTGTGGTTCCGGTATCCGAATACGGAAGAATATGCGCTGAAGGATGTCTCCCTAACCATAAGGAAAGGGGAGAAACTGTCCATTGTGGGCAGGAACGGCGCGGGCAAGACCACATTTATCAAACTGTTGTGCCGTCTTTACCGGCCGGAAAAGGGATGTATCCTGCTCAACGGCGTGGACATCAATACCTTTGAGGAAAGGGCGTATGCCAAATGCCTGTCCGTCCTGTTTCAGGATTATAAAATTTTCTCTTTCAGCGTCAAGGAGAACCTGGCATTTCAGGAAACTGCCGACGAAGAAAGAATCCGGGTTTCCCTGGGGCAGGCGGGTATCCTGGAGAAAGTGGAGGAGCTGCCCCTTGGACTGGATACGCCCCTGTATAAAGATTTTGATAAAGACGGAACAGAGCTTTCCGGCGGTGAAATGCAGAAGCTTGCCATCGCGCGCACATTGTATAAGAATGCTCCCCTGGTGGTTCTGGACGAACCCACTGCCGCCCTGGACCCATACGCCGAGTATGAAATTTATTCGAAATTCATTGCAATTGCAAACGGCAAGACATCTATCTATATTTCTCACCGCCTCTCAAGCTGCCGCTTCTGCGATGTGGTGGCGGTATTTGACAATGGCGCTTTGGTGGAATATGGGAGCCATGAGCAGCTGGTCGCACAGGGAAGGCTGTATGCCGAAATGTGGGAGGCACAGGCGCAGTATTATCAATAGGATGGTGATTACGAAAGCCGTTGGGGTTGTGGCTGTTTTGCGGATAAATGCTGCCAAACTTTATAGTCATTTTTTGATAAAACAGTCATTTGTGCAGTCCGGGTTTGGGAAGTGAATGCATCTGCCGATAAACTCTATAAGGCGGCAAATGATAGCCCGGAGTACCTTGCCCCTGCGGAAAGGCGAGGCTGCCAAAGGGATGCCGGACAGGGCTGTGCTGATGGGAAAACGCAATCGGGACATGGCGGGGGCTTCCTGCATGATAACATGCAGGGAAGAAAGCGTTCAGCCTGTCTCTGGAATCTGCCCCGGTACCGGAAAAGGAGGCGAGGCTGCGGAATGGGCAGTGGGAGCCGGTGCTGAATATTGGATGTGCCGCAGAAGGCGGTGGAGGAAATATGATTACAATAAATGAATTTCAGGAGCATGTACAGGCATTGCTTGATTTCTGCCAATACCCGGCAGTTCATTACAAGGCAAAATTCTCCCTTCTCGATATTCCATATGAAGATAATCGGTTAGCCGAACTGCGCCCGGAATTCCTGAAAAGCGACATTGTGGAGGAGTTGTACCAGACCCAGGACGAAAACGGCGGCTGGGGGAAGCTGCGCTCCAGGGACTACTCCGTGAAAGCAAAGATTCCCACCTCCGGCGTGGGAATCGAGCGCTGCCTTTATATCGGACTCACCATTGAGGACAGGGACATCCTGTTCCTGGCGAACGAATACCTGCAGGAACTGCTGCTGGGCAGGGGCAGAGAGGGCGTCTTCGAGAAAAACGAGCGCGCGA
The DNA here is from genome assembly GCA_910585805.1 of uncultured Acetatifactor sp. Taxonomy (GTDB): domain Bacteria; phylum Bacillota; class Clostridia; order Lachnospirales; family Lachnospiraceae; genus Acetatifactor. Next base: position 20,207 of record CAJUFB010000052.1, read on the forward strand.
ATCCCTGGCAGAAGGCGATAGTATGCAATTATCTGGAGGCGATTGCCCCCTGGAATCCCCTTTGTGACGAGACTTACGGGCAGTGGCTGTACATTGCAGGCAGGGCCTATGAGGAGGGCGAATATTCCTATGAAAAGGACAGAGCCGCCCAACATGAGGTGTTCCTGACCAGGGAGGACCGCCTGGTGCCCATGCAGAGCGAACTGCTGCTGAAAAGGCGCCGGGAGATATCCGAAGCCCTGGAAGGGGCGATGCTGCGGCACCTGGGACGGAACGCTAATAAAAAGGGCTATTTCTGGGAGAAGACGCCGGATAAGCTGCCGGAGACATTCGTGTGCAGGCAGACAAGGCGTTGGTTCGAGACATTTAACTATATCAACCAGTTCAGAGGTTCCGAAATCTATCTGGGGAATGCCGTGGAGTGGCTCCTGGAGAATGCCCGGGAGGACGGCCTGTGGGACTGGGGTCCGCAGGTGAAAGACCCATGGGGATATTTCGGCTATTTTTCCTGCAACAGGCATTACAGCCATAACCGCGTGGTGGACTGCACGGTGGAAGTGCTGAATTTTTTGAAGAAATACATGGAAAACAATGCTTGAGGCAGGGGCTTGATAAAGGGCGGAGTTGATTTTGTCTGCGGTAAATGTCTGCGAAGGAATCCTTACGTAAGTTTATGGTGTCTGGCCGGATACTGCGAGGCTTCAGGCTGGATATGGGGATGTTCATAGCAGTGGAAAAGGTGATAAGATGAATTTACTTTTTGTATGCAGCCAGAATAAGAGGCGCAGTCTGACAGCGGAGAAGATTTTTGACGGATACTGTGGGCACAGGGCATATTCGGCAGGAACAGAATCCAACGCCAGGATTAAAGTCACTCCCGGAATGCTGAAACGGGCCGATATCATCTTCTGTATGGAAAAAAAGCATGTGCGAAGGCTCAGAGAGAAGTATCCTGATATTGTAGGGGACAAAGAAGTGGTCTGCCTGAATATCAGTGATGACTATGGATTTATGGACAGAGAATTACAGGAAATACTCAGGGATTGTGTCTGTGAGTATATTTCGTGAGCGCAGCAGACGATGTAAGGACAGGATGCTGCGGAAAGCGGATGTGAGCGGATAAATATGCTTTCGGAGCCCTGGCGGGCAAAATCAGGGAACTTTTTTCCATTTTTCCGTTTATAATTATGAAAATATCATTTCTGGATTTCAATGAGGACGGAATTCCCGATTATGTAGGTGTGCTGGAAGCGGTTCCGACGGATGCGGAAGATGCCTGGTATCCGGAGGAACCCAGGATTCTGTTTGCCGCAGCCGGCGACGGGACAAAAGGGTACCGGCTGGATTTCCAGGACATCAATCTGATACGGACAAGAGCGGAAGGCGGCGTATTCGGAGACCCCTATGAGCCGCTGACTGCAGAGGGGAAATCTTTTACCACACATGCATACGGCGGCAGCGCATGGAGATGGTCAGAGGACTATACATACACCTACATGGAGGGTGTCTGGCGGCTGACAGCGTCGGAAGCCATCTACGGATATGGCGGTTATATCACATCCTACAGCAGGGACGACTGGGAGAGCGGCACAGGAATCAGAAAAGAGAGAAGCTCTGAATTCAGTGACATGGAGAAAAACTGGGAGAGCGGGGAAGACTGGGACAGTGCGGCATATGACCTGGAATATGAGATTCCGCTGGACGAGCCGGTGACGCTGGAGCAGGCCGGAAAACGCTGGTGGCTTGCCAGTGACCGGGTGACAGACTGGGCGGTGGAATCCGTCACATGCGCGGCGGGAGCGGAGCTTGCGGAAGAGAAGATAAAGCGCCCGGATGAGGCATATCTGGAGTATTGTGACGAGGATTATGTCCTCTACTCTTTTTCGGAGGCGGACAGCGGCTTTTATTACCTGGCCATGTACCGCTGGGCGGACAGGGCGTTATCCGTGGTGGCCCGGGAAGAAGCGGCAATCGACTATCCGGAGATTTACAAGAGGCGAATCTATTACACCACCGATATAGCGGAAGCTGTCAGCTATAAAACCTGGCAGGACGGAGCGGAACAGACAGCGGAGGAAGAGGATACGGTGGGAGTCAGGCTGAACAGGATAGCTTTGGACGGAACCGGAAAAGAGACGGTCTTTGAATACCGCTATCCGGAAGAAGCGCAGGAAATCCGGGAGACCAGGATTCCGTATCTGTCGCTGATCTATGAGATTAGCGGAGACCAGATTGTGGCGGAGGTGTATATAGGAAACGAGCCTCATCCCTTCTATCGGATGAAGACTGACGGCAGCGGAGCGAAGAAGATAGGACAGGTGCCGGGAGAACAGGAGTAGAGTTTCCCAACACATTTCAAACAAAAAGAATAGATGTTCTGATGGGTGAAAAAGAGATTTCAGAAGGACTAAAGCATATGAGAGCAAAAATGATTGACTATTTACTGAACAATGCGAATCCGTCTATTCAGTACCGTGTTAAAACAGAGGTTTTGAACCAGGAGTTATCTGCCCGTGAGAAGGATCAGTTACAGGAAAAAATCCTGAGAGAGCCAATTATACAATCTATCATATCCTGCCAAAAGGAAAATGGGTGGCTTGGCAACGGCTTTCACGGGCCGAACAAAAATGCAGGACCATTTGAAAATCAGGAAGTCGGAACAAAATATCTCGGTGAAAAGCTGGTATATAAAGAGACTCCTGTCTTGAAAAGGGCTATGGAAGCATTTGTTACAACAGATCTGACGGATCTCTGCTACCGCACAAAGGGCAAATATTTTGATGAGTTCCGATATGCCGCAAACGGTCAGAATATTATCCGCTGTGCCTGTATTGCCCGTGCCGGTTACGATGATATTATCGATATAAAGCCGCAGATACAGTTAGCGCTTGATTCGTTTCATCGTGTGCTTGAAGTGGATTCGGCGTTAGACATTACAAGATTGAGGAAGAGCGGCGGTAAGGAAAAACGTGTATTCAATGACTATGAAAAGTGGCCCAGCTATTATCATCTTGACATTCTCGCTCATACAGATTCGTGGAAAACGGAACAGAATAGAAAAATGCTCGCCCGGTCATTTAAAAAACTGATGAGGACAGATCGTCCCGAAAAACAGGTGGGCGGTGATTCCTGGGTGGGATATGTGCTTGGGACGCTGGGCTGTCTGAAAGAGGGATATCAGCTGGGTTATGACGAAAATGGAATTCATTATACTTATTTTGACAGAGTGGAGTGGTTATGCCGATGCGGACTTGCAGCATATCTTGAAGAACTGCAGCGTGAAGTGAGAATTCTGCAGGATTTCGTAAGCGAAGACGGAATTTGCATGGCACCGATTGCAGAGAATCAGTTAAAAGGTTTCAGTACATATGGCGGACAGCAGTTAGAAACGGATTGGAAGACTTCTACGCGAAGATTCTGCGATATCACTTTCAGGGCGCTTCTGATTATGCACTATTCAAAGAACGAATAAGAACCCGGAAAGAATCCTGGAAAGAATTCTGGAATGAATCAATTAACTGTGGAATTTCCGTACAGTGTTAAAGAATGCCAAAACCGGATCAATGGAGCCTGCAAATCTGGTGTTAGATACGAATTAAATAAGGAAGAAAATAGCCGGATGGCGAACAGGAGGTTGTGATGAGCACGTATAATAAAGTGATCGAAAAGAACAAAAAAGATTGGAATCATTATTCGGAAAAGTGGTCAGCCTTTAATCATTCAGAGAAAATACTCCGTCCGATTTTAGAGGATCCCTCAAAAGCGTTTCACCGCAAAACCTGGGAGATGATTCAGAAATATATTCCCGATTTCACAGGAAAACGGGTATGCGTACCATCCAGCGGCGATAATCTTGCCGTATTCGCTTTTGCTTTATTGGGCGCAACAGTAACCTCCTGTGATATTTCTGAAAATCAGTTGGCACATGCGAAAAAGGTGGCAGATAGAGAAGGACTTGGCGATGTTATCGAATTTATTTGTGCGGATACTATGAAATTGGAAGGAATTCGTGATAACGAATACGACTTAGTATATACATCAAACGGTGTCCATGTATGGCTGAATGATCTGCCCTCTATGTATGAAAATGTAAGCCGGATATTAAAAACAGGGGGGCTTAATATTGTTTATGAAATCCACCCGTATCTGCGGCCATTTAATGGAGAATTAGAGGTGATAAAGCCATATGATGCAACGGGCCCTTTTGAAGATGAGGACACAGTAAATTTTCATTGGAGACTGCAGGATATCTTGAATGCAGTGATGCATTCTGGAATACACCTGGAACATTTTGAAGAAATGTTTGACGAAAAGAATTATGAACGGCCTTTTTGGTTAAAAACAGAGGATATAATTAACGGTGTCATTGTCAGCAGGGAAGAAGTAGACAGAATGTATGACTGGAAAGAAAATCCCCGGATGGCATTGCCGAATTGGATTTGTCTGGTTGGCAGAAAAATAAAATGACTTGCGTTTTCGCTATTGTTCCAGGCACCAAGACATTGATAGAGACAAAGCAGACAGCGGTGAATAAGGCGCAAAGACTGAATAGTGCTCTGAAAGAATCGGGGAAATTTTCGCCGCAGTGGTAAGGAAGTGTCTACAAATAACTGATACGAGTTTGAAGCTGTTTTCCTTGTATTTCCGGGTTTTTCTCTAAAGAAGTTGTATCAGTTATTTTCTGACAATTCCTAACGGAAAGAGAGAATATGTTTAAAGCAGTGATATTTGATATCGGACAGACATTAGTTGATTACAGAAAGCCCATGAACTGGTCTGAGCTGTACAGACCGGCATTTGAACATATTGCAGAAAAATACGGTTATACTTTTTCTGAATCACATTATCAAAATGCCGGCAATGTACTGGCTCAATATAATACCAGGATTCATCCGAGAGATCACGAGGTTTCCTCCACGGAAATTTTTACTGAGATACTGAATGGCATGAACATAGCATTGCAAGATATGGAGCGGGTCAAAGAAAGCTTTTACACTTATTTCAGGCAGGATTGTTCTCTGTTTCCTGATGTAGAGCAGACATTAAAGGCGCTTTCTGTGGAAGGGATACGGTCAGGCACCCTGTCGGATGTGGCATATGGCATGGACAATGTCTATGCCCTGGAGGATATAGCGCCTGTGATAAAGTACATAGAATATCCTTTTACATCAAATGATACCGGTTATAGAAAATCATGCACAAAAGGATTAGAGATACTGAGTGATAGAATGCAGGTTAAATTATCGGATATTGTGTTTGTAGGGGATGAAGAAAAAGATATGGCCTGCGCAAGAAATGCCGGTGCATATGCGGTTCTGATCAACAGAGAAGGCGTGTTGAAGGATTATGGTCAGGACAGGGAGATACATACTTTAACAGAATTGCTTCAACTGTTCCGCAAAGGTATATAGGAAGTATAGACACGTCATGGTAAGTTTTTGTGGCCGCGAGTATAAGGAATGGTCCGGAGGTGCTTTCCGATAAATCCAGAGATTGCGCAGGTTCAGAATAGTTCAGGAAAGCACCACCAGGCCAGATTCTTCAGGCTGGCGGCCGTGGCATAGGGGATTTTCTCCGGCGCTGTCAGGTCAGTCCGGGGTGCGGGGATATCCCGGGCAATCCGTTTTACGCCGGAAGTCCTGTCCAGGCCGGACGCTTTTGCCTGCCACCTGCCGCTGCTGCGGGGGCGGAAAGCGCTGATGATCTGGGATTTCAAAGGCATTTCGGAAAAGATGCCGTCCAGATATTCCACTATTACATAGTTGTCTTCCACTTTGTGGCAGTAAATCGTGACCCATGCGTCCTCACGTATGCGGACAGCATATACATCTTTAGCCTGGGCGGGGCCTTTTCCCGCATCCGGGGAGACGGGCAGTCTCCTCCGGGGCGTTTTTCGATCTGCCAGTTCTCCTGTGAGTGTCCGGGACAGGGGCGGAACAGGCACGGGGCGGTCTGCCAGGGAGACAGGGGAGCAATCGGTTCCGCTGAAAATCCGGCGCAAGGCTGTTTCGTTGATGCCGATAGAGGAGTCCCACCATGCCAACGGCGCCTGTACTTCCACCCGCACGGAGGGGCGCAGGTCACGTTCCAGATAAGTCGTGAACTGTGTGGCCATTCCGGGATGCTCGGGCGTGTCCAGGATGCCTGTCAGGGCCAGTACCTCCAGCAGAGAGCAGTAATTTGCTTTTTGGGAAGTGGGAAGCAGTTTTTCTTTTTGCAGGGCGTCCCTTGTTTTGCTGTACCGTGATTTTGGAGGCATCTGCCGGATCACGGTCAGGATGGCGCGGAATGTCCACAGGTCATATGCCGTGGGGACAGGGCGGGACTGGGATTTTGCCATTTCCCGCAAGGCGTACAAATAACCTGCAGGGTCTCCGTCGAGAGGAAGGCTCCCCGTCAGGCGGCGGTACCACAGATATGTGATGTCCACGGCTTTCCGGCGGAAGCCGCAGACCCTGCAGGTATCGCCTGAACCGGCATAGGGCGTGAAAGGATGCCTGGGCGTAGCCTGTGAGAGAAGTTTTGCGGGCAAGGCGGACTGCCATAGGAAAGGCGCAGACCAGAGGCCTGCGATAAAGGCATCTGCTGCTTCGGCCAGGGTCCATGTTTCTGCCAGAGCATGGAAATCGCCCCATAGTTCGTCATGCCGGGGTAAGGCCATCTGATTGGGCATGCGGTCTGCCTGCGCCAGCTTTTCAGCATGGCTGGAGCATAATAGCTGTGACAGGTATTACTGCATGGACATCACAAGCGTTTCCTCCTATA
>CAJUFB010000053.1:0-3146 GCA_910585805.1 uncultured Acetatifactor sp.
CTATCTTTTTCAATACCCATGAAGCGATTGTAGAGGACGCAGTTTTTGAACGGGTGCAGGAGCTAAGGGCAAACAAACCAGGAAGTTAGGAACGGTTCCTCTATACTTTGCAACGAGGTGAGGCATTTAGGGGGTGTCAGGGCTGTGAGGAAAAGCCCGGGGCGGAATCCGGGTAAAACGGTAAGGGTAAGAAGGCATAGTGCTGTATTTTTTGAAAATTTTATTTCATTGTATTGCTTTTTGGCCGTGATATGAAGTTTTGGAGTCAGCAGATTTATTATTTTAATAGGCAAAGTAATTAAAAAGGCGGCAGAATGGGGCAAAAAAATAAAATTTTTCATAAATATTCATAAAATATCTCTTTTCACACGGCAGTTGACATGAAAAGAAACCGATGTTATAATGCGGTGCATAAGCAAAGGCGCTTTGGGATTTTCCCGAAGTGCCTTTTTTATTCGGCAGAAACTGCGCGCGCGGTCGGATAAAGTTTGTTTATAAAAATAATCCCATACCATTTTGAGGAACTCTGGCGTCAGGCAGGGCTCGAAATCGTCAGACGGGAGATTGGAAGTAAGGAGTCTTTCATATAAAGGAATTTTCACGGAAAGAGTCCGGTTCCGTAAATATGAATTGGACGTCCGCTAAAGCGGGCAGGAGGGTGTAATTATGAGTGAGGAATTGATGAGTGCAGTAAACGGGCAGATATTCGGAGTATGGTTCCTGATCGGGGCAGCGCTGGTGTTCTGGATGCAGGCAGGGTTCGCCATGGTGGAGACCGGCTTTACCAGAGCCAAGAACGCGGGGAATATCCTGATGAAGAATCTGATGGATTTTTGTATCGGTACGGTAGTGTTCATATTGATCGGCTTTGGCCTTTTCCTGGGGGAGGATGTGGCGGGACTGATCGGCAGGCCTGGTTTTGATATTTTTACTTCTTATGGTAATTTTGACTGGTCCGGCTTTGTGTTCAATCTGGTGTTCTGTGCGACCACAGCTACCATCGTATCCGGAGCCATGGCAGAGCGGACGAAATTCCTTTCCTACTGTATTTATTCAGGGGTGATATCGGCGCTGATTTATCCGATTGAAGCCCATTGGATATGGGGCGGCGGCTGGCTGGCACAGCTCGGGTTTCATGATTTTGCAGGTTCCTGTGCCATCCATATGGTAGGAGGGGTTTCCGCGCTTATCGGCGCGAAGCTGCTGGGACCCCGTATCGGAAAGTTTGTGAAGGATAAGGACGGCAGGGTGACGAAGGTAAATGCGTTCCCCGGACATAACCTTCCCATCGGATGCCTTGGCGTATTTATCCTGTGGCTGGGCTGGTACGGATTTAACGGGGCGGCATGTACCTCAATAGAGCAGCTGGGTTCCGTGTTCGTGACGACTACCATTGCGCCTGCTATTGCCACGGTGGTGTGCATGTGCTTTACCTGGATTAAGTACGGAAAACCGGATATTTCCATGTGCCTTAACGCTTCTCTGGCCGGATTGGTGGCGATTACGGCTCCCTGTGATGTGACGGATGCGGCAGGTGCGATTGTGATTGGTGCGGTGGCAGGACTTCTGGTGGTATTTGGAGTATGGTTTTTGGATTATAAACTGCATATTGACGACCCGGTAGGTGCAGTAGCAGTTCACTGTCTTAACGGAATATGGGGAACCATCGCGGTGGGACTTTTTGCCACCAGTACGGTTCCGGGATATTCCATTGCCGACGGTGCGGGTAATCAGCTGACGGGCCTGTTCTATGGAGGCGGAGTGAAGCTGCTGGGGCTTCAGCTGTTGGGATTTGTGTCCGTGGCGGCATGGACGGCGGTTACCATTACGGTTGCTTTCCTTGTCATTAAGGCTCTGGCAGGACTGCGTGTCAGCGAGGAAGAAGAAATTATCGGGCTGGATGCCACGGAGCATGGGCTGGCAAGCGCATATTCCGGATTTTCCATCATGGATGTATCCAATACCATGACCATGGACATAAACGAGAATACAGACCTTGGAACCAGCGAATACGAGGAGGCTTCCCAGGTGAAGAGGGATGCGGCGGTGCCGGTTGCAGCCATGCCGGTGGAAGCCAGCGGTATCTATAAGGTGGCTGTTATAGCAAAATTGTCCAGGTATGACAAGCTGAAGAAGGCCATGAACGATCTGGGCGTTACGGGAATGACGGTTACCCAGGTTATGGGATGCGGAATCCAGAAAGGGGCCGGAGAAAAGTACCGCGGCGTGGAGATGGATGCCACTTTGCTGCCCAAGGTGAAGGTGGAAGTGGTAGTCAGCAAGATTCCTGTGGAGACTGTGGTTTCGGCGGCTAAGAAAGCGCTGTATACGGGACACATCGGAGACGGGAAGATTTTTGTTTACAATGTGGACAGAGTAATCAAGATCCGTACGGGCGAGGAGAATTTTGCGGCTTTGCAGGATGTGGAATAAGGAAAATGAAAGTGAAGGGCCTGAGAGGGCGGAGGCTTAAGAAAGAATTCGTAATGACAATAATAAATATAGGGCATGGCGTTTGCCATGCCTTTTCTATGGTTGTAAACGGAGGAAGATAATGATATAATCAAGTTGCTTTGACGGGCTTTCCGGTTTCTGTTGAAAACGGCTTATTATTTGTGAGAAGAATCAGGAATTTCGGCAAGGCTGATGCGGAGGGCTTTCAGAAATAGACGACTTTTATAAAAAGGGCTATGAAGTGGGCAGGAAGCTGAAAGAAATGTTTGAAGACCGAAAAGATTAAGGAAGCTGTTAATGTACACCCGGAAAAAGGTGAGTACGGCAGCCGGATAAATTGAAATGCAAGGAGAAAGAAAATGACAGCTATATTTGATACCCATGCGCATTACGATGACAAGGCTTTCGACGGGGACAGGGAAGCGCTTCTGGCAGCGCTGCCCCGGAGCGGTATTGCCAGGGTAGTGAATATCGGCGCCAGCCTGGCATCCTGCAAACGTACCGTTGCCCTGATGGAAAAATATGACTACATCTACGGAGCCATAGGGGTTCACCCCAGCGAGACTGCGGAGCTTGAGGGACAGTCTCTGAACGCCCGGGAACAGCAATCGCCGGAAGCGCCGGCTGCCCGGGAACGGCAATCGCCGGAAGCGCCGGCTGCCCGGGAACGGCAATCGCCGGAAGCGCCGGCT
>CAJUFB010000053.1:3246-26541 GCA_910585805.1 uncultured Acetatifactor sp.
GCAATCGCCGGAAGCGCCGGCTGCCCGGGAACGGCAATCGCCGGAAGCGCCGGCTGCCCGGGAACAGCAATCGCCGGAAGCACCTGACGTTCTGGAGCAGCTGAGGGCAATGTGCCGTCATGAAAAGTGCGTGGCGGTGGGAGAAATCGGCCTGGATTATTACTGGGACGAGCCGGCCCGGGAGATTCAGAAGAAATGGTTCGTCCGCCAGCTGCAGCTTGCCAGGGAGTGCGCTCTGCCGGTGGTCATTCATTCCAGGGACGCCGCCAGGGACACTGCGGACATCATGGAAGCGGAAAAGGCAGGGGAGATTGGCGGTGTGATTCACTGTTATTCCTATACGAAGGAGACTGCCAGGACATTTCTGGATATGGGATTCTTCTTCGGAATCGGCGGTGTCCTGACCTTTCAGAATGCCAGGAAGCTGAAGGAGGCGGCGGAGTATATTCCCATGGACAGGATTGTGTTGGAGACGGACTGCCCCTACCTGGCTCCGGTACCCTTCAGGGGAAAGCGCAACAGTTCCCTGAATCTGCCTTATGTGGTGTCCGCACTGGCACAGATTAAAGGGATTTCGGAGGAAGAGGTGAGGAGGGCGGCCTGGGAAAACGGGCTGCGGCTGTATCGTATGGATGTGTAAAAAAGTGTCATAAAAGATACTTGACTTTTGTATGAAATCGTACTAGAATTTATCGAGTACGATTTCATACTTTTTTATTTTACAGGAAAGTCCGGCGTAAGACGGACATGGAATCACTGAGGTGCCGCAGGCGCTTATTTATTGCAGGATTCCAAAGAAAATGCAGTGCAACGAGGGAGGTACGACATGGAAGGGTATACGACAAGGCAAATGCAGCGGGTCAATTATCTGCAGAGTGAGATGAACGCAGCCTATCATGAAGCGGCTGTGAAGCTGGGAATGTCTGACAGCACGGTGCAGATTTTATACGCTATCTGCAACAGCGGGGACAGCTGTCTGCTCAGTGATATCTGCAAATTACTGGGAACCAGCAAACAGACCATCAACTCTGCCCTGAGAAAGCTGGAAAGGGAGGGGATTGTATATCTGGAGTTTTCCGGGGGCAGGAAAAAGAGAGTACGGATTACGGCTCAGGGGCGGAAACTGGCCGAGGGCACTGTGGTGCGGCTGATAGAAGCCGAGAACAGTATACTGGACGACTGGTCCCGGGAGGAAGTGGAACAGTATCTGAAGCTGGGCAGAAAATATCTGGAGGCTATCAGAGAGAAAATACGGGAATTGTAGCATTTGCCGGGTATATATTGATTCAGGAGGTATTTATGAAAATTCAACTGTCAGACCATTTTGATTACAAAAAATTACTGCGTTTTACACTGCCGTCTATAGTGATGATGATTTTCACATCCATCTACGGTGTGGTGGACGGCTTTTTCGTGTCGAATTTTGTGGGGAAGACGCCCTTTGCGGCGGTGAATTTTATTATGCCGTTTCTGATGATCCTGGGAGCCATCGGCTTTATGTTCGGCACCGGGGGAAGCGCCATTATCGCCATTACCATGGGGGCGGGGGAGCATGAAAAGGCGAAGCGGCTGTTCTCCATGTTTGTATACGTATCGTTGGTCTGCGGGGCAGTGATTGGAGTACTGGGTATTCTGTTTATCCGGCCGGTGGCGGTGCTGCTGGGGGCGGATGGGATCATGCTGGACAATTGCGTGCTCTATGGCCGGGTTATTTTGATTTCCCTTCCGGCTTTTATTTTGCAGTATGAGTTCCAGAGTTTTTTCATTACGGCGGAGAAGCCGCAGCTGGGCCTTGCCGTCACTGTGGCGGCAGGGGTGACGAATATGGTTCTGGATGCTTTGTTTGTGGCGGTTTTCCGGTGGGGGCTTGTGGGCGCGGCTGCCGCCACGGCTTTCAGTCAGGCTGTGGGAGGCATTGTCCCGCTGATTTATTTCGGAAGGCCCAACAGCAGCCTTCTGCGGCTGAGCAGGACAGGGTTTGACGGAAGCGCGCTGCTCAAAGCCTGTACCAACGGTTCTTCCGAAATGATGTCGAACATTTCCATGTCCATTGTCAGTATGCTGTACAATGCGCAGCTGATGAAATATGCCGGGGAGGACGGAGTTGCGGCATATGGTGTATTAATGTATGTAAATATGATTTTCCTGGCAGCTTTTATCGGCTATTCCGTAGGTGTTGCTCCCGTCATAGGGTATCATTACGGTGCCGGGAACCATGAGGAACTTAAGGGTCTGCTGAAACGGAGCCTGGTGCTGACCGGCATTTTTTCGGTGGGGATGCTTGCCCTTGCGGAAGGACTGGCACGGCCGCTTTCCATGATTTTTGTGGGATATGACCGGGAACTTTTGAATTTAACGCTGAAGGGATTTTGGATTTACTCTTTTTCGTTTCTTTTTGCGGGAATTGCCATATACGGTTCGTCCTTTTTTACGGCGCTGGGCAACGGGCTGGTATCGGCTCTGATTTCCTTTCTGCGGACGTTGGTATTCCAGGTGGCTGCGGTGCTGATTTTTCCGATGGTGTGGGGGATTGACGGCATCTGGATATCCATTGTGGCGGCGGAATTGATGGCGGCGCTGGTGACTGCATTGTTCCTGATCGGGAAGCGGAAGAAGTATCGTTATTGAATTTTTATAAATGGAATAAAAAAATATCACAAACCAATGAACCATATCAGTCTTTTTCCGACTATATGAGTGAACCGCCGGATAAATCCTGCCGGTGAAAGCATTCCGGATGCCGGCAGGCGCCGGTTTTGCTTCACACTACAAGTTAAGGCGGTTCCCAAAAAGCGCTTTGAGGTGACAGATGATGGAAGAAATGCACTCTGTGGAAGAAGTATATTCCACGGAAAAAGTACATTCCATGGAAGAAGCCCATTCCACGGAAAAAGCCCATTCCACGGAAAAAGTACATTCCACGGAAAAAGTACATTCCGCAGAAGAAAATTATGATTTAAGCGAATATGTTGACAGACTGTATTCGGCCGCCGTGAAAAAGACACGGGATTCCCAGACAGCAGAGGATATTGCCCAGGAGACGCTTCTGGCCGCAATCAGCCAGCTCTCCAGGGGGAAGAAGCCTGACAACCTGTGGGCGTGGCTTCTCACAATCCTTTCCAACAAGTACTGTGACTGGCTCCGCGAGAAGTACAACAGGCCTCAGGTCAGTTTTGAGGAATATCCTTTCGAAATTGCGGAAGAGAGTGAGGAGGAAGAGGATTCCGCGGAAAAGCTGGAAGCCATCCGTCGGGAGCTGGGGTATCTTGCACGGATTCACCGTGAGGTAATGATACGCTTTTACATGCATGGGCATACGGCGGAACGGATTGCCGGGGAACTGCGGATACCCCTGGGCACCGTGAAGAGCAGGCTGAATATAGGAAGGCAGCATATCAGAAAAGGAGTGGCTGATATGGAAAATTATACAAAGCAAAGTTATGAACCCGATATCCTGTGCATCGCCTGCGCGGGCGGGGAAGGACTGCACCATGAACCGTTTTCACTGGTGCCTGACTCAGACAAACTGGCACAGAGCATTTTGCTCCTTGCCTGGCCCAGGCCTCTGACGGAGACAGAGCTTGCCAAAGCCCTTGGAGTTCCGGCGACTTTTGTAGAGCCTGTGGTGGAGAAGCTTTCCAGGGGTGAGTTGATGAAGAGAACGGAAGGCGGAAAGGTGTACACGGATTTCATTATCTATACCGACAGGGAAAGGAAAGCAACTTTCGAGAGGCAGCTTGCCATAGTGGAGAAGCATTTCCGGCTGTTCTGGGAGGAGGCGGAGCGGGGGCTTAAGGAACTGCGGGAGAAGCCCTGGTATCAGCGCCAGACAGAGCATGCGCGGACTAAGCTGGAGCTTCATTTCTGCGTGAAAATTTTGATGAATGCCCAGATTTTAGTGAGAGACGAAGTGACAGGAGCCATGCCCTATTCGGAATACCCTTACCGGAAGGACGGCGGAAGGTGGATAGCCATGGGCATGCAGTATCCGGCCGGGTACCGCAGAGAGGATGATGCCGAATTCTGGAAATACGGCGTTAACGGGGAGGCAGGATTTGTGCAGAAGAATTTCCGGGATGCAAGATATCTGGAAATACGGGATTACGGTACGTCTTTCGGAAGATGCCCCGATTATGAACAGGCATATTATTATGTAAAATGGTTTTATGAATTGTGGGAGGAGGTTTCCGCAGAAGAATCAGCTGTAGGCTTCCGTGTGCTGCAGGATGCAGACAGCCTGATAGAGCAGGGATTCCTGAGGCGGGAGGATACGCTGAAGCTGGATATCCCGGTGCTGGTCCGGGCGGAGTATCAGGAGGAGTGCAGTCTGGTATCGGAGTATGCGGGCAAAACAGCCAGCCGTATCCGCGACGTGCTGCTGCCCGTATTTGAAAGCGGTTATGTGAGCCTGCCGTCTCACCTGAAAAGCGTTCCGAAATGGCAGCAGTACATGTTCTGCGGCGACAGCGTTCCTATGATGGTGATTTATAAAGCCAGGGAGAAGGGGCTGTTTATGAATGGGGTGGACTATCCGGTTCCGGCTTCGCTGCTGATTTATGAGAAGGAATAAGGTGAACTGAGGTTACGGGCATGTGTCGGGACTGCCGGTGCAGTAAGTGGCGTTTAGCCTGTGCTGCGCCGGCAGTTTTCGCATACGGCGGTCTGTTCAAAGGTAGTCTGTTCAAAGGTGTGTTTTTATTCTTGTAAAGTCATTTCCGTTAATATACAATAGAGGAGAGAATATACGAAACTAAATTTCTAAGGAAGTGAATTCAGGGCAGTTCCTGAAACAGGAGGTAAAGATGAAACTTAGTGAAATCGACCACAATCTTGCAGTACAATCAACACTGGACATAAAAGGGCTGAAATACAGGAACGTCTATCAGGAGCCTTTTGCCATATACGGTCTGCACAGGGCAGGGGAGAGCGGCCGGTACCTGCGCCTGCCCGCGGAGACGGCGGAGAAAGTGAGTCCGGGGGTTCTGAGCTTAAGCACACATACAGCAGGCGGCCGTGTCCGGTTTCGGACAGATTCAGGGTATGTGGCGGTGAAGGTCCGGCTCAGGGATGCCCACTGGATGCCCCATATGCCGCTTACAGGTTCCCATGGCCTGGATCTGTACGTCTATGACGGAGTGCGGGACTTGTACCAGGGCTCGTTCATTCCGCCCATTGAGCATCCGGAAAGCTTTGAGTCCGTGGTCTTGTTTCCTGATGCCGGAATGCGGGAGATTACGATTCACATGCCCCTCTACAGCGGGATAGCGGAATTGCTTATCGGCGTGGACGAAAACGCGCAGCTGGAGCCGGGGCGGAAGTATCGTGATATCAAACCGGTGCTGTACTACGGCTCTTCCATTACCCAGGGCGGTTGCGCTTCCAGGCCGGGAAATCACTATTGCGCGGCGATTGCCAGGGAGACCAATGTAGACTTCGTATGTATGGGCTTTTCCGGCGGCGCCAGGGGAGAGCAGGCGATGGCAGAGTATCTGGCAGGGATTGATGCAAGTATTTTTGTCTGTGATTATGACCATAACGCGCCGGACAGCAGATACCTTGGGGAGACTCATTGGAAGGTTTACAGCCGTTACCGGGCAGCGCATCCCGGAACCCCGGTTATCCTTGTATCCAGGCCCAATATCCGGCTGAACGATCAGGAGGATATCCGCCGGAGAGATGTGGTATATCAGACCTACCGGAATGCATTGGAAAACGGGGACAGAAATGTATATTTTATAGACGGATACCAATTGTTCGCGGGGAGCCGGAGGGATGACTGCACGGTAGACGGTACACATCCGAACGATTTAGGGTTTTTCCGGATGGCGGAGGTTATCGGGGAGATGGTAAAGAAGTGCCTTTCCGGCAATTCCTGAAGCATTGCCCGGGGCAGCTGAAAATTTCCCTATTGACATCTCCTGAAACTGTGGTAATATAAATACATGAACAACAATTCATATGAATGGATGTGACATAAATCGAAAAGTCAGGAGGAATCATAAGATGAAGAAAACGTACAAGATCGAAGTGGACTGCGCAAATTGCGCTCTTAAGATGGAGGAAGCAGCGAAAAAGGTAGAGGGCGTCCAGGAAGCCACTGTAAGCTTTATGACGCAGAAGATGAAAGTGGAATTTGCGGACAGCGCGGACGAGAAAGCGGTTATGCAGAACGTGCGCAAGGCATGCAAGAAGGTGGAGGATGACTGCGAGATCTTTTTGGACTGACCGTCATGGAGAGTTTTGAAGGGGCTGACACATTAAGACGCCGCCAGCCCCTTTCTGCCAGGGATACGGCATCGGAAGCTGGAAAAGAAGGTGGGAAAATATGACAAAGAAACAGAAAAAAGTACTATATCGGATCATTGCGGCAGCCGTGCTGATGGCTGCGCTTGCGTTTGCGCCGGTGGAGGGATATGCGAAATTTGTCCTGTATCTGATCCCCTATCTCATTATCGGCTACGATATCCTGCGGAAGGCGGCGCTGGGTATTCTGCACGGGGAGGTTTTTGACGAAAATTTTCTGATGGCGGTTGCCACCGTCGGAGCCATGCTGTTGGGCGTATACAACGAAGCCAACGGCATGGAAGGAGAATTTGCCGAGGGCGTGGCGGTTATGCTGTTCTATCAGATCGGTGAGCTGTTCCAGGCAGTGGCGGTGGGTAAGAGCCGCCGGAACATCAGCGCGCTGATGGATATCCGCCCGGACTATGCCAATATCGAGGATGCGGACGGCAATGTGGAACAGGTGGACCCGGATGACGTGGAACCTGGGACAGTTATTCTGGTGCAGCCCGGGGAGAAGATTCCCATAGACGGCGTGGTGACGGAAGGAAATTCCACTCTGAATACCAGCGCCCTCACCGGGGAAAGCGTGCCCAGGGAAGTGGGCGTGGGAGAAGAGGTTATCAGCGGCTGCGTGAATATTTCAGGTCTCCTGCGGATTCGGACTACGAGAGAGTTCGGAGAGTCCACCGTGTCAAAAATCCTGGATCTGGTGGAGAATTCCAGCATGAAGAAGGCGCGGACGGAGAATTTTATCACCAGGTTTGCCAGGTATTATACGCCGGCGGTGTGCTACAGCGCTCTGGCGCTGGCCATCATTCCTTCTGTGGTGAATCTGCTGACGGGCAGTCCGGCAGGGTGGAGCACCTGGGTCATCAGGGCGTTGACTTTCCTGGTCATCAGCTGCCCCTGCGCGTTGGTGATATCCATTCCGCTGAGCTTTTTCGGGGGCATCGGAGGGGCGTCAGCCTGCGGCATTTTGGTGAAGGGATCCAATTACCTGGAGGCGCTGGCCCAGACAAAATATGTTGTGTTTGACAAAACAGGGACACTGACAAAAGGCGTGTTTCAGGTGACAGAGGTCTATGCTTCCCCTGAATTTGCGCACACGGTTCAAAGCATTTGCCAACAGGAAGGTATATCGAGTGAGCGCCTCTGCAATATAGAAGAAAAGGCGGGAACAAGGCTTGATAAAGCGACAGCGTCTGACCGGAGCACGGAAGGGAAGACAGGCAGAGGGCAGCGTGAAGAAACGGATTCCCGGGAACAAACTGCGCGGGAGGCCCTGTTGGAGCTTGCCGCCTATGCGGAAAGCTATTCCAATCACCCCATCAGCAGGAGCCTGAAGGAAGCGTATGGTCAGGAAATCGATAAGGCAAAGGTCAGCGGCGTGGAGGAGATCGGAGGCCACGGAGTCACCGCGCTGGTCAATCAACAGCATGTGGCAGCCGGGAACTTCAGACTGATGGACAGCCTGGGAATTGCCTGTGAAAAAAATGTGGGAGCGGGAACGGTGATCCACATTGCCGTGGATGGGAATTATGCAGGATATATCCTGATCTCCGATGTGGTAAAGGAGCAGTCGGCTGAAGCCATCGCGGCATTGAAGGCAGCAGGTGTCAAAAAGACGGTCATGCTGACCGGAGACAGCAGGAAGGCGGCGGAGCATGTGGCAGAGCAGCTGCATGTGGACGCTTTCAGGAGCGAGCTGCTGCCTGTGGATAAAGTGAACGCAGTGGAGGAACTGCTGGCGCAGAAAGGCAGCAGGGAGAAGCTGGCTTTTGTGGGGGACGGCATCAATGACGCCCCTGTGCTTTCCCGGGCGGACATCGGCGTGGCCATGGGAGCTCTTGGCTCGGACGCGGCCATCGAGGCGGCGGACATCGTGCTGATGGACGACAATCCCATGAAGCTGGCGCTTGCCATGAGGATCTCCAGGAAGTGTCTGCGGATCGTCTATGAAAATATTGTATTTGCCCTTACAGTCAAGGCGATCTGCCTGGTGCTGGGCGCTTTCGGCATCGCGAACATGTGGATTGCCATATTTGCGGATGTCGGGGTCATGGTGCTGGCTGTGCTGAATGCTGTCCGCTGTCTGAAAGTGAGGGCATAAGCGTGCTGCGCTTATAGGCATTAGTAAAAGTCAGTCTTGTGCATATTGTGAAAAAGGCTTATAATTTTCTAAGCTTATTCTATATCCGGCATGAGGGAGTGCCTGCGGATAACTGCTGCAGATTTACAGCGATCAGTATTGCGCCAAAGCGGCGATCGGCAGCCGGCCTGAGAGGGCGGACGGCCACATTGGGACTGAGACACCGAAACAGATCGCAGCAGTTGTTTTCCCGCAATTCATTAGTATTTTATACATGCGTAACCACATACTATTATTCAGGGCGGAGAAAGGTACAGTGAACGGGCTTTTTCCTGAAGAAGCTGTATCGGCTATTTTCAATAATTCGTATGTGTGCTGCGGGGAAAGGCGGTCTGCTGACGCGGTTTCCTGCCTGACCCGGCGGACGGATGGGAGCGGATATGGAAGAAGTTTCAATTGTAATGATCCCCTTTCTGGGTACAGCCATGGGCGCGGCTATGGTGTTTTTTCTGAAAACGAAGATGGATCCGAGGCTGGAGCGGGTGATGCTGGGGTTTGCTTCCGGTGTCATGATGGCGGCATCGGTGTGGTCTCTTTTGATCCCGGCCATAGAGATGGCGGAGGAGCAGGGACAGATTACCTGGCTGCCGGCGGCCCTGGGTTTCCTGCTGGGAGTGGGGTTTCTGCTGCTGTTGAGCAGGCTGATCCCGCTGGCCGGCATTGCATTCCCGGCAAAAGGCGCCTCGGAAAGTGAAATAACAGATGACAGCCATGGGGTGATCATGCTGGTCCTGGCAGTGGCGCTTCACAATCTGCCGGAGGGGATGGCTGTAGGAGTGGCGATTGCGGGAGCCATGACGGAAAATACAGGCATGACCATGGCAGGAGCCATGATGCTCTCGGCAGGCATTGCGATCCAGAACCTGCCGGAAGGGGCGATCATATCCATGCCCCTGCGCAGTGTGGGGGTTACCCGGCCAAGGGCATTCTGGTACGGTGTGCTGTCGGGAGTGGTGGAACCGGCAGGCGCCTTTGTCACCATTCTCCTGGCGGAACAGGTAGTTCCCATTTTACCTTATCTTCTGGCATTTGCGGCAGGGGCGATGCTCTATGTGGTGGCGGATGAACTGATTCCGGAAGCATGCGCCGGAGGGAGCGGGAAGATCGGTACCATCGGAATGGCTGCCGGGTTTGTGCTGATGATGGTTTTGGACGTGGCGGTGTAAGGAAGGACAGTTTTCGGGCCGGCCATGGCAATGAAAAGCCGGATATCAAGTTATGAAAATACGGAGGAAAAAGAGATGCGTCTGTTGATCATTAGACATGGGGATCCGGATTATGAGAAGGACTCCCTGACAGAAAAGGGCTGGCGGGAGGCGGCGCTGCTGGCCGACAGGATCGCCAGGCTGGACGTGGCGGCATTTTATGTCTCTCCCCTGGGACGGGCAAAGGATACGGCATCGCTGACATTAAAGAAAATGAACCGGGAGGCTGTCATCTGTGACTGGCTGAAGGAATTCTGGCCCCTGATCAACCGCCCGGATGCCATTGGCGTGAGGAAGACATTGGCCTGGGACTGGCTGCCTGAGGACTGGACCAAAAAGGAAGCCTATTTTCTGCGGGACGGATGGGCGGATACGGAAGTCATGCGTGAGGGCGGAGTAAAAGAAGAATACGAAACGGTTATACGGAATTTTGACGCGGTACTGGCAGACCATGGATATGTCAGAGAGGGCGAGTACTACAAGGTGGAGAGATCCAACAGGGACACCATTGTATTTTTCTGTCACTTCGGGCTGGAATGTGTGCTGCTGAGCCGGCTGATGAATGTGTCGCCCATGGTGCTGTGGCATCATACCTGCGCGGCGCCTGCATCTGTGACCACGGTAGTCACGGAAGAGCGCAGAGAAGGGAAAGCATCCTTCCGGATGGGAGCCTTTGGGGATATCTCCCATTTTTATGCGGCCGGAGAGGAGCCGTCCTTTTCCGCCAGGTTTTGCGAGACCTTTGACAGCGCGGACGAGAGGCATGACTGAGCGGTTGGAGTTAAGAATGAGCGAAGGTATCCCTTTCCTGTCCGGGAAAACGCAATGTGATCTCGGTTCCTTCGCCCGTGCTGCTGATTACTTTGGTCTGTGCATTGTGTATCCTGGCAGCATGCTTCACGATGGAAAGCCCCAGCCCTGTGCCGCCTGCTTCTTTTGAGTGGCTTTTGTCAACCCGGTAGAACCGTTCAAAAATGCGTTCCTGGTGCTCCGGCGCGATTCCGATACCGGTGTCTTTCACAGAAAGAATGACATCGGTATTTTCGTTTCGTATAGCAATGAATACGTTTCCGTTTTCACGATTATACTTTATGGCATTGTCGCAGAGATTATAGATAATACTGTACAGAAGCTGGCTGTTCCCCGTCAGGATGGCAGGAGTGCCGGATAACTCCAGGGTGACATGGGCTGTCTTTGCCTCCGGTTCCAGGCTCCTGACAGCCTTTTCTGCCAGCGCGTACAGATCCGTGGCTTCTTTTGGCATGTCCTTTGCACCCTCGTCGAGATGGGACAGGCTGATGATATCTTCTACAAGCCGTATCATGCGCTGTGCCTCGTCATAGATCTTTCCGGCGAAAGGGATCTGGTCTTCCCTTTTGACCATATCGTTTTTCAGAAGCTCCGCGTAGCCGGAGATCGAGTGCAGTGGCGTCTTCAGTTCATGAGACACATTGGCGGTGAATTCCCGGCGTATCTGCTCAGCCTTTTCCTTTTCCGTTACAGTAAAGAAGAACAGCGCGGCGCCCCGGACGGCATTTCCGGAGAGAATGGGGCTGGCGTCTATCTGATATCGTTCGTCGCGGACACTGATCACCTGTTCTCCGGACCGGCCATTCAGGGCCTCTGACAGGATTTCCTGCAGGTCAGGGTTGCTGTTCAGGGACAGCATATGGCGGCCGCCGCAGTCCGGCGGCGCGTCCAGGAGCTGTCTTGCCGCAGGGTTGATACTGATGATCTCTCCCCGGTGGTTCAGGAGGACCATGCCCTCGTTCATGCATCCTATGATCGTGTTCAGCTCGTTTTCCTTCTGCAGAAGCGCCGATTTCTGCAGGCGCAGTTGTTTCTGCTGGCTGTCAATGCGCTTTAGGAGAGGAGAAAGCTCGTCATAGCCCTCATTGGAAAGGGGATCATCCAGGTCTATCTCGTTCAGGGGCTTTACCACTTTTTTGGAGACCCGGACAGCCAGTGTTACAGAGAGGACCAGGGCGATGGCAAAGATCATGCAGATGGGCTGCGTCATGCCAAACAGGAGCGTCAGGATGGAATTCTGGGAGATGGAAAGCCGCAGGACCGAGCCGTCCTCCAGGGTCAGGGCGGAATACAGAGAGCGTTCCATCAGGGTGGCAGAGTACCTTCTGCTTTCGCCGTATCCGGCGGTCAGGGCTTCCGTTACTTCCTTTCGCGCCAGGTGATTTTCCATATCCGCGGTGTCCGATTCGCTGTCATACAGAACAGTGCCGTTTCCGTCTATCCATGTAATACGGTAATCCGCTATTTTCAGACCGGAAAAATAATCAATCCCCTCATTGGCGACACCCTGGGCGGCAAGCTCTGTCTGCATGTGAAGCTGGGATTGCTGTATATCGGAAAAATATTCGTACAGCACGCCCAGTACCAGGGCCACGGAGGCGGCAAACATGGTGATCGCCACAAGGCAGATGGAACGGAAAATACGTTTTGTCATATTCTGTCCTCCATTCGATAACCTACACCCCGCACCGTTTCAATGTAATCGCCGCATTCTCCCAGCTTGGTGCGGAGAGTGCCGATATGGACATCCACTGTCCGTGTCTCACCTGTGAAATCCATTCCCCACACAATCTCCAGCAGCCTGTCGCGGGTATAGACACGTCCGGGATTTTCCATGAAGGTGCGGAGCAGTTTATACTCTTTTAAGGTCAGCTGAATACGGTTTTCTCCTGCGAATACGGTGTAGGTGGATGGATTCAGCTCCAGGCGGCCGATGCGCAGGAGCGGATCCGTATCCCTTGGAGCGGTACGGCGCAGCACCGCCCGGATGCGGGATACCATTTCCATCATGCCGAAGGGCTTTGCCAGATAATCGTCCGCGCCCAGATCCAGGCCCATTACTTTGTCGTATTCCGTTCCTTTGGCGGTAGCCATAATGACGGGAATGTCCGCTGTGGACGGCTGATGCCGGAGCTTTTTTAAGACAGAGATGCCGTCTTCCCCTGGGAGCATGATGTCCAGCATGATCAGCTGCGGTGTCTCTGTCTGCAGGGCATCCAGCAGGCCGGCGCCGTCGGGAAAGCCCTCCGCCTCGAAGCCTGCGGAATGCAGGGTATATATCATTAAGTCACGGATGGAATCGTCGTCTTCCACACAGAAGATCATATGTGTATGCTCCTTTCGTTTTTTGGTTTTCTGCATGCGGCCTGGCGGCTTTTTGTCAGAATGCGGCAGTCCTGTATTGTCTCTCGGGAAAAGTACCCGAAAACAGGCTCCTATATCATCCTAATCTATCACATTTTTTGCCGTCTGCATATCTTTTTTTACAAAGGCGCTGCAGGGCTTTTTCGCCTGCTGTTGTCTGCCTGCCATGGCGTGGGCCTCACGATAACCGAAACAGCCGGAAAGGCCGGAGATCTGTTCCTGTTTTCGGAAAGATATGGAATGAATATAGATCCGGCAATGGGGGAATCCTCGTTTTATAATTACTTCACAGAGTTTTTATAAAAATTATTAGCACTTCCTCTTGACGAGTGCTAAATTGTGTGTTATATTACATCTAGAACAAAGGAACAGGCAAGGCACAATTCCCAGAGCGAAAAGTGCAATCGTCTCTCCGAGTTCGGGAAAGCGACACTTCGGGCTGTTCCGACAGTGCTGAAATAGATTTCAGAGAATGAAAGGAGATAAAGATTATGTTGATGCCCAGTATTTTCAGAGAGGATTTATTTGACAATTTTATGGAGGATTTCGCATTTCCGTCATTCAACAACGTTGACAGGACACTATATGGAAAGAATGCGAAGAACCTGATGAAGACCGACGTAAAGGAAACCGAAGGCGAGTATGTGGTAGACATTGACCTGCCCGGCTTCAAGAAGGACGAGATCCGGATGCAGCTGACGAACGGCAACCTGACTGTCACCGCGGCCAAGGGGCTGGACAAGGAGGAGAAGAATGAGGACGGCAAATATATCAGGCGCGAGCGCTATGCAGGAAGCATGAGCCGCAGCTTCTACGTAGGTGAGCATGTGAAAGAAGAGGATATCCACCCGAAATATGAGAACGGAATCCTGACTTTCCATCTGCCGAAGGAGGAGAAGAAGGCTGTGGAACAGAAAGCGCATTATATTTCCATTGAGGGATGATGCCTTACGGCATGACAAACGATACCCTGCAGGCGAATCCCTGCGGGGTATTTTTCTTAGGTATTGTCGGAAAATAACTGATACAACTTCTTGAGCGTTTCTTTGCGGCTTCAGATGCTCTGGCATGCATTGGTGCCGGAGAGATATCTGCACAACTGGAATGGGAGGCATTATTATGGGAGAAAAGAGAGATTGCTACGCGGTTCTGGGAGTGAGCCGCGATGCGGACGACAAAACAATCAAAAAGGCATACCGGAAGCTGGCAAAAAAATATCATCCTGACACAAGTGTCGGAAATAAACAGGCGGAAGAGAAATTCAAGGAGGTGACGGAAGCCTATGAAATTTTAAGCGACCCGGAGAAGCGGAAGCTGTACGACAGGTTCGGCCATGGGGCATTTGACGGCAGCGGGGCGGGAACTTCGGATTTTGGAGGTCAGGGTTTTCAGGGAAATCCTTTCGATGACCTGTTCGGCAGGGGAGCCGGTTCCCGGACATACTACAGAAGCAGTGACGGCGGTGCGTATCGGGGGACAGGACCGGATTTCGGCACGTACAGCGATAGGGGCGCGGGTAATGGCAGTTATGAGTATCATTTTGAAGGACAGGATGTGGAAGATATCCTGAGAAGCATGTTTGGAGGCGGAGCCGGAGAGCAGGGCTTTGGAGAGAGTGGATGGTCCGGTCCGGGCAGCGGTTCAGACATTCAGGCAGAAATCTCCGTAAGCTTTGACGAGGCAGTATTCGGATGCGACAAGGTTATCCGGCTGGAGGAGCCTGCAGGCATGGGCAGAGGGAGCGGGGCAGGCGGCCGGTCCCTGAAAGTGCATATCCCTGCAGGCATTGACACCGGAAAGACTATCCGCCTGAAAGGAAAAGGACGTCCTGGCAGAAACGGAACAAACCCGGGAGATTTGCTGCTGAAGGTGAAGGTGGGAGAAAAGCCGGGCTATGAACGACAGGGGACGGACGTTTACACCACAGTCAATATTCCCTTCACCACGGCAGTATTGGGCGGGGAAGTGACGGTGGAGACGCTTTACGGAAAAGTAGTATGCAAAGTGAAGGAAGGCACTCAGTCAGGCACGAAAATCCGGCTGAAAGGCAAGGGAATCGTCTCCATGAAGGATTTCCGGGTGCACGGAGACCAGTATGTCACCATACAGATTCAGGTGCCGTCCGGCTTAAGCGATGAGGCGAAGCAGAAACTGAAGGAATTTGAGGAAGCCTGCGGCGGGAGGCGCAGGAGTGTGGCATGACGGAGGGAACCATGCAGACGGATTTGGCGGAGGGGTGATATTGCTGTTGATTTCTTTAACTGTCGAAAAAAGAGAAAACGGGATGGCTGCTTTACTGTTCCACGCCAGGCGCGGGAAACATGACCAGGATACTTCTGGAGACTGCTGACGGAGGCGGCAGCTGGTAGGCCGCAGGGACGCTGCCTTGTGATTCGCTGAGCGGCTGCTTTCCGGACGGCGCGGGGAAGCGGGGTTGGCGCACAGCGGTCTTGCAAAATGAGCAGGAGAGCTTATTTTGACTGCGCGTTTTTCGCATGCAGGATTCACTACTTTCACAGTAAACCCCCATGCAACGGGCTGCGCCACCGTGCATGAAAGTCTGGGGGGTTACTGTGGATGCACACAAACCGCAAGAGCATGCGGTTTGGCGCACAGCGGTCTTGCAAAATGAGCAAGGGAGCTCATTTTGACTGCGCGTTTTCCGCAGGCAAGATTCAAGACTTTCACAGTAAACCCCATGCAACGGGCTGCTCCACTTTGCATGAAAGTCTGGGAGTTTACTGTGGATGCACACAAACCCGCAAGGCGTGCCGCCTTTGGAAAGCGGGTTTGGCACACAACTGTCTTGCCGAATAAGCAAGAGAGCTTATTCGGGCTCCGCGGTTTCCGCAAGGCAAGATGCAGGACTTTCACGGAAAAAGACAGAATATTCCGACAAAATAAAAGCCTAAAAATAATTTCGAGAAAATTTAAAAAAGATATTGACATATAAGAAAACATAGGCTATAATAAACTCATCAAACAGACAACAATATCTTCCATTTAAAAACAACTGAATAAGCAATGCAAACATGTTTGAAAAAAGACAACAGGAAATGACAGGAGGATTGAATCAGACAAAAGAGTGCGGCACACAAAAAAAGTAACGAAACACTGAAGGAAATGATATCAGGGCGCTACAGTACTTAAGTACAGAGAATAAAGTGGAAAGCATGCGGAAGGAAATGGAAGATAGTTGGATGACATAGAGAAAACTGAATAAAGGAGGTAAGGTCCGTTGGATGAGGAACTTTGAGAGAGCGTATTGATTGAACGATAATCGATACGCTCTCTTCCGTTGCGTATTAAAGAGAACGGTTGTTTGCTGAAATTTGCAGCAGAAAATTTCAAAAACCGCCAACCTTTTTAAAATTCCCCCTACTATATATACAGCATGCTAAGGAAGTGTCTACAAATAACCGCTACAAGTTTGCAGCAATTTTTATTGTATTTCCGGGCTTTTTCTAATCAAATTGCAGCGGTTATTTTCCGACAATTCCTGATGAGATTTGCAGTAAACCATAACGAAAGACCGCCGGTCATATATGTTTGTCCTGGATAAATTTGTAAATTCTGGCGGTCTTGAGTATCAGTATCCGGCGCCGCGGTAAAGAAGTGTTACGAAAGTAACTTTTGAGTTTTGAGCTGATTATCTGCGCAGGCTTCAGCTTTTGACACATTGCAGTGAAAAGTTATTTCTGCACGATTCCTGAGGAAAGAGTAAAACTTCATGTGCGCAAACAGGCAGAGGACAAAATGGAAAAACACAGAGCAGATGAGATCATAACGGAATATTTTCAGAAAATGTACGGCTTCGCGATTAAAAAATGCTATTCCTATGAGGAGGCAGAGGAACTGTGCGCGGAGATTGTCCAGAAGGTATATCTTTCCCTGCTGCGGGCGAAAGAGGTCTTCAATGTGGAGGGCTATATCTGGCGCATCAGTGAGCACACCTATGCGAGATATGTTTCCTCCAGAAAGAGACAGGAAGGCATTTCCATCGACGGAATGGAGATTCCCGTTTATGACGAATATGCTCTGGAGGACGGCGACGAAGAAATCAAAAGGCTGAGGAGAGAGATCGCTTTTCTGACAGAAAGACGCCGTCGTATCGTATATTGCTTTTATTACAAAAACAAATCCATTTCGGAGATTGCCAGGGAGATGGAGCTTCCGGAGGGAACCGTGAAGTGGCATTTAAACAAGGCGAGGAATGAGTTGAAGGAGGGATTTTCAATGGAAAGAAAGATTGGCAGATTAGGTTTGGCACCGATTACGGCAGCAGCGGTGGGACACGACGGTAATACAGGAATGAAGGGCGGGCCGGAATTTTATCTTGAGGATAAAATGAACCTGAACATAATTTACAGTGTTTACCATAAGCCGAGGACAAAAGAGGAAATTGCGGAGGAAATGGGGATGACGTTGGTCTACCTGGAGGATAAGATCGACTTCCTGGAGAGCAATGGTTTTCTGGTCAGGACAACCGGAAACCGATATACCACATTTGTGGAGTTTACGCCGGAGGAATATTCCTATGAATTATATGAGAAGAAGATCAAGGACCAGCTTCAGATTGCCGAAATCCTGGCAAAGGAATATGTGCCTCTGGTCAGGGCGGCTTTGCAGGACAGGAAAGATATGTATATTCCCGGGGGAAACCGTGAGCTGATGGAAGCGGCGGCAGTTTTCTACGGTATTTCAAAGAAAGGCGGCATTTGGAGTGATAAGGATATATCCAGGTATTTCGTTCAGACAACGGATGGCGGCAGCTACATCGTGACGGTTGAGCTGGACGCGGTCCGGTCAGACCCGGATTATATCCCCACCATTGACATTCCTTCTTATTGGGGATGCGGTGCCATGTTTCGAAGGTCCAACAAATATCCGTCAGTATACAGTTGGTCGGTTGATACAAGGTACTGTTCCAGGAAAGGGACATGGGAGAATAATCTGACTTCGGATTACGAAGCGCTCTATGAGTATGTAAGCGGGATGATACATGACGATATTGTCAGTAAGGACAAGATACAACGCCTCCGGGAGAAGCAGTTCCTGACAGAGGACAATGCAGTCAATATCATGATGGTAAAGGATACAGAGGAGCATTTCTTCGCGGAAATACCGGAACTGGACAGCGCTGTCAGGGATCAATTCGCGGACATGGCTTTGGAGTATGGGATGAATGCGGCCAGGCAGTATCCGCCCCAGATGCAGGATCTGATCATCAGCCAGAGCATAAGAGGTTTTATCGGCAATACCGTGGCCATTATGGTGATGGATATCCTCTATAAGGACGGAACCTTCAGGCCGCTGACGGAGAATGAGCGGGTGACCTCCAACCTGATTATGTTCAGTGATAAATTGCCCGAAGAGAAAGGATAACGGGGGCAATGCCATGAGGCCCGGCAATGAAGTGGAAATGCCGACCATAAAAGTCCACATGTTGGAATCTGATGTCAGGGAACTGAAAAGCAAAATACCATAAAAGTGATCTGAATGGAAGAGGTGCAAAGGCTGGCGTACATACAAAAGGCCTTTGCATCTTTTTGGTTTGGGCTTATTTCTGACAGAACCTACCTGTTGACAGGCGGCTGAGAAAAAATATTTTGTCTCTTTACAAAGAACAAATGTTCTGGTATAATGGCAGATATGGAGAAAAAGAATAAGGAAATGTCTGCAAATAACTTGTTCGGGATATGCCGGTTTCAGGTATAGATATCAGCTTTTTATGCTGAAAGTGTACATGGCATCCTTCGGTAATTCCGAAGCGGGGCGGAGGTACAAGGTATTCTCCGGCAATTTTGAAACGTAGGCGTAACTGGAGCAGGAGATATATGGGAGAGAGAGTTATATTTCATATTGATGTTAACAGCGCGTTTCTGTCCTGGGAGGCGGTGTATCGGCTGCGATGCATGGGAGAGTCTCTGGACCTGAGGGATATACCGTCAGCGGTGGGCGGCGAGATGGCGAAGCGGCACGGCGTTATCCTGGCGAAGTCTACCCCGGCGAAGAAATATAATGTGCGCACCGGGGAGCCTATAGTGGATGCCCTAAGAAAATGCCCTAACCTGGTGATAGTGGAGCCGAACCGGGAATTATACGCCAGGAATTCCAGGGCTTTGATGGAGATTCTGCGGAAATATTCCGATGCGGTGGAGCAGTTCAGCATCGATGAGGCCTTTGTGGACATGACCGGGACGGAACTGCTCTTCGGAAAGCCGCTGGAGGCAGCTTATACTATGCGGGACGAAATTTATGAGACATTGGGATTCACGGTAAATGTGGGGATTTCCAGCAATAAGCTGCTGGCGAAAATGGCGGGAGAATTCGAGAAGCCCAACAAGGTACATACCCTGTTCCCGGAGGAAATCAGAGAGAAGATGTGGCCGCTGCCGGTGCGGGAGCTGTTCCTGGTGGGAGGGGCCTCGGAGCAGAAGCTGAAGAGTCTGGGGATCAACACCATAGGAGAACTGGCTCAGGCTGAACCGGGTATGCTGAGAGCCGCGCTGAAGAAGCACGGGGAGGCTATCTGGAACTTTGCCAACGGGCGGGATGTGGCCCTTGTGGAGGCGGAACCTTCTGACAATAAGGGATACGGCAATTCCGTGACCATCGCGTTTGACGTGACGGATGGGGACACTGCGAAAAACATACTGCTTTCCCTGTCGGAGACTGTAGGCAGGCGGCTGCGGCGGGATGAAGTGTGGATTGAGACGGTGTCCGTGACAATCCGCTATTTCGATCTGAAACGGACTTCCCATCAGTGCGTGCTGGAGCACACCACGAATATTACGGATGAAATATACAGGGCGGCATGCAGGCTTTTTGACGAGCTGTGGGACGGCACTCCCATACGTCTGCTGGGAGTACAGACCGGAAAAGTGACCAGAGAGGGGGAGAACCGGCAGCTGTCGCTCTTTGACGACACGGATTACGAAAAGCTGGAGAAGCTTGACCGCGCCATGGACAGCATCCGGGAACGGTTCGGGCCGGATGCCGTGCGGCGGGCTTCTTTTCTGAAGCCGGAAGAGAAGTGACAGGTTAGACACTTCCTTATACTCTTAAACGATAACATATGCGCGTATGGCATAAATTTGTTATACTCGGGGGTGTGTCCTCTGAACTCTGTGTCTGCATTTTTTTACCAGCTTCACGATCATTATGATCAGCAGAACCGCCAACGCCGCTGCCAACAGGACAACTCCCACGATAATAAAGGTGAATTTATTGGGATTTTTTATCAAGTCTCCGATTGCGCGGCTGTCCTCCACAATTTTACGGCCCTGGGCGGAAGCATAGGATTCCGGCACATCGGAAATGCCGTCTCCGTCCGTATCCTCCAGAGAATCCAGATATTCGGCGACGGCAGCCCAGGCCTTTATTTCCCGTCCGTCAGAAGTGATGATGGCGTCTTCGATATTTTCAATCGGGGTGCCGTCCGCGAACTTGGGCTGGACGGACAGAATGCCATATGACACATCTGTCACTGCTCCAAGCATCTGGCCGCTGTAGAGGTCGCATACGATGCGGTAAAGCCTGTCATCCTCTATTTCAGTCCGGCTGCCCTTTCCGTCAGTCAGGTAGCAGTCCGTGACTTTGTTCAGAATCAGGCGGTGGGGATTGAACGAAAAATGGCATCCGCTTAGATAAAGCCGGGCAGCAGGCATGAAATCGGACACGGAAGCGTCAATTTCGGCACCTGTCTTCAGTTCGGCACCTGTAAGATACATGCTGATCAGCGGATAACCGGGAATGCCGTCTGCCCCGATGCCCAGAGAGTAGGCGTTGAACACATCTTCCACGGTGATATCGCCTGCGGCAAAGGTATCCCGGACGCATCCCGAGGGAACAATGGCCACATCCACGGGATGTGTGTCGGAAGTCTCAGAGTTATTTACCGCATGGGAAAAGGCGTCCGCCAACAGATTTCCCAGATTATGCTCCGCATGTGTCTCGTACAGGTCATCGGAAGTGGCAAATTCTATGGAATTCTGTGCCAATACCTGGTCTCTGGTATAGCCGAACTGAGACAGGTAGGTGGCATCCACTTTTTCCATCAGGCTGTCAATCCTGGCCTGAGCGGCGCTGTCTGCCGGAATTTCTTCTGTAATGGGAATCAGTTCGTACTCATTTATTGTCCATCGTCCGTCGGAATTCCGGGACATGGACAGAGTGCCCAGGTTCCTGCCGTAGGAGCCGCAGGATGCAATGTAGGTATTGCCGTGCCGGATGGGCTGAGTCAGGGACGTATGGGTGTGGCCGCTGATGATCAGGTCGATGTCAGGTACGGCTTTCGCCAGAATTTCATCTTCGGAATTACGTTCATCGGCATCTGTTCCGCTGTGGGAGACACAGACGATCATATCCACGTCTTCGTTTTCCCGGATTTCCTGAACCGTTTCTGCGGCTGCTTCGGAGATATCCCGGAATTTCAGTACACAGGTAGGCGCACAGGCAAGGGAATCCTTTCCGAAGACGCCCAGTACTGCTATTTTCACATCTCCTTTTGTCAGCACAACGTAGTCTTTCATGCCGTAAGCATCAAAGGCATCTTTTAAAAGCTGTTGATCCGGAGTGAAACCTTCCGCTTCCATGGTTTCCCAGTCAATATTGCACAGAACCATGGCGGGCACAGGCTCTTGGCTTGCTGCGGCTGCGTTCAGGGCACCTGCCAGGCCGGAGGAACGGTAGTCGAATTCATGGTTCCCCAATGTGGTGACATCGCAGCCCAGGGTGCCCAGCATCCGCAGTTCCGCGGCATCCGTGTGGAAGATTGTCTGTACCAGCGTTCCCATGGAGAAATCTCCTGCGTCCAGTACCAGGGCATTGGGATTATCCGCTTTCGCCTGGTTGATCAGAGTCTGGATTTTGGCAAAGCCCCCCAGAGTGACATCCTGTCCGTCTTCCACGGTGAGGAAGCTGTTCAGATGGGAGTGGGTGTCGTGGAGGAAGAGGACATCCACCTGTTTGCCGGTGTCTTCAGAAGCGGCTGACAGGCGCAGGGAAGGTGTCAGTACCAGAAAGAGCAGGCAGCAGAGGATGAGATGGCAAAGCTTCTTTTTCATGTTGATAAGTTCCTTTCTGAATGTTAAAACGTTAACAAAGCAGCAGCTCCAATTGTGCGGAAAATATTCTGCCGTTTGTGCCGTACTGGCAGCATTTGCTGACAGCGCCGGGTGAAATGCGGCGATGTCTGAAGCGGCATAATTATTTTATACTGGACAATCAGGGGAAAGTCAAGTGTATTTTCCCGAAAGGGGCTTTGTTCAGCGTTGCTTCCGTGTTTGGTGCTGATAAGGCGGATAGAGTCACATTTAGGAATTGGCGGAAAACAACCAAAGTGGATTTGCGGCAATTTTTATTGCACTTCCAGGCATTTTTCTAAACAAATTGCAGCGCTTATGGTTACCGCGGCTTTTGTCATGATAGTGTCGGAAATACTCAGGAGCAGTGTGGGGACGCTTTCTTTGGTGGCGGGAACGGTTATCTTGGCCATGTTTGTAAATGTGCCGGAGCATTTGCGGGTGCTGTCCCGGATATGGTGTTATCTGCCCGGTAAGTTTGTGGTGGAATGGAATATTCTCTATCCCCGGACGGTTCTGGTATTTGGAGGGGGTCTGATGTCCCGGCAGGCGGCGCCGCTGTTGTATCTGGTTTTGGGAGACGGATTCGCGGTTTTGGGGAAGCGGGGGTTTGTGGGTATCAGGTGAGTGGGAGGTGAAAGAGTGTTTGCATTTTGTGTACAAGGGAAACTTTTTGTGGTATACTGAAACAAGTGACAGTTAAAATAAAATACCGGGCAAAAGTTTGTGGAGAGAAGGTATTTTGCAGGGTAAAACATTAGGCGATAGTGCATGCGGAGAAAGCTATGGAACATATTTATGAGCTGCGACAAGGATTACAGACAGCTTTTCTGAATCAGAATGTGAATTCAAATCTGGCATTTCGGCCAGAATTTGTGTCAAATGATCATACCCAGGGGAAAAGAGTTATTCTTCAATAGAGCAGGAACTCTTAAATTGCGAGGAGTTCTTTATCAGTGTTGCCTTTATTTCCCTGGGAGGAATTACGCCATTGCTGCAGACACTGAAGGAATTGGAGCAGAAGGGGATAAAAGGGAAAATACTTACGACAGATTACCTGGTATTCAGTGATCCAAGGGCTTTGGAAAAATTACATTCTCTGGAAAATATTGAACTGAAAATGTTTTACTCCAATGATGATGAAGATGGATTTCATACGAAGGGTTATATTTTCAGAAAAGAGGAAATATATCGGATTATTATCCGTAGTTCCCGCTACATAATTCCTTCTACATAACTGGTAGAATAACGCAGCACCATAAAAGCCTTGAAATAATGGGAAGTTTTTCCATTACTACTTGCCATTTTGTCATGAAGTATTTGGTACAGCAGTAGAAAGTTTTGTCTAATACATTGTTACGCTTTCTTTTCTGCTCGACTTTGGCAAGCATGGCAC
>CAJUFB010000054.1:0-5680 GCA_910585805.1 uncultured Acetatifactor sp.
CAGATTCGGGACTTTCACCCGTTAGAACGTGCGCCCGCCGGGCGCACATGAAACTCCCCCGCAGCAGAGCTGGGGGGAGCAGCCCGAGACTCGCTTCGCTCGTCATTAGTCTGTTGCGCAGCAGAGCTGCGGGAAATTAGACCCGGAGAGATTAATTACACCCCAGCAAGTCTATTTAAGATCAGAATAGATTACAAAAGATAAACCGGCAGCTGCTGTCCGATTCCGTATGCCTCATATGTGTCAGTACTTTCAGGGACAGCGGCTTCCGATACCGAAGCTTTTGCAGCTTCCGCTTCAGGATTTGGAACAGGTACTTTTTTCTGCTTACCGCCCTTCTCAGAAGCCTGTACGGCAGATTTTCCGGAAGCTTCTTTCGATTTTTTTGCAGTCTTTTCCTTTCTGTCTGCAGCCGCTTTTCCAGATTTTCCTTTCCTGCTCCCGGCTGCTTCCATGGTTGCTTCATCTGTCACTTCAACATTTTTTTCCTGTTCTCCCGCTACGGCTTCCATCACATCAGCTTCCGCTCCGGTGACTACAGCCGCTTTGGTTCCTGCGTTCGCCGTCCTGGCGGCCCTTTTGATACTACCTGCTCCCACGGACATGTCTCTCTACCTCCTTTGCCAGATTTGCGAAGGCTATTGTCTTCGTCTTTCCCATACTTTCCCTCTTCACGGGTTCTTCTGTCTTCCGTATGCTTTCGCTTTCCTTTTTCTCAGATTTCGTCCCTGCCATACAGACACTCTATCCCCTTCTCCTCAAAATAGTCCATCCATTCCTGGCCGGGCTTCACATCTGTCACCACCATGTCCACGGCGGAAAGCTCACACACTCTGGAAAAGGCAACATTTCCAAATTTCGTATGGTCAGCCGCGATAATCCGTTGCTTTGCGGAGCGAAGCATGGCCTGCTTGATCTGGGAGAGCATCTCGCTGGCATCCGTGACACCCTTATGCAGATCAATACCCTTGCAGGACAGTATCACCTTGTCCGCATAGAAGGAACTGATTACATCCGCTGCCCTGGAACCTGCCAGCGTCAGATAATTCTCCCTCAAGGTTCCTCCCGTACAGATGATATCCCACCCGGTGACATCCGAAAGTTCGATAAGCACCTCAATGGAACTGGTGATCACTGTCAGCTTTTTCTTACTTTTCAGCGCCTTCACAATCGCCACCGCCGTGGTGCTGGGATCCACAAAAATATGCTCGTCCTCCTGCACCAGACTGCTGACAATATCGGCAATCTCCTGTTTTCCTCTGATATTCCGTTTCTTACGTACATTAAAAGGCATATCCAGACCGGAATTCTCGTTCAGCACCGCGCCGCCGTAGCTTTTAATCGCCAGCCCCTGCCTGTCCAGCTTATCCAGATCCCGGCGTATGGTTTCTTCCGATACGTCAAATAAGGTACTCAGCTCGCTGACTACCACCTTGCGCTCATCCTGCAGTTTTTCCAAAATCATGTTTCTGCGTTCTACTGCCAACATGCACGTTCACTCCCCGCCTTTTCTTTTCAACAATCTGCTTCAAATATCAGATCCAGATCTTTAATCTTTCCGTTCATATCGATATAGACCGGGATATAACCTACATAACAATATTCGTTTGCCGCATACTAAGGAAGTGTCTGCAAATAACTGATACGAGTTTAAAGCCGTTTTCCTTATATTTCCGGGCTTTTCCTTAAAGAAGTTGTATCAGTTATTTTCCGACAATTCCTAATCTATAATATTCCGATGTTCTTCCAATTCCCCGCCAAACATACCGGCCATGTGAACCCTTACATACTCATATCTCTTCATCGACACCCCTTCTACAAGATCGACTTGCAGATCTGCGGGTCCGGATGGGCAATGACAGTGGAATCCAGATACATGCCGTCCTGGGATACACATTCCCTGGCCCTGGCAATGGCAGCCTCTACGGCAGATACCTCCCCGCATAAAAATACGTAGGACTTCCCGCACATTCCCTTGGCGATACGCAGTTCGATCAGTTCCACATCGGCTGTCTTGGCCGCCGCGTCCGCCGCCACAATGACAGCCGCCGCATCAAAGGTCTCCAGAATCCCCAGTGAACTGATATGCTCCACATGGGTAGTACCGTAGATTGCAGGAAAAATCCCCTCATGAGGATTGCCCAGGACAAAGCTGTCAATGAGGTTCTCCCCGTACTGAACCTTTGCCGTCGCCACGGCAGCATCCACCGCGCTCAGATCTCCCGTGATCAGAGCGATATATTTGCCGGGGCATACGGTCTGGGCTTCCACCAGTTCCACAGCCGCCGTCTTTACCATGGCATCCGCCGCCGTCACACCGGCAGATACCGTCTTGAATTCAATCATGCCCAAAGCCTTGCCCATGAGGGGTACCTCCATTCCAGTTCCGCATATGCCCTCCCTCCACCCTGCTACTGGGATGGATTTCCGGGCGGGCATATGCTGTTTTCGTTTCTTTATCTAAATTTTATTCCGTATATTTACTGTCGGATTATCGCAATGTATTTATCGGTGACTTCCTGTACGGTGCCGTCTACGGAGGCATGGATTCCCACGCTGAGACCGTCTGCTGGTCTGGCAATGCAGTCACCGGTTTTCACGGAAGCGCTTTTCTCCACAACGGGAACGGCAGGGGCTCCGATGTGCTGGCTGAGCATGATTTTTACTTTATGAATCAAATCTGCTTCCTGCCAGTAACCGTCTTCCTGCAAAGGAGCATCCACATTATATTTCGACAATCCCAACCTTGCTTCCAGACGCTCCTCCGGTGCCTTCCGGTATTCTCTGGCCTTGCTGACAGGCGCCGGTACTACGTTTGCGGGAACTTTTACTCCCGCTTTGCGCAGACCCAGCTTATAGTCCGCAATCAGGCTTCTGGGCGCAAGTCCCTGGGGACAGGAAAAATTCTCGCACAGTCCGCAGGAACTGCAGAAAAATGTATTCAGAAATACATTGGTGTCCTGAAAGTCTTTGTTGGCGGCGCTCCGCATAAATTTATGGGGCTCTATGGGGTGTCCCAGCGCATGGCGTGGACACAGACTGGTGCAGGTCTCGCACTGGCAGCAGGAAGACGCCGCCCGTTTTAAGTCAATGGCCGCATTCCGGTTCCTGCGCTGTATCAGTGTGTGGCTCCTGTCAAGCACAATTACCGCATTTGTGGTCTTCGTCACCACCGACATCTCGTCCTGCAGGTTCCCCATCATGGGACCGCCCACCAGATAAGCGGGGTCTTTTACTTTAATCTCACCTGCATGGGCAACCACATCTTTTATGGAAGCCCCCACAGGCACCCGCACCGTTATGGGATGTTCCACTTCTCCCACCACAGAGACCAGCTTATCAATTACCGGTGTCTGTTCCTCCAGCGCACGGTACACATTGTAAACCGTCTCCACATTGAAGACAGCCACGCCTTCTTCTATGGGAAGCCCTCCGGGACGTATCACCCTCCCGGTGGCTTCATAAATCAGCACCACTTCATCTCCCATGGGATATGCGCTGTCCAGAAGCTGCACACGCATATTGGGATATCTGTCTATATATCTTTCAATCGCCTTTACGGCTGCTTTATATTCTCTCTTAATTCCGATGACGGCTTCCCCTGCCCCCACAGTCTGGGCCATTCCGTCAAAGGTCCGCAAAATCTCTTCCGCGCGCTGTTCCAAAAGCTGCCTGTGAAGCTTCAGCAGCGGCTCGCACTCCGCGCAGTTCATCAATATGATTTCCGCCCGTTCATCCAGCTTTGCATAAGTCGGAAAGCCCGCGCCGCCTGCGCCGACAATCCCGTTCTCCCGCAAAACCTGTTTCAAAGCCTGAATTTCCATACCATATTCTCCAAAAAGCAACTCTTTTTCACTCGTCAACGATTCCCACAATAGCCGCATCCACCGGCGCGTTTTCCATTCCCACACGGGCAGCGCTGCCTGTTGCCACCAGAACCGTCTCGCCGATTCCTGCACCGATATTGTCGATGGCCACAAACCGCGCGCCGCCTGCCGACATTTCTTTCAGCGGCTCAACGACCATAAACTTATTTCCGACCAGATTCTCACACTTGCGGGTAGAAACAATGCTTCCAACTACCTTCCCTACAACCATGGTATGTATCTCCTGTCAGTTTCTTCGTCTGAAACTGCTCTTTTCAACTATATTTAAGGATATTCCCGGTCTCGTTTTCGCAGACCCCTGCATATCCTTCAAATACCGATTCCTGTCCTTTTTCTTCAGCCAGGCATAATGCCAATGCTGCCAAACAACTGTCAATCCTATAAAACAGACGGGCAGGCAGGTCCAGGATGCCTTACCAGTGATGTCAGATACCGCCTGCCGTCTGTCGCATAAAGCTGCTGCAGGCTTCACGGAATCACGCAGATATACGCTCCGTGAACCGTATTGTTACAATTGTCTATACTTCCAGCAGCTTTATTGCAAAATGAACGTTTGAAACTTATTTCACGATAGTAACCATATCGCCCGTCTTAATCTTGCCGGCATTTGCCTCGTCGGTATCGATATGCATTTCTAGCGTAAAGCTGTCATCTACCCGGATTTTGACCTGATTAAAGATTGTACCGCGCTCGTTATCTGCTTTCACGGAAACGATATCGCCGTCAGAAACACCGGCCGCTGATGCGTCCGTTGGTGACATGTGGATGTGACGCATGGCAATGATGCAGCCCTCTTTCAGATAGATTACACCCTTTGGCCCCGCCACCGCTACCGGAGCGCTTCCTGCCACATTGCCGGATTCCCTGACAGGCGCGGCAATCCCCAGCTTCATGGCGTCCGTGGCGGAAATCTCAAGCTGGGATGCTTTCCTGACAGGTCCCAGAACTCTCACGTTCTCGATGGCCCGCAGCTTCAGTCCCACAATGGTAACTGTCTCGTTGCAGGCATACTGGCCGCCCATAAGGTCCTTTTTCTTCGTCAGATGGTATCCCTCTCCGAACAGAGCCTCCATATGCTCCTGGGTCAGATGAATATGCCTTGCAGACACACCCACAGGTACCTGATAGCCGCCGGATTTCTCTTCCATCCTGCCGATGGTCTGAAGCACCATCTGTGTGATCATTTCAACTGTCTGTTGTTCCATGTTCTCCCTCCGTTTTCCCGAGACGTCCTGCCCTCTGCGGTTTCAGAGCATTCCGGCGGATTCGGAACTTTCCGAAATGCCGGAATACTCCTGCGCATGCGGTTTGGGACATCCTCTTTATTCTTTTACTTTGGGGAGAATCATCTCGACATCCGTATGAGGCCTGGGAATTACATGAGTAGCTACCAGTTCGCCCAGCTTGGATGCGCTGGATGCGCCAGCTTCTACGGAAGATTTCACGGCGCCTACGTCGCCGCGTACCATTACGGTTACCAGTCCGGAACCGATTTTCTCTGTTCCTACCAGGCTGACATTTGCAGCCTTGCACATAGCGTCGGCAGCTTCTATCGCAGCTACCAGTCCTCTTGTTTCTACCATTCCTAATGCTTCCTGTGCCATTTCTTTTCCTCCTATTCCAGTTCCGTCTCTGCACTTCAGTGCCCTTGAGGGGAAGAAAATTCCATCTGCATAGGGCGCAGCTGTAATTTCCTTCCGGGCACTTCCGTTCCGAGACTGTTTTAGTTTCTTATTCCAGTTCCGCATCCGCCCTCCCAGTACCCAGGCATGGGCAGAGAATTTCCGGCCGCC
>CAJUFB010000054.1:5780-26403 GCA_910585805.1 uncultured Acetatifactor sp.
GAGATGCGTCCGTAAATCCTCTGAGGTACTGTCCGGGCGGATGCTGTTTTAATTTGATTTGAGTTCCGCATCCGCCCTCCCAGTACCCAGGCATGGGCAGAGAATTTCCGGCCGCCAAGAGATGCGTCCGTAAATCCTCTGAGGTACTGTCCGGGCGGATGCTGTTTTAATTTCAGTTCCGTCTCTGCACTCCAGTACCCTGATTATACTTCCTGGATGGTTCTTGCGTCAAGTTTGCCGGGGTTCGTTTCTTTGTTCATAAAGCGGCCTGCGCTCAGGTTCACAAGTTTCATGATTTCTTCATGAGGGTTTGCGATGACGCCTTTTGCCACAGGCTTTTTGATTGCCTTGGCTGCGGCTGTCTCAATGGCTTCCGTGACCGATGCCACATCGCCTTTTACCACGATGGTGACAAGCCTTCCGCCCAGCTTTCTCTCCCAGGTGGCCAGCTCCACGCCGGAGGTCTTGCACATAATGTCCAGTGCATCCACGGCTGCAACCACACCTGTAATCTCTATAAAGCCCAATGATGTATTGCTCATTTGCCGGCTCCTTTTCTCAGGAATTGTCGGAAAACAGCTGATGCAATATCAGTTATTCGCATACACTCCCTTAATATATACTCCTGACCTATAACATTTCCCTGCTCAGATCTTAGGCAGAATCTTCTCCACATCGGAATGAGGTCTGGGAATGACATGTGCTGCCACCAACTCGCCCAATCTGCTTGCAGCTGCGGAGCCGCTCTCAACGGATGCCTTCACGGCGCCTACATCGCCGCGCACCATTACGGTTACCAGTCCGGAACCGATCTTCTCTGTTCCTACCAGGGAAACCTCTGCGGACTTGGTCATTGCATCGGCCGCTTCGATTGCTGCCGTCAGACCTCTCGTTTCTACCATTCCCAATGCTTCCTGTGCCATATTATTCTCCTCCTGTTTACAGTTCCGTAACCCCTCCAGTACTCAGAATGCTGAGATTCATTCCCGGCTGCCGGATGCAGGTATCCACCTATGAATCCGGGCCCCGTATGAGCGGTTACTGTTTTTTACAGTTCAAACTATTTAATCCTTGTCGAAAGCGCTTATTTTCAGCATCTTTCCTGTGTCCCCGGTGGGTCTGGCGATGATATGCCGCTGCACTACCCCGGTGAGGGACTTCGCCACCGCCTCTCCGGCTTCCATGGCCGCTTCCACCGCCGCAACACTTCCCCGGAACTTGACTGTCACCAGCAAGGGCACCGGCAACGAATCTGCATTCGCAGGCTTATTTTTATCGAAGACTTCCAGCCTGACATCCGCCGCTTTACAGCCCGCATCCGCCGCCATGAACGCGCAGACCAGTCCGAATACCTCCAATAATCCTACTGCTTCTTCCGTCATGGAATTTTTCTCTTCCATGGAATTCTTTTCTTCCATTGCTTTCCTCGCTTCCAGCTTCTCACATTCCGGACATGCCGCTCTGCGGCGTCCTTCTCCCACACTTTCTATTGTAAAATTTGTCAATCCTCACATCCGGTCAAGTTTGTCAATCCCCACATCCGGTCATGCCGTTTCGGTTTTCTTTAACGGTTTCAACACTTTACGGTTTTTCGAAAAGTAATGTTCCCGCAACCGTGCAAGCCGATGGAAAAGCACTTTCTGATCCTACTTATTTATAATAGCAATTTTAAGTCCCTGCATTGACAGGTTGGTCTTCAGCGCCTCGTTGATCTCCTCCAGCGGATAGGTATGGGTGATCAGCTTATCCATGGGAAGGCCGATCTTCTTCGCGCTCTTCAGGAAATCAAATGTGGTTGCGTAATCTCTCAGGGTATATACCCAGCTTCCCACAGTAGTAATCTCCTTGGAGCAGATATCAAAGTGAGGATTGATAGTAGCGTCGCCTCCGTTGATAAAGAATCCCAACTCGCAAAGCCCGCCGCCGTTGCGGATGAACTTATAAATATTGGAATGTGCCACGGGAGAACCTGTACACTGGAATGCGAAATCGGCCAGGTGTCCGTCACATTTCTCCTGTACGGCTGCTGCCAGGGCTTCGATTCCTTTGTGGTCCTTGAAGTTCACGGAATCGGATGCGCCCAGTTCCTTTGCAAAGTCCAGACGCTTCTGCTCGCCGTCCACTGCCACAATCTTGTTGATGCCCATAGTGCGCAGGATGGCGATACAGATCAGGCCGATAGGTCCGCAGCCCTGTACCACGACTCTGCTGTTGAAACGCAGGATTCCTGTGCTCTTCGCTCTCTCCACCGCATGAATCAGCACCGCGCAGGGCTCGATCAATACTCTGGAGTACAGGTCAAGGTCACTTACATTAAATACGGTGGAACCTCCCCTGATCAGAATGTAATCGGAAAACCATCCGTTGAGATGGATGTCGTCATCGGGAAGCAGTCCGTATACATCGGCACCGCCTACATTCTGCTTATTTAAATCAAACATGGTGATGTCCGGGTTATCCTTGAAGATCATACAGGTAACCACTTTGTCGCCTACTTTTAAATCTTTGCCGGCGCTGTCTTTCTTCACGTTTTTGCCCATCTTCACGATTTCGCCGGTTCCCTCGTGTCCGAGAGCCACGGGGATCAGCCCGAAAGGATCTCTCTTGAATTCATGGGCATCCGTTCCGCAGACGCCGCAGCCTTCCACCTTTACAAGAATGTCTCTGTCGCCCACTTCCGGCATGGGGAATTCCTTTACATCAAAATGCTCCAGACCGGTGAGCATTGCCACATGCGCCGTCTTCGGGATTGCGCCGCCTGCCGCTGTACCGCTTACCGCGGGAGCCGCGGCTGCGGTTCCTGAAATACTTGCCAGCACCTGTTTCACAATCTCTTCTATCTGTGCTGTATCAGCCATTATTACATCTCCTTTCTGTTGCTATACTCAAGACCGCCGTAATTTACCAGTCTGTCCATGACAGGCATATATAGCCGACGGTCTCAAATCCTCTATAATGATAGAGGATTGCCGCTATAACGATGGCAGATTGTCACTATAATAATAGTGGATTACTACTATAATGACAGCAGCCTGCCACTATAATAGCGGATTACTACTATAATGACAGCAGCCTGCCACTGCAGCAACAGTGGCTTTGTTGTAGTTTACTGCAAATTTCATCAATATACATTATTTACCGTATACACAGACTGTCGGACATGACACAGCGTCTGCTCTTGGTAAAGGACTTGGTGCTGGTCAGGCCTTCTCCGGTACGGCTGGCAATGGTAAAGGTACAATATCCTTCCCCGCCGAAGCCCAGCGCCGCATAAGAAGGCGCATTCTTCACCAGGATAGCCGTGTCGATGGCTCTGGCATATTTTGTAATATTGTCAATGTTCTTCGAATGGATATGAGCGGAATGGCGGTTGCCATGCTCCAGCCACACGGCCTTCTCAATGGCGTCGTCGATATCCTTTGCCCGCACCATGCCTAAGATGGGCATCATCAGTTCTTCCGCAATCAGAGGATGCTCTTTGGGGCCTTCGAAAACAATGCAGCGGATATTGTCGGGCACGCTCACGCCGATCATACCGAGTAAAGTTTTCGCGTCACGGCCTACGCATTTACGGTTCAGTCCCTTGGGGGTAAGCACCGTCGCCGTAAGTCTGTCCTGCTCTTCTTTGGAGATCAGGTAGCAGCCCTGCTCCGAAAGCATATAATGCATCAGCTCGTCCGCAACGGACTCTACCGCCACGATTTCCTTTTCCGCAATACAGGGAAGGTTGTTGTCAAAAGTACAGCCGTTTACGATATCTTCCGCTGCTTTTCTGACATCCGCCGTCTCGTCCACCACTGCGGGAGGATTTCCTGCGCCGGCGCCGATGCCTCTCTTTCCGGAGGAAAGCACCGCCGTAACCACGCCCGGGCCGCCGGTAGCCACCAGAAGCGGGATATCCTTATGCTTCATCATCACATTGCTGGTCTCCAGCGTGGGCACTTCCACGGTACATGCCACATTGTCGGGACCTCCTGCTTCCATGGAAGCCTCGTTGATCATGTTGATGGCAAATATCGTGGTCTTCACTGCCTGGGGATGGGGATTGAATACCACCGTATTTCCCGCCGCGATCATACCGATGGAATTACAGATGACCGTCTCGCTGGGATTGGTGCAGGGCGTGATGGCGCCGATTACACCGAAGGGCCCCATCTCGATCAGGGTCAGTCCCCTGTCTCCCGACCACGCGGTGGTTGTCAGATCCTCCGTTCCGGGAGTCTTGTCCGCCACCAGCTTATGCTTTAATATCTTATGTCCCACATTGCCCATTCCGGTCTCGTTTACGCCCATCCTGGCAATGAGTTCCGCATTTTCATGAGTCTTTCTGCGGATATTACTGATAATCTGTTCTCTCTGGTCCAGAGACATTCTCCGCACTTTTGTCTGAGATGCCTTCGCGGCCGCAATGGCATCGTTCATGTCGGTAAAAATTCCATGTTTACCGCCCGGGGATTCCGCAATCTGCATCTTCGCCACGACTTCCTGTACGATATCCTGTACCAGATTCTCGTTTACAAGCACGCTCTTACCTCCTATTCCGGTTCCGCATCTCCCCGCCTCCGTCCCTGCATAAGCAGAATCCTTCCTGTCCCATGTGCAGAGACACTTATGATTCCGGGGCACTTCCTCAGGCTGATGCTGTTTTTATTCCAATCCCGTATCTCCCCCTCATACGTGCCCTGTACAGGCAGAATCCTTTCTGTCCCAAATACGGGACCGTTCATGATTCCGGGGGCACTTCTTCGGGCTGATGCTGTTTTTTATTCCAGTTCCGCATCCGCGGTTATAAAGTTTCGAAAACGGATTTGCCGTAGGCTGCCAGGGCTGTGTCCTGCTCGGCGCTCCCGCCGCTGACACCCAGTGCGCCGATTATGACGCCTTCTTTCTTCAGCACCTCACCGCCGCCAAAAATAACGATTTTACCATCGTTTGTAAACTGTATACCATACAGACTTTCTCCGGGCTGACTTAAGTACCCCAGCTGTGCGGTGGACATCTGAAAGGCGATGGATGTATATGTCTTGTTCAGAGCTACGTCATAACTTCCTATGTAGGCGCCGTCCATACAGTGGATGGCTACAGGTCTGGCAGCAGCATCGGAAACTGCAGTAACTACACGCATGTCCCACTCCGCTGCCTTTGCCTCTATTTTCTCGATAAGCTTTACTGCCAGGGCAAGTGGCATGGATGTGCGCACCAGACCGCCGTTAGCTGCTGTCAGATCCGTTCCAGTCTGTATGCTGCCCGTCTCCCTGCTGCCTGCCGCTGCTCCCAGCATTTCACGGACAATCGCTTCTATCTCTCTCTTTTCCATGGAATGTCCTTCTTCCACAGGATTCTGCCAAAATGCCGTTTCCGCCTGTTCTTCCATGTCGGTTTCCGCTTTTGATTCATTCCGGTTCACAGGTTATACCTGCGCAATTCCTGGTTTCCATGGGTTGCGGACGGAATCTGTCTGCATTTCAGGAAATGCCTGTCCACTGCAAACCTGGCTGCCGGCATTTTTCTTTCAGGAATCCTTATTTGCCTAACTGCTGCAGCACCTTCCTGGTAATCTCCGCCACCATGTCGGGAGATACGGAGCCGTTCCCCTTATCGCTGTGGCATCCGCCTCCGCAGGTATGGCAGCTGGGCTTGCCTTCCTTTGCGTTAGGGCAGAGGTTTGCGGGATGACGGCCCTTCATGCCGA
Organism: uncultured Acetatifactor sp.; assembly: GCA_910585805.1. Lineage (GTDB taxonomy): Bacteria > Bacillota > Clostridia > Lachnospirales > Lachnospiraceae > Acetatifactor. The sequence continues at coordinate 11,473 of CAJUFB010000054.1, forward strand.
ACTGTCTTCTGATCTCGTAGAGGTCTTCCACCTGCTGAGGGGTGAACTCCTTGGGTCCGCCGAGTACTCTTGACTGATACAGCAGCTGTGCATAGAACTCCACGGATTCCATCTTCAGATAAGCTGCAAGCAGGGAATCGGAATAGGTCAACGCGCCGTGGTTCTCCAACAGTACGGCGTCAAAATGCTGCACATACTCGGAAACGGCATCGGGAATTTCCATAGTGGAAGGTCTGCCGTATTTTGCGATGGGCACGCAGCCAAGGGCGATAACCGCCTCAGGCATAATAGGCTGAGTCAGAGGAATGCCTGCGATGGCAAAGCTGGTGGCATATACGGGATGAGCATGTACCACGCTCTTTACATCAGATCTCTCCTGATACACTCTCATATGCATCTTGATCTCGGATGAAGGCCGGAAATTGCCGTTGGCCTGGATTACATTGCCCTGGGCGTCCACTTTACAGATGTACTCGGGAGTCATGAAACCCTTGGAGACGCCGGTAGGGGTACACAGAAATTCGTTGTCGCTGATCTTCACGGAAATATTGCCGTCGTTGGCGGCAACCATGTTCCTGTTGTAGATTCTCTTGCCAATGTCACAGATCTCTTTTTTTACTTCGTACTCGTTTTGCATTTTGATTCCTCCTGATTCTTTTTTTGAAGCCTGCTGCCTGGCTTGTCCATGGAATGCTTTTCTTCCTATATGGAATGCTTTTCTTCCTATATGGAATGCTTTTCCCGCCGGGTGCCTGCGAACCTCTTTGCGGATTGTACTGGCAGGAAAAAGCCTTCCTGTCACCATGAACCTATTATAAACCTGTCCACCACACAAGTCAACAAATAATTGTTGGATTGTGCCGTTTTTGTTTTATTTTTGTGGTTTTCATCCGTATCACCAAAAAATGAATGGCAGCATAATGTTTCTACTGTATTGTTATTCGAGCACCCGGAAAAGGGATGGCAGAAATTGAAGCTGCTTTGGAGTTGCACAAATGTATAACAGAAGAGCGCATCTGCACTATGAAAATATCTGCAAATGCGCTCACAAGCAAGCCTGCAGCTGTCAGGACAGAAGCTCCCGCACAAGTTCCCTGAGCACGTCACTGTCCAGATGATCCAGCAAATCCTTAATGGACTCCTTGTTACGTACCTTCCGCTTCGCCAGTTCTCCCATCTGATCCTCATCCAGGTAGTCGTAGAACATTTCCACCGGCTTCCCCGTATCGTACTGTTTCAGCGCAAGCTCCCCTACATCATCCGCGTCCAGATACTCCAGCATACCCTCTATGGCTTCTCCCTTCTCTATCTTCCGCTCCGCCAGTTCCTTCAGCTTCCAGTCATCCATGTGCTCATAGAAGATCTCTGCGGGATTTCCCGCTTCATACTGCCGCAGCGCAAGCTCTCCTACATCATCCGCATCCAGATACTCCAGCATATCCGCTATGGACTCGCCCTTTTCTGTCTTCCGCTCTGCCAGTTCCTTCAGCTGCCAGTCTTCCATGTAATCATAGAACTGCTCCACTGATTTTCCCTGTCCATACTGCTGCAGCGCGAATTTTCCGATCAGATCATCATCCAGATAGTCCAGCATATCTGCTATGGACTCCCCTTTCTCCATCCTCCGCTCCGCCACTTCCCGCATTGTCTCATCATCCAGATAAGGGAAAAAGATTTCGATATTATCGCCGTTTTTCAAAAGCACACTGTTGGCAAGCTGCTCTAACTGATCCGGCTTCAATATGGGAGCCGCGGCATCCAGTTCCTCCCGGGATATCTCGTTGTTCTCCGCGTATTCCTGAAGGCCGTCCGCCATGGCAGAATTCAGAAGCTCCGATTTTCCGTCCAGAAGCTCGTCCACCGTACAGCCGAACAGCTCCGCCAGCTGGGGCAGTTTGGAAATGTCCGGCATACTGTTGCCCCTCTCCCAGTTGGAGACAGCCTGAAAGCTCACATCCATCTTGTCGGCCAGTTCCGTCTGTGTCATGTTCAGTTTCTTTCTCAATACAAGAATCTTTTTGCCCACCTGTTTCATATTAAACATCATTCTGTCCTCGCTTTGCATTTTTGGAAAAAGCTTTTTCTGAAATGATTCTAACACGGATGGATGTCCTGTGCCATAAAGAAATAATTGAATTCCTGATTTTTCCCTGGTTTTATCAGGATTCAAGCGTTGCTTGAAGTCTATGGAACGGTTATAGCCATATGGTCTCTTTTTGTCCTTCTTGTTCACCATGCTCTGGATTATGCCCATAGCCGTTACGGCGATATTGGTTCTGCAGCCGGCTTGTTACCCAAATATCTGAAGCATGTTTCCTATCCTCTCCAAATCCCTGGCTTCCTCTGCGGAATCATAGGTATAATTTTCCGGCACGGATTCAAACAACTCAATACGGCTCATCTCGCTCTCAGGCATTTTCCCCAGCGAACGGACTTTTGCGTAAAAGACCCTTCCGTTGTTTTTTCCAACGCCGTCCTCCCACCTCTGTTCATAATCCCACAGGGGCACCATGTCGCAGTCCGTGATACCGGTTTCCTCATATAACTCCCTCCGCGCTGTCTCCATGGCCGTCTCGCCCTGCTCCACATGTCCGCCCGGATGCTCGAAGCTTTCGCGGTGCTTATGCCAACAGTAGACCCATTTTCCCTGATAATTTGCAAAAATGACTACAAAGCCAATGTCTGACAGCCATCCCGCCGGATAGTTCGTCTTCATTTCCTCACTGCCCGCTGTGCTGCGCTCAGGCATTCGTTTCCGAAAAGCTCTCAGGTAAATGGTATTTCCGTCAGGGTCATAAAAACTCATATTGACCGCTCCCCAGGGGCGGGCTGTAGGCGGCTCCAGGATTTGTGCCCCAAGCTTTACCACTCTGTCGTATGCTTTCTCCATATCACCCACGGTAAATGCCAGGCACATGTTCTGATTTTTATTGTTTTTCTCAGAACCGTCATTGTACACGGTGAGCATGGTTTCTTCTGCAATCAGTGTCTGGTGTACTGTGTCTTCGCTGTCATTATCAATTTCCAGTAATTTCTTATAAAAATCTGCCAGCCTGACAACATCATTTGTCAGAAGGCTTACCTCTCCTATTTTCATGATCCGCTATCTCCTTTCCGCACCCGAAATTGTCCCCTGGAAAATCCGGCTTTTATATCTTGATTGTACAGCCCATCCCGGTCCACCCCATGGAAGCAACTGCGCTTATCCGATTTTCATTCTTTCAATTATACAGTCGTGTAATTTATTCGCGCTATCCTTGTCGTAATTCACTCCGACTCACATAATCTCGCCGCAACAGCCTTCTAACGCCCGAATATACTGTCGGTCTTTCATCTGCCTGATTGCCGCATCAGCAGATACCAGCCAGCCCAGTATTCAAACCATTTACAAATAAGGTAACATATGCTACAATGCCATTCAGAAACAATCCATATGCTTCTGCTCATTTTATATGCCAGCTTATGGCATGCCATCAGCATTTTCGCTGCCAACACTCATTATGTACCATCAACAGCACCTTGATAACTGAATAAAGGCTTTACATCTTTTCTCAAATCCGCTATACTGATTCTATCAGAAAGGCGGTGACAGGATGGCAACAGATATGGGTATGACAAATAAACAGTTTCAGGGTTTTATCCGGCTCGCTTTGGAATTAATCAATAAAGCTTTAACTACATCACCTGATAATGAGGATTTGCAAAAATTAAAGGATATCTTTCAGTCAATGCTGGAGGACGGCAATTAACTGCCATTAAAATAACAGTAACCAATAAACGGAGGTGTAAAGTCTTTATTGAGTCATTAAGGCTATATACCTCTTTTACATTTTTCGTCCTGAAAATCCTGCCACTCCGGCGTAAGCTCCGGTGTAAACTGCGTCCCCAGCCGTTTCAGCTCCCCCAATACCTTTTTCCGGCCCCGTTCCGTGCAATACCAGTTTTCCCTGGTTATATCGATGTATACCGGCGCAATCAAAAATTCCGTGTCGGGAAAGTTTATCTGATAATACATAAGACTCCTTCTGGAATGGTAGCCCTTGCAGCAGAGGATGGCTTTCTTCGGATGAATTCCTTCCGCATCCAGAACCTTTCTGGAAAGTCTGGCATTTTCGGCAGTAAACTGTGCCTGGGCTTCCGGTAGAATACTGCCCTGGTCAACTCCCCCAGACAGCAGCACATCCGTATAAAATTCACATTCCGTGGCATAGTCTTTCCCGTAGATATCCGCTTTTGACTTCACTCCCGAAAATCTGCCCGCCGTTACGGAATAGCGGCCTGAAGGCACCACATAGGGCGCGTATCCTGCTCTCCAGAGTTCGGCCGCCCTCTCCGGCAGTTCCGGATAAGAGCCTCCGGGGATGAAGATGACATCCGCCTTTGCCTGGTTATCTTCCATCGCATGTTCTGAGAAATGTATCCTATCTATGAAACGTTCTTCCCCCATAGAGCATTCTTTCTTCGTGGAATGTTCTTTCTTCATGGAGCGCTCTTCCTCCACAGCATGTTTTTCCTGAACAGAATCGCGTTCCGGGACATGCGTTTCTCCCCCGAGCCTTCCTTCCCCGGAAACCCCCTCCACCATTGCAGCTTCGGGAGAAATGTCCTCCAGAAAAATAAAATTCGTAATATCGTCAATAATTCTCATGGATTTTCCTTTATTTTCCAAGCCTTATCATACCGCTTTCTTCTGCGAAGCTCTCCTCATCGGCAGGCTCCTCCCCGACAAAATGCTCTCCTTCCACCCGCCCAAAGGTGCCGCCGAACCTCTCCCTCATCAGGGCAAGATCCAGTTTCCATGTGGAGATCAGGAATATATGTCCCTCTGGTTTTAATACCCGTCTGCATTCCGCCAGAATCTCATCCCATTGCCCTTTTATATGGTAAAGGGCATTATACAGGATAATGGTATCGAACACGGCATCTCCAAAGTCCATTTTTGAGGCATCCATAATCCGAAAACAAATATTCTCCCGCTCCTTTACCAACCTGTCCAGGCGGCTTTCATCAATATCGATGCAGGTAATCCTTTTCGCATATGCGGCTGCAGAAAGCGAAAACTCTGCCGTGCCGCAAGCCGCCTCCAGTACTTCTTTGCCCTCTATTTCCGGAAGAATATGCCTGAGGATTCTGTCCGTCTTCTTCATTTTCCTCTCTCCTGCATTTCTGTAAATACGTTTGCCATATTAAAAATCCTTCCTGCACATTTAGCCGCCAATATGGCATCTTAATTTCGTACAACGTTCCACTTCCCGCTTCAATCCTTCCATATGCTCAGACTCCGGCGGAAGGATGTCCGGCAGTTCATATGTCCTGCCCAGGCCCTCATATTTGTCCTGCCCAAGCCTGTGGTAGGGCAGCAGGTAAATCTCCTCCACCCCCGGCAGGGTATCCGCAAACTCTGCGATAGCCCTGATTTCTTCAGCCGTATCATTGAAGGTGGGAATCACCGGCACCCGGATGCTGAGACGGGTCTGTCCGGAGGCCGCGATTTTCCCGGCATTCTCCAGCATCAGCTCATTTCCCTTCCCGGTGAACTGCTTGTGTTTGGCGCTGTCCATATGTTTGATGTCCATGAGGTAGTGGTCAAGCCAGGGCAGAATTCCCTGTATTACCTCCCACCCGGCGCAGCCCATGCTCTCCATGGCGGTATTGATTCCCACTGCCTTTGCCGCGTGCAGAAGGTCCCTGGCAAATTCCGGCTGGCAGAGGCTCTCGCCGCCGGAAAGGGTCAGTCCCCCGCCGGAACGGTTGTAATAAGGCCTGTCCTTCTCCACGGTTTCCATGACCTCCGCCACTGTCACGTCCCGGCCGATGATTTTCGTCTTGCCCTGGACGGTCATCTCCTGGATACGGTACTCCTGGGATTCCGGATTGCAGCACCACTTGCAGCGCAGCACGCAGCCCTTGAGAAAGCATATAGTACGGATTCCCGTTCCATCATGAATGGAATATCGTTGTATATCAAATATTCGTCCCTTTGTCTGTAGATAGTCTGTCATCATTTCTCGTCCTCACTCAATTGCAGCGGCAGAGCCGTTTTCCCGGGATGTCACATCCCGGTATATCAATTCCGCGGCCTCCTCCAGGCTTATGTCCTCTGTCAGGATTTTCTGCGGTATGTTGTCCAGATAGTCTTTTTCCCTCCACCACCGCCGCATCTCCTCCTCCCCGAACTCATTCCGGTTGGGCTTGGTCTGGTGCCTGCGGAGGGTCTCCTCGAAGGGCAGGTCGTAATAATAAGAATAGATATCCTCTCCGTACTCCTGAATCGCCGTCTCAAACAGCGGCCTATAGTCCTCGGAAGGCAGAATGCCCTCCAGTATCGTAATCTCTGAATTCCGCTTCCCATATTTCAGGAGTTCAATCATCAGTGGCTGTGATTTCACCAGGCCTTCCGCGCTCCACACATGCAGGATTTCCATCCGGACCATGTCATGGGAAATCCGCATGGTGTTCGGCCCGAACTTCTCCTGTAGCATCCACGCCACTGTGGTCTTGCCGCTTCCGGAATTGCCTCTCAAAATGATTAGTTTTCCCATCTTCTATCGCTCCTCGCTTTTCTGCGAATCCATCCCTTCTGCCACCCATGCCGCCTTTCTCGACGCTGTGCATGCGGCAAATCCAATACCTTCCCCTCTCAGCGCGAGTACCTGGCATGCGGCAAACACCCCTGGCATACTGCCCATACGGCTGAAAGCCCGGTTCTTTGTGCACCGGCCACTGCAACGCCGCCTCGCACCACACTAAATGTATATACGGAACGCATAAGCCACTTGCAAGATTCCGGTGAAGCAGCATCCTTTCCTGTCACAGCATGCACAGGGCTTCCAGGACAAGCGCAAACAATCTCTCCCTGGCGGAAACGTTATTGCTCCAGTCCCTGTCATCGTAATCCTCCGCATCGCCGACGAGGATGTCTCCGCTGTACAGAAGCTGACCGAATGTCTTCCCCCGGAAATCCGCAATGGCAGCCATGGTGGCGCATTCCATCTCCACAACCCTGCAGCCCTCTTCCCTCCGGTAAGCAACCATATCCTGTGTCTCCCGATAAAAGCCGTCGGTGGACCAGGTAGCGCACTCTATGTAAGGAATTCCATGTCCCTCCAGAACTTTCCGGAAGCACTCTATGGGGCCTGCCTGAAGCTCGACGAAACGGGCCGGGGGCAGATATTTGTAAGAAGCCCCTTCGTCCCGCAGGGCCCGCACCGGTATGATCACGTCTCCCTCCGGAATGTCGTCCAGTACGCCGCATCCTCCGCAGCACACAATCACCTCCACACCGCAGCCATAGAGCATCTCCGTCATCATGGCGATGGAACCGGAGGCCACCACCGCCTGAACGGCGCAGATTTCCGTTCCGTTTACAGTGAGCCGATATACATGAAAATCCTTCATTTCCGAGACATAGGTTCCTATCTTTTCTCCCCCGTATCTCTCTATTGCCCCGGTAAGCACTTCCTCAAAAAATGTCACCAGACAAAGCCGTGGAAAACGCCTGAATCCACCCTCTCCCCGGCCGTCTCTGTCCGGTTTGGAAGCATTTCTGTCGGGATTGATGACGGCGATTTTGTCCGTACTGTATTCTAAAATCGGATATTCGTTTTTTATAATCATCTTACTGCCTTTCCTCTTCTGACTGTCCGATAATTGCCTCTGCTTTTTGGATCCCTCCAATTGTCTGCAAAAAGGCTTCAACCTCTTCGTTGAATGCCGCATATCTCTTATTTGCAATAAAGTGATTGCCCTTAATAATTGACAATTTAGCGCCGGGTATATTTTCCGCAATCTTTTTTGTATGGGATTCCTTGATCATATCATGGCTTCCGCAGATTACCAGTGTGGGGGCTGTTATTTTGGATAATTCATTGTATTCAATATTCGGCTCATTCACCATTAAGCCAAGCATTTCGGCATTCTTTCTTGCATCCGGCGATTTGGATGCAAAGCATTTTGCTATTTTGTATCCTATTTCGATCGGAATCTGTATCGTCCTTTTCACACCGTTTGGATTCAGATTTCCCCCATTTAATATCAATGCCTTTACCCTGTCCGGATACTCAAGCGCAAATTTCATGGTGATATTTGCCCCGTCTGAAAATCCCAGAATGATTGCGTCTGAAATTTCATGGCCTGCCATAAAATCGTACAGGTCATGGGAAAACTGCTCTATGGTAAAAGGTTTCGTACCTCTCGGCGACTTACCGTGACCTCGTGTGTCCAAAGCAATCACTCTGTATCTGTCACTGAAATATTCTATCTGGTGTTTGAAATAAGTACCGTCCTCCCCATTCCCGTGCAGAAGAATAAAGGGTTCTTTCCTTCCTTTTTCCTGATAATGTAAAGCGATATCCATTATATTTCCTCGCAGGTCAAAATTCTTCTCTTATTTATACCGCATTCTGAGTTGGTTTACAGCCATTCGAAACAGCAAACTGTATCCTATAATTGTTCTAATGCTTTCTGCTTATCCAATTCGTCTGATTCCTGCATGTCATACCTTTAGTTCATACAGATAATCCGCAAACACTTCTTCTGTGCCACGCTTTTTATAGGTCTTTTCTCCCACTGCCTCAAAGCCAAGTTTTCTTACAACTTTATTTGAACCCACATTTTCCTTATTGACTCTAACGGTAATCTTTTCTGCCCCCTGTGCCACGGCATAATCAATCATTCCCTTTGCCGACTCTGTCGCATATCCCTTTCTCCAATAATCCCTGTGCACACAGTATGCGATATCGTAAACCTTTCCGTCGTCACTTACCATAAAGCTGCAGGTTCCGATTCTTTTATGGGAGTCCTTTAATTCAGATATCAGGTAGAAGCAGTCTTTGTCTTCGGATAAAGCCTCTATTTCCTTTACATAATCTTCTTCTATTTCTTCCATGGCCTCGTCCGGCAGATACTCTCCCATTTCAGGGTCATTCCAAATGCTGATTGCAAATCGTGCATCCTCTTTTTCGAAGCTTCTTAAACGCAGCCTCGGCGTCTCTATTGCTTCCGTTTTCATCCGATTTACCTCAAATTTCCTTTTCCGGCTGCCACAGCCAAATGCCTTAAAGCAGGCAGGGAAGCCCACGGTTTACAGGCTCCCCGCATTCTGACATAACGACTGATTTTGCTGCCTGAAATTCCGGGAGCCTACAATACATTCTCAAAATCCCTGCTCCGTCCTGCGGATAATGTCGTCCTGCAGAGACTTCGACAAGGTAGTAAACAGGGCGCTGTATCCCGCAACCCGCACCACCAGGTGAGCGTATTTCTCCGGGTGGGCCTGGGCGTCCAAAAGGGTCTGCCTGTCCACCACGTTAAACTGCATATGGCTGCCCTTCTGGTCAAAGTAGGAGCGGATCAGCGCCACAAAGTTCTCCAGTCCCTTCTCCCCGCTTAACGCCGTGGGATGGAATTTCTGGTTGAACAGGGTGCCGTTGGAGGCAATGCCGTGGTCAAGCTTGGACACGGAGTTTGCCGCCGCGGTGGGGCCCAACACATCCTTGCCTGCGGAAGGGGATACTCCGTCCGCCACGGGCGTGTGCGCCAAACGTCCGTCCGGGGTTGCCCCGGTCTGGGCGCCCAGGGGCACATTGGCGGATACGGGATACAGCCCTGCCTGGAACTGCCCTCCTCTGGGATTGCGGTAATTCAGCAGGGGCTTTGTATAAGTATATGCCACATCCCGTGCAAACATATCCACTTCTTCGTTATCGTTGCCGAACTTGGGCACCTCATCGATCATGGCCCGCAGTTCCTCATAGCGTTTCTTCTCCTCCGCCGGAATCTCTGTGTTCATCACGGCCGTGATCATGCCCGCAACCTGGCTCTCGTCCGCGGACATGCCGTTCTTGTCCATTTCCCGGAGAATTTCGGTGACGATCTCCCCTGCGGTGACGGCGTCGAAGCCCTGCCCGAAGTTCATGGCAAGGGCACGCTTGTATTCTGCCAGAGTTACCTTTTTCTCGTCAAATACTAATTTCTTAATGGCATATAAAGAATCCGCCATATTGGCAATTCCAAAGCCCTGGGGGCCGGTGAAATTATAGACGGCGCCGCCCTCCTGGACGGTCTTGCCCCGCCTGATACAGTCCTCCACCATACAGGATAAGTAGGGCAGGGGGCAGCGGGTGGCATGGGCCACGTCGATGGCATTGTCCGCATTCACCAGAAGGGATATATTATAGTTCATCTGCTTTTTGTAAGCCTCGTAAAATTCGTCGAAACTGGTCATGTCTTCCACGGCCCCGGTTTCTATGCTGATCTTCTCCCCCTTGTCCCAACCGTTGGAGAACACCAGTTCCAGGGGACGGCACATGTTGTAAAAAGCCGCATCATGCCAGCCTTCGGTCTTGCCGGCCTTCTGAGGCTCCACGCAGCCGATGATATTGTATTCCCTGGCGTCCTCCAGAGTCAGTCCCCGGCTCAGCAGAGATGGAATAATGACTTCGTCATTGTAGTATGCCGGAAGCCCGATGCCCGTGCGGGTCAGGTCTGCTGCCTTCATCAGCAGATCATGGGGCGATTTGTTCCACACACGGATGGACAGGGACGGCTGCGGCAGGAAGACATGCTTTGAAGCCGTAATGCACATAAAGCTCAAATCGTTGGTCACGTCGATGCCCTCTTTGTCCTGACCGCCCACAATCAGGTTCTGGAACAGGCTGTAGCCCGCAAATCCCTCCGCACTGGCGGCATCCCGGCATTTGTTCAGGTCATTCAGCTTCACCCAGATACAGTCGATGAGCTCCTGGGCAAATTCCCGGGACAATTTTCCCGCTTCCAGATCCTTCTTATAATAAGGATACATATACTGGTCGAAACGTCCCGGGGAAATGGAATGCCCGCTGGACTCCAGCTGCAGCAGCTGCTGAATAAACCAGAAGCTCTGGCAGGCCTCATGGAAGGTGGCAGCGCCATGCTCCGGCACATGGGCACAGTTGGCCGCTATCTGCAGCAGTTCCTGCCTCCTGCCCGCGTCGCTGCAGGAAGCCGCTTCCTTCTCCGCCAGATCCGCATACCTGCGGGCATAGCGGATGACGGCCTCACAGCTGATGATGGCTGCTTTCAGGAACTGACTCTTGGTGCAGTAATCCCCGTCTCCGGGATCGCATTTGTCCAGTTCCGCCTGCATCTCACCGATCAGCCCGCTGTAGCCAATGGCCAGAATCTTGTCATATTGGACGGTCACATGGCCCACGCCGTTGTAAAAATAGTTCCCGGGGGTAAAAATATTGTGTTCGATGGCCGCCTTCGTCTCCTCGGTCATGAGCGCGGTGGCAAGCTCACTGGTGGTCTTCCCCTCCCAGTAGGCATCCGCCGCAAGGAGGTCTTTCCTGGTCTGTTCCGCTATGTAGAAGGGATCCGCTTTCCGGGTGGCCACGGTATCAAACTCCGCTTCCAGCCACTTATAGGAAAATTCCGGATAGGTCTGGCAGCCTCTGGGCGCAATGGTGGTACTCCCTACTACAAGCTCGTCTTCTCTGATGATAATGGGGATATTGTCCAGAATATGTGCAAAAGCCAGAGCCCGCCGCATGACAATTGGCTTGTCCTCCGTCATTTTATAAGATTCCGTAATCAGCTTTGCCCTGGCGGATTCGATCTCCGGCATCTTCGCGTAGAGATGCGCCACCAGTTTAGGGATTCTGTCTGTTTTGGGGATTTCCTCTGTGTAATATTTTGCCATGATTGCTCCTTTCCGTATCGACTGCTTTTGACTGCTTTTTATGTTCACATTCTAAGTTATATATTCTATAGTTATACTTACCGTTCAAATGATCTCCACAAGCTTGCTGCACAGCATGACCAGATCGTGCCGGATTCCCTGGCGGCTGTTCCAGCCTCTCCCGGACCACTCTTCTCCGGAGAGATCGTCTCCCCCATAAATCAAAGCGCCATAGTCAAAGCCTCTGAACTGCGCAACGGCAATACAGCCGGCCTGTTCCATTTCCACAATCTTCGCGCCTTCCTCTTTCCTCCTGACGATTCGGTCGGCTGTCTCCCGAAAAATAGCGTCTGTCGTCCAGGTTAAACCGCGAAGATAGGGGATGCGGTTCCTGTCCAGGTACCCGCTGATTTTATCGGTGATCTCCGGATTTGTATAAATCACTCTTGACGGCGGGATGTATTGATAAGAAAAGCCCTCATCTCTGATGGCCCCGTCCACCACAAGTATCCTTCCCACCTCGATGTCCCGGTCAAGAACGCCCCCGCCCCCGCAGAACATCACCTTCGTGATACCCATTGCATGGAATTCATCCAGATTTCCCGCACAGGCAGGACAGCCAACCTGTCCCAGAGTCAGCAGCACATGGGGCTGCTCCGTAAAGCGGTAAACCATAAAGGGATTTTCACCTGATATAAGCCGTTCTTCCGTAATCTGTCCGCTCTCCGCCAGTTGATTCACCACCTCCGGGAAGAAGGTAATCACCATCCTGTCTGTGCCAAATTTCTTATCCACAAAATTGATGGGGTTTAATTTTGCCGTCGGGTTGTCGTCAAATTCCAACACCGGAAAATCATTTCTGCTAAACATGCTGCACTCCTCCTTTGCAGTACCTGTGCATTCCTGCGGGCCATATTTCCCGGCCATACTTTCATAATTGATTATAGTATTCAGTATATGCCTATACTGACCGAATGTCAATAAATCTGGCATTATTTTAGTTAATATTTTTGTGGATTTGTTTTGATTTGTGTTGTTTTTATTTTGTTCGTCAGTAAATATTTGTTTGTCAGAGTTGAAATTTCAAAAATTATCTTGCAAACCTGCATAGATATGTTATTTTGAAAAAGGAAAATCCATAGAAGCGGCTCTACCCTCAAATAACAACAAGCTATACCGCCAAAAGCGGTCAGCCGTCACTACTGCGAATAGTGGCGGCTATTTCTTTCCCTTATGCATTATTTGGGGCATCGAATATTGTGAATGCGGGAATCGCAGAAATAATGCCTGGCAGGCGTTCCAATAGCAATCATCTGCTTTTTTCAATATCCTGCCAGTTGGGGTTGCTCAGGATTTCTGCATTTTCACCTGTAAGCGCTGTACCGGCTTCTTCATCTCCCTGTAGCTGGTACAGCATCCAGGCCGTCATATACCCGTCTGTGCTTTCCTGCATATCCTCGTGTTCAGCACCGACAACCCTTGCACGGAGCTTAAATACATTGTCCGACATGGCATTGTAATTCTCAGCCAGAGAGGAAAGCGGAGCAACACCAGCCCACTCTGTGGCTGCATCCTTTGCGCCCGTATCATCAGATGTTCCGGTAGCAGCAGTCATAAACCACGGAATTGACACTTTGGAAGCATCATATCCTCCCCACATCTGTGCAATGTAGGAATGCGCTGCGCTGCCTGTAAAAATTGTTTTGTAAAGACCGCTGTTCCCATATTCTGTTACCGCTCTAACCGCACCCGCACCGCCTTGTGAATATCCGATAATTCCAATATTCCGGGTGTCGATTTTTTCATAAAACAGACTCTTGGAATTTTGATTTTGCTCCAGCATATAATCCAAAGTCAGTGAGGTTGATATTCCTGTTCCCGCCTGTCTGTCATCATTACCAACTACAATAAATCCCCAGGAAGCAAGCCTTTCAAAGTACGGTTCGTAGTTTAGTGCTGCCGTATTGCTGGCATTTGTGACGATAATAAAAGGATATTTTTCTGCCGTATTGTCAAGTTCTGTCGGATACCAGATACGAATATTTTTTATCGTGTCATCATCAGATTTGATTACCGTGTTTGACACATCATAACTTCCAGGCCCTGCATACTTTTTTTCCAAAGCTGAATCAGATTGAAAAGCTGTGTAATAGTCCTTCTCTAACCAGGGTTTTTTCGAAACAATGTAGTTCTTGATCAGCAGGAATCCCACTAAAAGGACAAGCAAAATAACAATTCCTAAAATCACAAATCCCACTGTCCTCAAACCTCTTTTCACTATTTCCATAATTTGTCTCCTTCTGCTTGACATTGCAGCCCGCTTTCGCTACAATATTTTTGGAACTTATGTCACTATTTGATACACTTGTTCCGCACAATCACATTATATGGAAGAACGCATGGAGTGTCAATGAGGATCGGGCAAAATGCTGCCGCGACTACTCTATGCGGTACAAAAAGGGGGATTTTGTTCCTTTATGAAGAAGAACCAAACAGCATTTATGAAACTGTGCCTTGCAGACGCACTCATCAAGCTGATGAAAACCCAGGACTTTGATACAATCAATGTAAACTCGATTTGCAGGGAAGCAGACATCGGCAGAACTACTTTTTACAGATATTTTGAAAACAAAAACAGCAAAGAGGAAATGCTTCTTTTTAAGATAAAATACGAATGGGCGCAGTATTCTGACAGGCACGAAAATGACGTTCAGGGAAAGAAGCCTGATCTGACCGAATTTATATATGATAACAAGAATCTGTTTTCAATGCTCTATCAAAATAATCTTATTTCTGTCATTATGCATGCGCTTGAGGATTTGATACCGTCGGGGGAGACATATGATAAACAGGCTTCGTATCTTATGTCCTTTTTTATCTATGGATATTTCGGAATTATTTATCAGTGGATAAAATATGACTTTGATGAAACGCCCGAGCAGATACAAAAACATATTAACGATACTTTAGCCTCCGGTTTAGCTCAAAACTCATAAAAAGGCAAATGTTTACGGTTAGAGGGAAGTAATTTCAGATTGGGCGGTATAGTCCCGATTACAAGGGCTGTACCGTCTTTTCGTACTGATCTTGTCCGTCTGGACAATCCGCAGACAGAAAAAGCAATCCCTGATTGAACAAATGCGGGCGATGGAATAACCGTATGGGATCGGCGGGGCGGCGTGTGCTGCCCCGCTTTTTCCGCCATTTCTCAAATATTTTTCCACCTGTGCGGTTGTAACCCAATGACTTGTCTGCATGCAGGCTATTGCAAT
>CAJUFB010000055.1 GCA_910585805.1 uncultured Acetatifactor sp.
GCACGCCGCCAGCGTTCATCCTGAGCCAGGATCAAACTCTCATGTTAAAAAGTCTGAAGCTTTTTAAAAAGCCTTCCTGCCAGATGTCTGGCTTTCCAGTTTTGTTTTCTGGTTTACTGTCTTTAGGTTTTGTTCTCTGAAATTCTTTCAGGTCAGCACTTCCGCTTTCCTGATCTGGAATTTTCAGGGTTGCATTACTGTTCATTTGTCAAGGTTCACTTTCACTCAATCGCTTTCGCTCTTGTTCGTTGTCTTCATCAGCAACTCTGATAGGATATCATAAGTTTTTTCTTTTGTCAACAACTTTTTTCATTTTTTATTTTTTCTTTTTTGTTTCTTTGTCATCCCGTTGTTTCCCGCGACAACGAAAATTAGTATATCACCACATATTCATCTTGTCAACATAAATTTAAAAATTTTTACATTTTTTTCCAAAAAATTCTCCGGCGGCATTTTCTGCCCGCTATTTCCTGCGCCTTAGCCAAAGTATCTTCCATTTACATATAGAAGTACTTTGGCTAAAACGGCAAATCTTGTCTCAGGTATCAGGTCCTGTTCAATCTACTGCATCAATGCAATCCTTTTTCTGCCGCATGGAAGTATGCAGATAAAAATCCATGGTGGTGCGTGTGGAAGCATGCCCCAGAATGGAAGATACTGTTTTACAGTCAATCCCTTTTTCCAGGCACGCCGTTGCAAACCCATGCCTCATCGCATGAAAATTACAATCTTCCATATTACAATGGCGCAGGATCGTCTTGAATTTCTTCTGTACGTTCCGAGGTTCCGTACACATCTCATTTCCTGTAAGAATATACTGGGATTTCTCTTTTCTTTTATTTTGCAATGGCTGAACCAGATACTGCGGAATCGGAATTTCTCTCATGGATGTATGAGATTTCGGAGTACGAATGTACAGAACAGTCCTGGGCTGGCCTTCCAGCGGGTCAGGATTCGGAATGCGGGATATTGTACGCCTGATGCTGATCGTATTTGAAGTAAAGTCTATATCCTCCCATTTCAGGCCGCATAACTCTCCGATACGTATCCCGGTACCTCTGCACAGAAGAATCGCGAGGGAGAAAATGGTATCCTTTTCCAAAAGGTACTCCTTCATTTCTAATGTCTCCTGTATCATCAACGCTCTTGATTCCGTCCTCCGGCAGCTGACGGTACAATAGACCAAGATCTCTCTCCGGATCAGATTTGTCTGAACCCCGTATTTCATGATCGATTTGAATACAACCAGAACGGAACGCACCGTACTGTTTGCCAGTCCCTTCTGCTGGATGTTCTCCATAAATGCAAGAACAGCCTCTCCGTTCAGCTCAGTCAGAGACATGGTGCCAAAATAAGGAAGAATATGCATTTTCATACAATAATAATAGCCGGAATAGGTACTTTTCTTTATCATGCCATATCGTCCCTGAAGCCAGGTCAAAGCCAGGCCTTCCAGTGTATTGCAGGATATCCCGTGTTTTTCATTGTTTTGATATCGCTGTAAATAATGTACATCTGTTTCTTCCAGCACGCTTTTTAACCTGGAATCCTGCATTTCCTTATTTAATTCTTTCATCTTTTGTATTGCCCTCCTTTGTATAATATTACACAGGATATTATACAGGAGGGTTCAGGGCGCTTCTCAATAAGCAATTTCCCACCGACGGGACAGACACAGTTTCCAGAAGGAACTGGAAACTGGTCTGCAGATTCGTCTTATCGTATATGGCGAGAGCCTGTGTTTCTGTTGTCCGAAAAAATAAAAAGTGCCGGAACAGCCTGAAAATATGGGCTATACCGACATTTTATACTGCACATCAATGCAATCTGCTGTAAACCACAGCGAATGACCGCCGCCATATCTGCTCATCCTGAGCAGATATGTAAATTCCAGCAATCTTAAATATAGAACTTTCCGGAGAAGATGATCCGAATTCCAGGTGTTAATTCTCCCCGGCTTTTTCCACGCGGCTGATCGCTGATTTCTCCATCGGGATACGGCAGTTCTTATTGCTGCCAAATTCCACGATCACCATATCATCTTTAATATCAATCACAATTCCGTAGAAGCCTGATGTAGTCAGAACACAGTCCCCGACCTCCAATGCCGAGAGCATGGCCGACACTCTCTTCTTTTCTTTGCTTTGAGGTCTTATCATGAAAAACCACATTGCACCGATGACAACGGCATACATAAGGAGCACACTGAGCAGACTAAGCCCACCTGCCCCTGCTGCCGCCGCATCACCTTCTGTTAATAAGATACCCATCTTTCCTCCATTCCGACGTCAGACGTCTGTATTGATTTTTGACCACTAATTCACCTAGTAAACTATGATACACAAAAACAGACTGTTGGTCAAGTTATAAATCCGGTTTTGCCGATTAAATTTGCATTTTCAGGGCTATACTGCATTATCTGCTCTTACAGAGGATCTTACCAAACAACGGATATCATATTTTCAGTCAAACAAAATCTCCTCCACCGTTACAAAGGTATACCCCTCCTCCAGCAGCTCGTCAATAGCCTTCAACGCTGCCGTCACTGAGGTGTCATAATAATCATGCATTAAAATAATGTCATTCTCCCCGGTCTTGCTGACGATTTTCTCTGTAATCCGCCCCACGTTCCGGGAACTCCAGTCCAGCGGATCCACCGTCCAGAGCACCGGGAACATGTTCAGCTCCTTCTCGAAGCTCCTGTCCCAGGAGCCATAGGGCGGACGCACATACTGCACTTCCTCCCCGGTGATTTCCTTCAGTATCTCATTTGTCTTTATCAGTTCATCCTTGAATTTGTCCCGGTTGTTCTTCGTCAGCTGGATGTGGCTGTATGTGTGGTTGCCAATCAGATGGCCCTCGGCTCGTGTCAAGACATACATAAAAAAATATGTTTCCCAAACGTCTGAAAATGCTCCGTCAATCCTTGAAGTTCCAAACAATCTCTATGGCATTTTCCTTAGCAACCCTGATTTCCTTCACAAGCTCTTCCAGCATCTCACGCGTCAGTTCCTTCACAAAAGCATACCGTCCTAAATCCACTGTCTCCCTGCTCTTGCTTTGTGCAGTCTCTGCAAGTTTATCAGATATTTCTTTATACTGCACGATAACTTCCTCCTGCCTCGCTGATATCTCCCCTTTCCTAGAGAGATATTCCTGCTTCTGGATACGTCCCTCTGCGTAATCCTCAAAAGCCGCTGCCTGTCTGGCTTTGCACCTGTCCGCCTCCTTTTGGCATTCCCTGAGTTTTTCCTGTAGGATACTCTGCTCTGTCCGGCCATCCTGCCGTGTCTCTCCGGGCTGACCTATAAGCCGTATCTGGATTTTCAGGGATTCTAACAGGCTATCCTCCAGTTCTTTCTCCCCTATTCTGACACATGCACAGGGAGCCTCCGGCAGCACCTTCCTTGTGGTGCAGTAATAATACGTCTCTTTCCCGCTTTTCGACAATGCCCTGCCACAGTATGCACATTTCAGCAGTCCCCGGAAACGCTGATACGGTTTCCTAGGGGCTTTCGTATGGTTATAATGCTTCAACACAGTCTGCGCCTGTTCAAACAGCTCTTTCGACACAAGGGCCTCATGGGCATTTTCCGCTATGATCCACTCTTCTTTAGGTAAGAGTTTGGAGATTTTTGCAGAAACATCTTCTTTTGCCCTTGTATGGCTGATCAGCTTGCCCGTATAACGTTCATCACATATTGTGCGGCGCACATTTTCCCGGGTCCAGCATGTCATATCTCCTGCCACCCGCCAGCTATGCCCTGCGTCTGTATGATTTTCCCTCCGATACATCAGCGGTGAAGGGATGCCCTCATGGTTTAATTCCTTTGCGATAGCTGTTGGTGTAATGCCTTCCGCCGCCATCCGAAAAATCCGGCGCACTACTTCTGCCGCAGGCACGTCAATCTCCAGCTTACCCCTTGCCGTCTTTGACCTCTTGTATCCGTAAAAGGCTATGATTCCCTGATACTCGCCTCCCCGCATCTTCGCATGCTTGACGGCTCGGATCTTCTCCGACACATCCCGGCTGTACATCTCGTAAACCAGTGCCTTTAGCGACACATCCAATCCAACGGAGCTGCCCAGCCCCTGACCGCTGTCGTAACCCTCATTAACAGCAATGAATCTCACTCCCAGAAACGGAAATATCTGATCCAGATAATCCCCCACTTCCACCAAATTACGTCCAAACCGGGAAAAATCCTTTACAATGATGCAGTTTACCGTATTTCCTGCCAGGGCAAGGAGTTTCTGTATGCCGGGACGCTCAAAGCTGACGCCGCTGTACCCATCGTCATAAAACTCCAGCACGCTCCAGTTCTCAAACTCTTCATGGCTTTTGACATAATCCATAAGGAGTGCCCTTTGGTTTCCGATACTGTAGCTTTCCCCCTCATGGGCATCCTCGTTGGAAAGGCGCATATAAAGTGCAATGGTCTTCATGCTTCTGCCTCCTCCCCAATATTTTGGCTTTCATCTGCCTCTCCCCTTTTTTCAAAGTTTTGTGCTTCCTGAAACAGTCTTGCAAATTCATCCTGAAAATTCCAGGTTATCTCCACTTCATTATACCCGGATACCCTGATTTGTTTTACCAGCTCCACTGCCATCTGCCGGGAAAGCTCTAACTTCTCCCCGCTTACCATTCTTTTCTGATACATCTTAAGGGTTGTTATCCACTTATTCTGCGGGGAGAGCGCCTTAATTCCCTGCCGCTCTTCCTTTTCCGCTTCTTCCAGCTCCCCCCGCAGCCTTTCCGCTTCTTCCTCATACTGCCGTTTCAGGGACAGATACTCCGTTTCCGTCAGGGTATGATCGCTCAACGATTCATACAGGGAACCCCGCAGGGATATGTTGCGCTTGATTTTCTGCTGCAGCTGTTTCTTCCTCTCTGAAATCTCCTTTCCCTTCTCCTGGAATTCCGGCTTCTTCTGCAGCCGTTCCAGCATTCCTTCCAGCTCCACGGCCAGTCCGATCTGCACTTGCAGGGACTGCAGGATACATTCCTTCAGTTCGGGCTCACCCACACTTTTGATGCTGCATCCCTGCCCGCCCAGATTTTCCGCATAAACCCTGCAGTTAAATACATACCTGGGCGTACCTGCGGGCGACACACTTTTGTAACGCATCATTTTAGTGCCACAGTCCCTGCAGACGAGGAATCCTTTCAGGATATTTTCCGTGGTTTCATATTTTCCCCTTATTTTCCGGGATTCCTGGCATCGCTGCTCAACCAGCTCCTGCACCCTGTCAAAGGTTTCCTGGTCAATAATTCCCTCATGCGTGTTTTTTACAATGACCCAGTCCTCCCGGGCCGTCTTCTTCAAGGGGATGCCGTCACTTAAGGACTCCTTTACCTTCCCCTGGGCCGTATGCCCTGCATAAGCCGGATTTTGCAGCATGAACCGGATATGGTATGCCTTCCATATGGCGCTGACACCGGAGGGTTTATCCTTCCTGTTGCCATGTCGGTAATGGAACATAGGCGGAGAAAGAATTCCCCCATCGTTCAGCCGCCTCGCGATCTGTGCCATGCCGTGTCCTTCCAGTCTCCACCGAAAAATATCCCTTATCACCGGCGCCGTTTCCTGATCTACCACCAGTCTGTGTCTGTCTTCTCTGGAGCGCAGATATCCATAAGGCGGATGCCCGCTGGTCATCTGGCCTTTTGCGCGCATAGTCTCAAAAGTGGAGTTAATCTTCCGAGAAATGTCTTTTGCGTATAAATCATTTACCAGGTTCTTTAGGGACACCACCATCTCATCCGCATCCCCGGACAGGGTATCGTATCCATCATTCACCGCCACCAGACGAATACCCATGTAGGGGAATATCTTTTCCAGGTAATACCCGGTCTCCACATAATTACGTCCAAAGCGGGATAAATCCTTTACAACAATACAGTCTATTTTCCTGTGCCGCACCTCATCCATCATCTTCTCAAACCCGGGCCGTTCAAAGTCGGTTCCGGTTTCACCGTTATCACAGAACACGGCTGTAAGCCGCATATCCGGCTGCTTTTCAATGTATTTTTCCAGCATGTAGCGCTGTGTGGATATGGACTCCCGGTTCTTTTCCAGATTATCCCCCTCCACGGACAGGCGTACATAAGCCGCCACATTGTATATCCTTTCCGGGATAACAGCCAGACATCTCTTACCTTCTCCCGATATGGCGGCTTTCCTGCTCACTCTTGCCATCCTACATCACCTCCCTTTCTGGGGGCGATTGCCTCTGCTCCGGATGCAATGCTGAGTAGCTGTATTTTCTCCACGCTCTCTATGAACGACAGAGCCCGCTCATAGCTGTCCTGATACTTAAACCTGATCTGGATACGGCAGTCCTCACAGACTTCTATCCTGTCAATCAAAGTAACCGCTATATGCCGCGTCAGTCCGGTCAGATTCTGGTATTTCTTAAACTGTTCGATCCAGTATGTTCCGCCTGTGCGGCTCTGAAGCAGATTTTCCATCTCTTCCCGGAGCCTGGCCATTGCCGCCTGCGCTTCCTGGAGCTTCCCGTCATACAATGCTTTCAGTTCCAGGTACTCCCCCTTATCCACCAGCCCATCCATCAGGGACTCATACAGGGAAGTCTTCAATCGGGAATACTTATCTACCTCTTCCTGCCTCTTCAAAAGCTGCCGGTCCGCTTTTTCCACCTCCGCCTGACGGTAAGGAAGCGTCTCTATGTATGCAAGGATGCGCTCCATATCTGCTGTCTGGGCAATATGCTGTTTCAGCGCAAGGAACACTGACTGTTCCAGCTGCCCGCCGCTTACCCTATGGCTGCTGCATTTCCCATTGGTGCGGTTATTGCCACACATATAGTACACATAGGTCTTTCCATTCCGGCACACACTGTTGCGCACCATGCTAAAGCCGCAGTCTGCGCAGAACACCAGACCAGAGAGCAGATACACCGTCTCTTCCTTTGGTGCCACCCGGGTATCCTGCAGCAGGAGCCGCTCCACCGCGAGGAAATCTTCCCTGTCAATAATGGGCTCATGGCTGTCCTCCACCCGCGCCCATTCCTCCCGGGGCTTCAACAGCGTTTTCTTGACCTTATGGTTGGGTGTAGTCCTTTTCCCCTGCACCATGGTTCCGATATAGAGTTCATTGCGCAGGATGCGGCCCACTGCCACTGCCGTCCATCTGGCTCTTGTGTTTACCTGAAAGCCGGACTGATACCGCATCCCGCAGAACCGCTTGTATTCCATGGGGGACAGCTCCCCCCGGTCGTTCAGCCGGTCCGCTATCCGCTGCTGGCTTACGCCCTCCAGCTTCCATTTGAAAATGTCCTTCACCACTCCGGCAGCATATTCATCCACCACCAGCCTATGGTGGTCAGCCGGGTCCTTTCCATATCCGTACACGGCAAAGGAGCCGATGAAATCCCCCTTCTTACGTTTGGTTTCCAGCTGGCTCCTGACCTTTACCGAGATATCCCTGCAGTAGGCATCGTTGATCAGGTTCTTGAAGGGGATCAGGATCCGGTCTGAGGAAGTCCTGCCTTTTGCGCTGTCAAAGCCGTCATTGACGGCAATGAAGCGCACCCCCAGGGTCGGGAAAATCTGGTCGATGTAACGCCCGGCCTCCACAAAATTCCTGCCGAACCGGGACAGATCCTTGACCACCACGCAGTCAATGCGGCCTGCCTCAATCTCCCGGACCATCCTCTGGAAATTCGGGCGCTCAAAGTCTGCTCCGCTGTAGCCGTCATCCGCCCACTCCCCGCAGACTTCTATGTCCGGCTTATCCTCCAGGAATGCCCTGATAAGCTCCTTCTGGTTTACGATGCTGTCGCTCTCCTCCTTGTCGCCGTCCTCTTTGGACAGGCGCACATAGACAGCGGCATGGTATATCCGGTCTGTTTTTAAATTTTCCATGGCGGTACCTCCAATGTAAAAAATTTCCGTTAAAACTTTTCACAATGGGCCCACCGGTCTGCTTATTTAAGCAGGATTGTAACACTTTAAAGCGTGAAAGTCAAGCCTCCGGGTGAAAGTCGTCCCTCTTTTGTCATTTTCATCTCCCTATGGAATTTTTTCCACAGAATAATTTTTTTATTGCGCAGTTTTCAAATAAAATTGCTTATATAAGGAAACCAATCGGAATATTCTTATGGGGAAGCTCCCGCAGGAATCTTTCCATAAAAAACTTACCGCACATAGTCTGGAAATATCCTCTGCTGTCCAGACATCCGATCATGCTTCACTGCATGGTCTCCAGATAATGCTCCAGCCTGTCTTCCAGTGTCGCCTCCGTATCGGAAAAGCTGATCTTTACCACCATCTTTCCACAGCGGTAACAGTACGGGTTTCTGATCTGCCTCAGAAAGTCGTTAAAGCGCTGCTGTCTGGGAAGCTTCCCGTCAACCTTTACATCCCTGATATCCATAAGTGATTCCCTGTCAACCGTATGTATGTCAACCTCCTTCATTTGTGCAAGATTTATTTCCTGTGCTGTCTCCATATGCAGCCTCCCGCTTCTTGCCTGTTCTAATGTATGAAATATCTGCTTGTCTGAATGTCAGTTTTTGACTGACATGTCTGTTTCTTATACTGCATCCCATTACCTGAACTGACTTGCCAGCTTTCTGTCTCCACTTTATCCATTAAACCGGTACGGCAGCTTCCTCCCTCCCCGCTGTCCGTTATATTTCTCCAGGATAACCCGGGCATAGCGCAGGGCCACGCTGCTGGTGGAGAAGTCCGCCCTGCCCCTGCGGTTAATCTCGTCCGGATCCGCCTGGGAAAGGCGGGACACAAAGGTCTTGTCGCTCATCTCTGTCTCATAGGTCTTCACGAACAACGCCATATTTCAGTATCTTTCCAGTATGTATCTCCGTTTCTTTTTCCGGTTTCCCGGTTTCTTCTCCTATATATCCCCATTCAGGTACTTCCTTCATAAATGCTTTCGTCCCAGAGGTTCTTGCTTCAGGTGCTTCCGTTTCGGAGATTTTCCTGCCAGCCGCTTCCTCCCCGGAGGCTTCCTCCCTTTGTGCATGTATCGGTTCCGTCCCCTCTGCCGCTCCCCCCATTTCTTCCTGCTTTGCAACATACTCATCCACCGTCCTGATTTTCTGTGCCGCCAGAAGCTGCGCCGCCCCTCCTTTACCCTGATTTTCTTTATGGAAACCTTCATGTATCCCGCACCTCCCTCCAGATTCATCCATGCCTTATATTTCCTGATCATCAGAAGATTATTTTGCCCCGTCCAGATTTTTCTTCTATGACTGTTTCCTCTTCTGCCGGATGAAACACCATGCGCCGCAAACTCCCCGGCACCAGCCATCAGATGGCGGTGGCACAGGCAGTTTGTGGCGGCAGGTCCTGCATCCCGCAAGAATGATAAAATCAGGACGCTGCTTCCGGCAGTGCCTGTATTTCCAGGCAAAGCCGCCGACTGCATTTTCCTGATGTAATCTGAATCAACATCCTTTTTATGCGCTCCCGCGCACATGGGATGAAAGCTGGAATCAGCCTGTCTGCATTCCAGCCCACGATGCACCGTATTCTCAGGCGGCATGACCGCCCTGCTCCTCACCCCCGGTACAAGGCCCGACAAAGCCGGGCAGGGAATATTCAAGCCGCTTATGGTTAGTAAGCGCCATGATACCGACAGCAGGTGGCGGCAGTTGACTAAGCTGCCCAGGCCGTGCCCACAGTATCCCCCTTTTACCCTGGGGAACGGGATTCTCTGGTCCTCCCTCCGATGGATTATGGCGGTTCCGGCGTTACCACAGCGCCGGTCACAGGCCCTTCGGGTTGCCGCTCGTGCCTTTGATATCATCTTAATGACGGACAGCAGAAAAAGGGATATGTCCCATTTCTGCCAGCCCGCAGGCAGTCTTCGCGCCCGCGCCTGGGCCGCTTGCTTTCAAAGCCCAGAGGGAAGGGCAAGGGATTGCAGGCTCGGCATAGAAAAAGGGGACAAATTTGTATTTTCATATGAATGCCCCGCAGGGATTTGCCCCAGAGTAATGACGGAGCTGTTTACATGGTGTGAAGTAATCCGGTGCGGTGGTGATTTTACATACAGAGGTGCAAAAGAAAAGTATGAAATGGATATATCCTGCCCATGCGGAAGTATTAATTTTCAGCTTAGAGCCATCCCTATAAACAGGGATGAAATGGGAAATACGGAGTCTAATAATTCAAAGTCAGAAGGTTGACCCGGGTTTGGTCTATGTGTTGATATGCTTCGGCTGATAAACTGCGGTAGTGGACATATAGATATATTTTCGGCAGTGGATCACATCAAGCGCAGATTTGATATCGTTAGAACAGTACGCAATTTTATCTATTACGACATCATATTCCTTATCTGCCAATGCATTCCGCATACTTTCAGGCTCCGTGCGCTCCAGGGTAATTCTCTTTACGCTGTCCCCAAAAATATCCTGAGATTTTCCACGTGTCGCAATCGTCACCTGATGCCCTTTTTGCAGCAGTTCATGAACCATAGGTATGCCAAAAAAGCGCGTTCCGCCAATAACCAGTATTTTCATAACTTTGCTCCTGTTTCCTTCCTTTTCTTCTCCATCTTATTATTCTCATAATATTTCCATCAATCGTTACTACATCACATGCTTGTACACCTCAAGTCTGTGTCTCTGTTACACTGATTTGCGTCCAGTCCGGCCTTTGCATATTCTTTCTGCTTTTTCAGCATCCTGTACAGCATTCAACGCAGGCTGTGATTGTTATGAAGTCATATTTTCTTTATGAAAAGCGCATCGATATAATGTTGTCTCCCGTGTATTTTCCTTTATTGCTCCTTTTCTGCCAAAACGTATAAAATGCCAACATCACGTTGCGGATAATTTCCAGATCCCTGTCCAGATCCGCCCGCACC
Organism: uncultured Acetatifactor sp.; assembly: GCA_910585805.1. Classification (GTDB taxonomy): domain Bacteria; phylum Bacillota; class Clostridia; order Lachnospirales; family Lachnospiraceae; genus Acetatifactor. Next base: position 10,860 of record CAJUFB010000055.1, read on the forward strand.
TCCATACAATGGCCTGCGCCTTCCTCAATATAACAGGAAATATTTTCCCGCAGACAAACCTCACGCAACAGCTCGCAGGACAAATACCTGTCTTTACTGCCACAGACCGCCAGCAAAATATCATTATCCCGCGTCATATATGGAAGCGTTGCTTCAATGGGCGTCAACAGAATCAGGCTTGCCGGCAGCTTAAGGCTTTCCTTCAGCTTACATGCCAGCACGGTTCCCCGGCTTTTGCCCACAAAAACAATATTCCGGTATTCCTGAAAGCAGATGCCCTCCAACAGCTCCTTCGCATGACTGTATGCCCTGTCAAAATCCTCTTCACTGTCGGGCGGCTGTGCCACAAAAATCTTGTCATACCCCCAGTCTTCAAAAAACTTGGCGCTGAAATATCCGCGACTGCCTTAAAGCCGAGCATCAGCATCTCCTTTTTCTCATAGGGATAGCTTTTCACATACTCTACCGACTTTACGTTCAGCCCCAGCTCCTCCCCAATCTCGCGTACCACCGTCTCCTCCGCAGATTCTCCGGGCTTCATGATTCCGGCGACACATACATACTTCGTTGTGTTTAGCTGTCTCAGGGGGCGCAGTGCATCCTCCCGTAACTCTGCCGGAAGCGTCTCGCCGGTGATTCCGCATCGTTACCTCCGATCCAAATTCTTCAACTTTATATTTCCCGATTTTTTTACTCCTCCATATCTAAAACGACCTTTACAAACGACTTAATAATCCGATAAGAACTATCCCCCCTGAAATCTAATTGGGGAATGAAAAGCGTACCAACATAAAATGGATGTTCTTTCAATTCAAATCCCCTCAAATATCCATTTTTCGTTTCAACTATGGCTGTAATCATATCACTGTTTTGAAATGCACTGCGATATGCTTCATCAAACCCATAGTTACAACGGTATTCTCCAATGAATTCGTTCCCGCCTGTTGTTCGAGCCAGAATGGAATTGGAATCAGATATCTTCAGTCGTTCCTTTTTATTCATTAATGTGCATGACAATTTTGCAATCACAGCGTCTGCACATTCCATATCATTTTCTTCACTATCCGCACCAGATAAACCTAACACATTACGTGCGAACTCAATAACCATATGCTGAAAACCGGCACATGTACCCAGTGCAGGCACCCCATTCTTCCTTGCATATTGAATTGCCGACAAAACATTCTTTGCATCCTTATAAGGACTTCCTGGCGAAAACCAAAACCCATCAAATAATTTTAAATGTTCCTCGGATACATCCAACGCATCACTCATAATCCACTGAGCCTTTAGTTCACCATGTATTTCTTCTGCCACTTCTTTTATCGATTCCATAATGAGACAATGGCTTTCTTCATTTTGATTATAGTCACCTATAATAGCTATTTTTTTCACTTCGCACCTCCAATAATCCATAAATCCCGCTCTGCACTGGCAAGGAATTCCCTTTGCCTTAAGGATAGCGCTGAACAATATCCATAGACAGACATCTCACTATAATTCAAATATCACAGTAACATCTCTCGTCTTTTTTGTTTATGTATATTTTATGTTCAGATATATCTTCATACCCCGGCAAAGTACCTATCGCATTTCTTATGATATATTTTCCCATGAGGTTATAGCTGTCACCTTCCGATATTTTTCCGTTTGACAGCTTACCGGTAATCCAGCCTTTTCTCAGTAAACCTAACAGCCACTCTTTTCTTTGAGCTATCAGACATCTGGTTTTTTCATTATTTATATCGGTAAACGCCATGAGTAGATACCACAGGGGGATTCCTTTATGCACCGATGCCTGCCCCTTACCAAACGAAAGGAACGCATCACCCAATGGGGTTAGTAATTTATCTATCCATTCCAAATCATAGGGCCGTGTTACAGAAAGAAATCTTAACACACTGATCCCGGTTGCCAAACACTCGCCTTGTATACATGAATTTCCGAAACATGTGTTTTTTAATCTATGTAATGTGTTGTCTGCCATTTCATCGACCGTTCTGTTTTCCGGGGCAAACATAGACAGCAGTCTGATGATTTCCAGCTCATAATGGTTCGCATAAAGTATATTTGTTTTGGGCAGATAACCTTGAACAAGCCGCAGCTTTTTGTTTCCGTTATATGGAGGAATATAATAATAGGGGTATATACTATCCGTTTCGGTATCTACTCTCATACGTCTTTTATATCTTATGATATCCCCTTTGCTGCATATCCCGTTCAGAAAAGTTGACACGATTTGCGTTTTATCACTATCCGATATTTCCTCTGCAAATATCATTTTCCTGTTTGTTTCCATAAGGATTTTATACTTTTCCATATGTACCTTCTTTTCGGCTGCTATCGTTCTTCCTCCGCCGACAGGGCGCAGAATATTGCCCACGCGCTCCTCAATGAGCTCATCATTATAAATATCCGATTCAAAGAATTTTCCTCCACGAATCTCTACCATATGCAACAGAGCAAATATACCCTGTACTTCAGGGTTTTCACCAAATCCAATTGCAGCCATTTCCTGTAACGGCATAAATACTTCACAGCCAAAATCAACTCCCGTCCGGTGCCTGCCCTGCTTCCATTACATACTTTATGTCATTGGAGCAATAAGCAATCTTTCAATTACAACATCATATCGCTTACCGCGCAATCCATTCTGATAAACATTGGTCGCATCATAACTTCCTAATCGGAAAATACATGTAACTCTTTCCGGTCTTTGGACAGGTAAAATCGTGGACGGCACCGGCTAGCGAAATGCTGTTATCCTTCATATATCCCAACGTCTTTGAGAAAATATTACCACTTTCACATTCCACATAAAGATATTCGTAACCGGGAATCTTCCATTTTGTCCAGCCATCGGGCGCTTCGGCCTCATCATTGCACTCCACCCCTGCAAGATAAAGCCCTTTATCAAAATCTTCCCATGGCATGAAACTGCGGGAAAAATCAGACATCGCACCCCAGATTCCGCATATATTTCCATTTTCATCTTTCTTCGCCAAATGCTGTACTTCCTCAAAATGCGTATTGGCATCGTTCCATAGCTTCTGGATAAAATCATCCCCATCCAACGTGGAACCTTCCTTGCCGATCACTACAAAAGATTTCTTTACGCTCCTATTCATTTTCATAATAATAACCATGCCTTTCCGTAACCTGCGAATTTGAGACGCAGGCACAAATCTGTGTGTGAAAAATTTGTTTTTCACACTATCCCCTCCGTCATCACAAACCGATATTCCGGTATTTTCTTAAGACATAGAAAGCCCTGTCCATATCATGATCGTCAGGATTTACGATCTCCGCACGGTTGGACAGCCCGCAGATGCGCCTTGGCTCGCCGCCAAAATAAACTCTCCGGTTATTGGGACATGCACATGATCTCTCGGGAAACTGCTTCTCAAACCATTGGAACAGAGCGTAATCCTCCTCATACAAAACTTTTGCAAATCCATTAATATTCTGATCATTGCTTTGTAAGGATGTTCTATATGCTCAGACGCATTTTGATGTTCCTCTCCCTGAGGGTGATGGCCGGATAGTGCTACTCCCACATATCTTCTGGCCGTGCGGTCAGGCACATTCTGTTTACACCATTCCGACATCTTCCCCCATGCCTCATTTTCCGGGTCAATGCAATCCACGGTAAAGCAGACCACTTTTTCATTCCTGTGTTCTTCCACTTTTACAATAGCGGTTTCGTTCATAATCATCTCTCCTTCTTAAGTCCTTCTATGTAATCCACCAATTCCCTCCGAAATTTAGTGTAGGTACAATCTGCATTTTTGTTCTCCTTTATCATCAAATTCCTGTTGTTATCTTTCCTATTCACTACCACGCTTTCTGAACAAAGGACTCATCGCCCTTTATCCAGTCATCCGTCCATTTCCCCTTTCACCGATTCCCATATTCCCTCTTTTGGGAGGGTTCCCACACATATAATTTTTCGGCTTTTTACCAGTAAGCCATTTCCCTGGCTTCCCGGATATTCATAGAATGATACCGTTTGAACTCCCGCATCATATGCGGCAAATCCGTATAAGGGCTTCTGTCAATAGAATCAGCTCCGTCGTATTTCCTGGTTCTGCCAAACGGCCACGCAATCATACCATCTCTGCTGACACCCCTTTCACCGCCTTCGCTCAGGAGCCACAGAGAACCTTTACCCCATGCCATATCACATCATCATACGCCATCCCACGGGACGAGGGCGTAGCCTGCATGACGGTAATCAGCCGCTTTTCCGGGAAAACATGAATCCGTTGGCCGCCATAGCCCCGGCAGGCATACCAGCCTTCTCCCAGCCAGAAGAGAAACCCGTAACCCGGATCGGCTGCAGAGGGAGTAAGCGCTTCCCGCAGATAGCTTTCGGAGACGATGCGCTGCCCTTCATATCTTCCGGCCTCCAGGCAAAGTCGGCCAAGCTGCAGCATCTCCTTCGCAGTGAGGGCAGCTGGAAGCTGATCCTCTTCCCTGCCGCCGCCCACGCTGTAATAGATGCCACAAGGGCTTTTATACCATCTCCCGCTACAAATGCCCAGCGGAGCATATATTTCCCTGTCAATAAAATCGTACAGATCGCCGCAGACTGTCTCCAGCACTGCGGTGAGGAGGATCACATCAAATTCCTTATAATTATGGCGCATCCCCGGCAGATCCGCGACTGCGCAGTCGGCAATATGGGAGAGCCAGTCCCCGCTGCGCCGCAGCTGCTCCATCATTGGGCAGTGGTAATGGATGCCGCCGTTCCAGTAGATACCGGAGGTCATTGTCAGCAGGTGCCGCAGGGTAATGAGCGGGTGAAGCGGATCCCGGCCTTCCTGCAGCGCGGGAATATAATCAGCCACCGCCACGTCCAGACCAGGCAGCAAGCCACGGTCAAGCGCGACTCCGGCAGCCAGGGAAAGGATGCTTTTGACCACGGAGTTCAGCACGTTCCGTCTCTGTGCCGTAAAGCCGTTATAGTAATTTTCAGCCAGGATTTCGCCGTCCTGCCAGAACAGGACACTGTTGATCTTGCGGTAATGTTTCTGATGAATGAATCCGCTGATTTCTTCTGATAACATCATGGCAATCCTCCTTCCTTTCCCGGCGCGTCCAAATATTTCCCGATGATAGAAGCCGGATTATCCCGAAGTTCCGCCGGAGTCCCCTGTGCAATCACCCTGCCGCCCTCCGTGCCGCCCCCCGGTCCCATCTCAATCAAATAATCACAGCTGGAAAGGATGTACGAATCATGCTCCGTAATCAGTACCGACGCCCCTTGCTGTACCAGCTCGTCCAGTAGCTGCAGCAGCCGCTCACTGTCGGAATAGGAAAGCCCGGTGGTAGGCTCGTCCAGAATATAGAGCGCATCCTTTGTATTCTTCCCCTTTGCCAGCTCCTTTGCCAGCTTGATCCGTTGGCTCTCCCCGCCTGAGATGGTGGGGGTTGCCTGACCCAGCCGGATATATCCCATGCCCACTCGCTGCAGGATCTCCAGAAGCCTGCAGATGCTCTCGTCCTTGCCTGTGAAAAAATCCCTGGCTTCATCCACGCTCATCTCCAGGATTTCGCGGATATTTTTCCCGTCAAGAAGCACCTCCATCACCTCCGGCACATAGCCGGAGCCCCCGCAGCTGTCGCAGGTAATGTCTATAAAACTGCCAAAGCCAACATGGTAATGGATAACTCCGTCGCCCTTGCAGCGGGGACAGCCGCCTGTGCTGTTGACGGAGAACATACCCGCCGTCCAGCCACGCTCTGCTGCGTCCTCTGTCCCGGCAAACATGGCGCGGATGCGGTCGAACATTCCGGTGTAGGTGGCCGGGCAGGAGGTGCGGCTGCGGCCGATGGGACGCTGGTCAATGACATAGCAGCGGCGCAGAAACTCGCTGCCGGAAAGACTGACCGGGAGATGCCGACAGGATCCGCTGTGGGACGCCGACAGATCCGAACCGGAGGGATATGCCGTCTCTCCATCTGGGAAATCGATATCGGAAGCTGCTGCTTCTTTCCCGCCGTCCCCCTCCCGGCTATCCTCTCCCGCGACACATTTTGATTTCAGAATTTCCTTCAGCTTCGGCACAAGGGTATCCGAAATCAGGCTGGATTTTCCGCTGCCGGAGACTCCGGCAACTCCCACCATAATCCCAAGAGGCAGATGCACGGTCACATCCCTCAGATTGTGAATATTTGCATGTGACAGAATCAGCTCTTTTTTGCCGGTCGGCCGGAAAGCGTCTTTTACCGGAAAGCCTTTTTCCGCCGCCAGATAAGGGGCAGTGCGGGAATCCCGACATTGCAGAAATTCCTGAAAGCCGCCCTCGTAAATTTTCATGCCCCCGCGGGTGCCTGCGTCCGGCCCAATATCAATAATATAATCCGCAGCGCACATAAAATTTTTATCGTGCTCTACCGCCACTACCGTATTTCCGTTATCTACAAGACGTCTGATAATATGAATCAGATTTTCCTTTTCCGTTTCATGCAGGCCGATGGTGGGCTCGTCAAACACAAAGATAATCGAGTCCATCTCCGTGATTATGTAGGATGCCAGAAAAAGCCGCTGAATCTCGCCGCCGGAGAGCGTGGGAAGCGGGCGGGACAGCGCCAGGTGGAACAGACCCACATCAATCATGCAGGAGAGCTTTAAGCGCAGCTCGCCAATCAGCGGATTCCGGGCATCATCGCAGTCCAAAAAGAAATCATACAGATCCCGGATATACATATTCTCAAGCTCTGTGATGGTCTTGCCGTGAAAGGTGGTGTGTGCCGCCTGTTCGCCCAATCCTGTGCCAAGGCATTTCGGGCAGACACGCCTCGTCATCATGCCCTCGTTCGTCAATATGCTTGCCAGTCGGCCCGATGTAGAAAGTGCGCCGTTTGCCAGCATCGTGATCCAGGGAATGATTCCCGGAAATTTGGACTGCCCATGATCGCCATATTTCAGCAATGCAAGCTGCTGCGAAGACAACTCCCCCACCCTGCTGTTCCAGAGGTCAAAGCCATACCGCATACAAAACTCAGACACCATGCGCTTCGTGTCGCTGCGCCGTCCAAGCCCGCAGGCAATATCACAGACCAGCTGCTCCCTGTCGGCAAACATCCTAACCTCATCAATGGAATGAATCATTCCCTTGCCCAGACATTTCACGCACATACCTTTTGCAGCGCCCCGCTGGAACATGGAGACATCGAGGGGCAGCCCGTCGTCATACGCTGAATCACGTTCCCCATAGTTGGCAAAAAGCGCCGCCAGCATATGGCTGATTTTAATGCGGGTGCCCACAGTACTGCGGGGATTGGACTGCCGGATAATGCGCTGTTCCACCGCCACGGTGGGCGACAGCCCGGTGATGGAGTCAAAACCCGGCACAGCGTCGATCATAAACTGCGTGTCGGAGAACATCAGGTAACGGCGTTTGCCTTCCTCGTAGAGCGTGTCGAAAGCAAGACTTGATTTCCCGCTGCCGGAGACACCGGTGATTACCGTGAGCCGGTGCTTTGGGATGGATACATCAATTCCTTTCAGATTGTGAATGCGCGCACTTTTAATGTGGATATATCCGTCCTTCGGTGCTTTATCTGCTTCCTTCATTTTTATGTTTCATCCCTCTTTTTTGTTTTAGACGCATCATGCCTCGCATAATGAAATTATACCCTACCCCGCTTCATACACGCTGAACTTTTTTTATCATCCTTTTCAGTGGGCTCCGAAGGGCTAAAACCCGCATGGGACAAGGGCGCGAACCATTCCATCAGACAGTATTCCCCATTTATTACCGGGACTTGTTCCAAATGAGTATACCGGCTGACCCCTGGGAATGCCTTCCTGCCGAAAACATATTGGCCGATGAGGCGGTACATCCTGTGCGCCGTCTGTTGGGAAAGCTCACGGTAATGGTGCTTTCCGATATAATGAAATTTGATGCACTGGCAGCCGCCGAAAACCGCTGTCTCCACTCCGCTGAAAGAAGCCTGCTTCCCGTGGAAGTCCTTCCCACACTGTTCGATTGCAGTAAAATAGCGGGAATAGTCCCTACCGTCCCGGAAATGCTCTGTCAGCCCATAATAGATGCCTGATTCCTGCCCGCCCGGCAGCATGGGACGGACACCATCCCAAAAATCAAGCGCTGCCTCCGGCGCCATCCATACGGAATCCTTATACGGAATATTATGCCATGTTCCAAGCAGCCGGATTTCCGGAAGATATACGGCCTTGGGGCCAAACAGTCTCCCCTCGTTGCAGACAGTACCATAATTCTGAATCGGAAGAAGAATGGGCAGTTCCGTCTCTGTGTCCCGGTATCGGCCGGGAGTGACCCCGAATTCAGCCCGAAATGCCCGGGCAAACGACTGCTCATGTTCAAATCCGAAATCCAACGCAATTTCCAGGACTGTTCGGGATTTATCCTGCAGGGCCGTCACACTCTCCGTAAGCCTGCGCCTGCGGATATACTCCGCCGGTGTCATGCCATAGGCAAACTGAAACAGGCGTGACAGATGCACAGTTGAAAACATCGCCACGCCTGCGGCCTCCTCCAGGCTGATTTTCCGGTGCAGGTTTGCTTCTATAAATTGGAAAAGAGGTTCAAATTGTATCATTTTTACTGTATCTCCAAATGCGGATTTTTCATACATCTATGATAATATTCTTCTCAGACGCTCTAACCCCTCGGTCAGTTCATCATACTTCAAAACTTTTTCCCGTAAAGGAATCGGGTAATAATAAATATCGGATTGGGCAAGTAAGTTTGCTTTCGACTAAGTAGCCGTTTAAAATTTCATTCACAATTAGATTGCGGTTTGTTATTTCCTTTTTGCGTTCCGTGATGACTTCATCGGCAATGCCATTTATGATCAGCTCCGCAGTATTTGCCATACTCGTGAGCATAAATTGTCATGCAGACAATTTTACTATTGTTTGTTTTTGTTTGCAAGAGCATAATGAAAAACAGAACGGAGACGTACTTTATGGAATATTTAAAAGCCAAAAGAGAAGATTTAGACCAAATCTATCAATTAGTGCAGGAAACTATCCAAACCATATATCCTCAATATTATCCGGAGAGCATCGTAGATTTTTTCTGTAATCTTCACTCAAAAGAAAATATTGCCGCTGATATAGAAAACAGCTATGTAAGGGTATTAGCTTTAGATAACCTTTTGATAGGCACAGGAACTTTTTCAGAAAATCATATTTCAAGACTGTTTGTACTTCCCAATTTTCAAAAGAAGGGATATGGAAGCCATATTATGCAATGTCTTGAAGAGGAAATATCCGCTAAACATCATTTTGCTATGCTGGATGCCTCGCTTTGTGCTACTTGTTTTTATGAGCATAAAGGATATAAGACTATTTCGCATAAGGAATTATCAACCGACACTGGTTTTTCTTTGGTGTATGGAATTATGTAAAAGCCATTAACAGTCAGCAGCACCCGAATATGTTATGAGGGAAACTTTTTTGTTCCTGTAACAAACACGGAAAATGGGGAAGTCAATAATCAAACCCTATTTACATATCACCAAAACGGAACTACTTTATGGGCAGAATATTATGGTGGAGAAATAAAAAAGGGGACAATAATTGGGTTAGTCGAACCGAATGGAGAATTAGACTTTTACTGCCAGCACATAAATCAAAGCAACGATATACGGGTTGGAAAATGCCATAGTGTACCACGCTTTTTGGATAATGGAAAAATAGAACTATCCGAGCAATGGCAATGGCTGAATGGAGATAAATCAAAAGGCTTATCAACTGTCCGGGAAAAGTAATTTATATTGGATACTATAAAATGGATAACCAACATATATTTCTCTTAATCAGCGGAAATACAAACCGTACTTACTGAATTCTCCTGAACTATCAGCCGGCCAGCAATGTTTCAGAATATCCTTTTCGGATATTCTGAAACGCTAGCTGGGGACACCCCAGACCCCGGCAAAGGCAGCAAAATCTCCGCCAGCGGAAATTTTGCACTTTGCGAACATGCCTTCGGCATGGCTTTCCCAGGCACAGCCCGGTAAGTTCCTTTACTATTTTCCCTGCATCATATCTTCCCTCCATAAAAATCTGCACTCCGCCCAGATTCCCCTTCTTCAAAAATCATAATCCAATCTGAACAGCGTTCCGACAACACAAAAAATCCGGGGAACCTCTTCCTTCAAAAAAGGAAAGTTCTCCCCGGCATCCCTGTCTCATAAATTTTTCACTTCCACGCATCAACACCCATAAATTCGTCCAAAAGTGCAACGGTGTGGCAAAGACAATTAAATCCGCAGCTTCTATCTTCGGGACAAGATTATTAAAGCTGTCCTTCTGTATGCAGGGCTTCCCATACCGGCAGGCATTGCAGCCCAGGCAGCCGTTTACTTCATTTTTCATCAGGGATATAATCTCAACCTTGTGTCCTGCGTCTTCTGCTCCTTTTGCAAAACTCAAAACCAGCTGCGCCGCTGGACGAGAAAGCGGACGTGGTTTTTTCTAATGCCGTCTTCCACTGGATTGACGAAAAGGACCAGCAGGCCATGCTGTCAAATATCTATCGCAACCTGTTCATAGCCTTTTCCTTTCCCGGCCTGGAGCTTCGCCTGAATATCCACCAGGAGGTTTACTTTCCTGTCCTTCTTCCGGGTTTTTGCCATCCGTTCTCCCTCCAGAGAAACCGACTTTGACCCCTGCTTTGGTTTCCACCCTGATGCGCTTTGGTTCCGGTTCTCAAAATGACCTCCGCCAGGCATGTTCTGATGTTCCTCTCCCTGGCGCGGATTCCCTGCGCCCCAATCACTGCCCGCATCCTGAAAGTTTCCTGTAGCGTAAGGAGCCGCCTTTCCATGCCGCTCTGCACTCTCCCGGCTCTCCGTCTGCTGCTGTTCCCTGCCGGGAGCCTTATGCCGAGCCACAATCCTCTCCCGCATCGCCTCTTCCGTGTACTCCTCCCCCAGACGGAAAGAACGGGTAAAACGCTCCTGTCCGGGGGCGCGGAATTCCAATGATTTCCCCCGATGCTTTACCTCATAGCCGTTTTCCCGCATCCGGGCCAGGAACTCTTCAAAATCACCGCATCCGGGCAGCTGGCTGTCAATCGTATGGCGCAGGCGCTCCTTGAAGCTCCTGCCATGCTGTACCGCTCCCTTCTCCCCCTGGGACAGGGTCCGCTCCCGTTTCGGCTCCGGGATGGAGAGTCCGTGGGCAAGGCAGATCCGGTCATTGATCCGCCGCAGCACCTTCACGGAGTCCTTCACGTTCTTAAACTTGCCGTCGCACTCCAGGTTGGTACTATTGATTTCGATGTGGTTATGGATATGGGCTTTGTCCTCATGGGTATAGACCACGAACTGGTGCTGCCCTTTGGTGAATTCCATGGCAAGCTCATAGCCGACCCTGTTTGCGTCCTCCGGCGTAATCTCCCCTGGCTTGAAGGACTGCATCACCCGGTACATGGTCACGTCACGGTCTTTGGGCTGGCTGCGTCCGGTAGAGGCTTCATAGAGGGCCTTCGCCGCCTCGAATTCCGCGGCGGCGGTTTCCGGGCTGCACATATAGGAAGAGACAAGCTTCCCTTCCCGGGTCTTGTCCGGATTCTCGTCATAATCAAGCCGTGCCTCCATAGACTGCCTCCTGCCCTGTCCCGGGGCGGCTTTCCGGGGTAGGAGCTTCACAACTGCCATACTGCGCCTCCCCTCCCTGCTTTTTCCGCCATCATCTTCTGCAGGAGTTCATTATAGTCCTTTCCCATAGAAGCAGGAGGTGGGCAATTCCGAATGTCAAACGTCCTCCCGGAAAGCTCCGGTGCTTCCTGGAGGACACTGTGGATTCTCTCCATAGCTGCAAGCCCCGCCCTGTCATGATCCAGACATAGGCTTATCCTGCAGACAACCGGATGGTCTTCCAGAAATCGAAACAATGCGCCAGGTGCCGTACCGCCCAGGGAAAGATGTTCAAGACCCACCGGCTCTGTGCCAGGTAATAGATGAGCTTTGCCCTCATCTTCCGCTCCCCCAGCCACAGGCTGCAGTCAAACTCAAGGGATGGGTTCCCGGCATAACGCTTCATCTCCTGGGAGTGTACCGTGATCTCCTTTATCACTTGAATCTCCCCATCCTCATCCTCTATCTTTAACATCAGGGGCGTAATTTTCCCGGTGCTGGTGAACCAGCATTCACAGGCCACTTCCTTCTGTTTCCCTTTGACCGCCCCCGCGTCCGCAGGATGCAGGCCTGTACCTGTCCCAAATGCCATAGCCATCCCTCCCTACAAAACGGTAACCATCCCATAGTCAACTTCCCTTTTCTCTCTTGAAATTCCCCCGCTCATGTGGTCTATGCCGCTTCCCAGAAATGCAGCCCGCATCCATCCCAAACCGCTCCCTGATGGCATCCACCGTGCCGTCCATCGCCGCCAGCTTCCCGTAATCCTCCCGGTCAAAAAGCCCCAGCTGCCGCCAGGGGTCTTCCCCCTGTACCCGGCTGGTATGCACCCCTAAGAGCCGTACCGGCCTGTGGTCCCAGAGCTGGGCAAACAGCTCCCTTGCCGCCCTGCAGATTTCAACTGTCAGGTTCGTCGGTGCCTCCAGGAGCTTCTGGTGAGAAAAATAGGACAAGTCGTGATAGCGGATCCCCACAGACACCACTCCCGCCTGTACCCTGTCCGCCCGCAGCCTGGCCGCCACGGCACATCTTCTCCTGGATCTCATGGGGGTAAAGCGTATGCACCCTGTCCGGCTTGCGGAAGTCGGAGGCCATCTTTGCCAGCAGCTTACAGGTGGATACCCCGATATTTACAGTAAAGCCCAGTTCCTCCCGGATACGGTCCCTGATCTGCCCTGCCGTTTCCTCCGGTGTCCCGAACAGGTGGCAGCTGGCCGTCATATCCATGAAGGCCTCGTCCACGCTGAATTGCTCCACCACATCCGTATACTCCCGCAGGATCTCCAGGAATGCCCCGGTACACTGCTCATACAGGCTGTAGTTCGGCGGAACCAGCATCAGGTTCGGGCAGCACTGCTTCGCCTCGGAGAGGGTCTGTCCGGTCTTTACGCCATAGTTTTTCGCCGGGATGGATTTCGCCAGGATGATGCCGTGCCGGAGGTTTACATCCCCTCCCACCGCCGACGGAATCTCCCGCAGGTCCAGCGTCCCGCCCCTGTGGTATAAACGATAAACAGCCTCCCAGCTAAGGAAGGCTGAATTCACATCGATGTGGAATATGATATTCTGCAAACGTGTGTTCACCTCCTTGGCTAAGGAATATTATAGCAAACACACGTTCTGTTTTCAATAGGAATTTGCTGGGAAACGGAATTTTTCTACTTTTACCTTTCGTGTTGCCGGCAGTCAGCTTTTGCAGCACCTCGTCAAAATGACAGGCGGCAGTTGCCCAATATGGATAACTGCCAAATAGATTGGATCTATAAATATCTGCTTACATCATTTTGTTCAATCACTTTTTTACCCAACAATGTGATTGCCTGTCTGGGGCATCTGCTAATGCAGCGATAGCACATTGTACACTTATCACCTGAAACAGCAATTCCATTTTTTACTGCAATGTTACCCATAGGACATAGCTTTTCGCATAAACCGCAGCCAATACATTTCAATGAATTGATTTTCAGTTTATCCGTATACCTTCTGGTTTTTCTCCCAAAATACAGTCTTTGCCCAAACAGTCCTGCCAGATGGCATGCAAACCCCAATCCCTCTTGTGGCGGTTTCCCATTTTTAATATTGAGCACGGATTTACATATTTTTTCTTCTGCTTCCATTACAATTTTTTGGAAAATGGAGTGCGGAAGAAAAAGGGAAAATAATTGTATCCCAACTAAAAACCGCAAACAACTTGACCGATAGCAAGTAACTGTTTATAATATAGAAGATATTACATCAGATGATGTGGCAGGATTGAGTGGAGCAGACAGGCGATTGCATTTGCAGATTTCCTGCTACCCCTGCAACAAACTGCTTAGAAATGAGGATTTTATGAAGAATTTATTCGATCATACCAGCGCACCGTGGATTCGGTACAGCAGTTATGAATATAAGACAGGCAGTGACGATATTCTCTACATAACGGTTTCCAAAGATGCAAAACCGGAAATGTACCGTCCTATGCTGGAAGCGGAGCAGCTTGTCATTGATGCCATAAATGTCGGGCTTGCCGCCATGCACAAAGTGCCGGAAGAAGAATTGAAGGAAGCCGTGCTGAACTTTATCAAAAAATATGGTTTCCTCGGCTTTATGACCGCCCTGCCGACAACTGCGGATTTTATAACTTATGAATCGGTGTATCTTCCAAAAAACCACTTTATAAAGGAAGAATCCCTCCCTACTGAGGACTATCTCGCCTATTTTTACCCTTTTCACAAGCCTGATTTTAGAAAGAACGGCGTGGAATCGGGCTGGTCTGTGACTGACCATGAGGGCATTGCGATCACAATGGCTATGGGGAATGCACCGCAGGCTGTGACAATGGGATTACAGAAAGAATATGCAGAAAGGTACGACTGGCTCGTAAAGGAATTTACCGACTGGGCGTTTACCTTTATGACAAGCTTCCTTTATTATATGGATTATGATACGATTGACGAACAGACACGCAACCTGTACCGTCAGGGCATTTCCGCTTTCGGCGGCATAGCCCCGACTTACCGGATCGCACTTGAAAAGGATTCGCCCGTTATCGTGTGGGATTTCCATTCCCTGCTCGTCATGGTACAGATGTGCTTTTCTTTCATGCTCACGGATAAGGACAATGATATGCGTATGTGTAAACATTGTAAAAAAGCCTTTGTCGCAAGCAGGAAGGGGAATGAATTTTGCAGCCAGAAGTGCAAGAACCAGTTTAATGTCTACAAATCAAGGGAAAAGAAGAAAGGAAACAAAAGAAATGATTGAAAACAGGAATGTAAATATCATAACCGATGCGGACGGTAAAAAGCTGGTCTTGATTAACGATATCCGATTCAAGGCAAAAGTGCGGGATGACTGGACGGCTGTCGAAGAATACCTGAAAAAGTATATCGGGGATTTTTACGAAATTGGGGAAACTTCTGAAAAAATATATATTTCGGCAGATTTTCCCGATGAATACGCAAGTTCAGAAAGCCGTATCGCCTTAAAAGGCGCTGTCGCAAAGGCTAAGGCAAATGCTGTGCAGGCTATTCCTGAACTTATAAGAATAGCTTCCAGTCCAAAACATGAGGCAAACCGGAAAGAAAAACACAAAACAGATGCAGTATATGGCTGGTATCGCTACAACATCAGATTTGCATTACCTGTATATGATGACAAAACGGGGAAAGTAGCAAGACATAATATTTATTCAGCAAGTATGCTTGTCCGTCACGC
>CAJUFB010000056.1 GCA_910585805.1 uncultured Acetatifactor sp.
CCCTACACGACGCTCTTCCGATCTAGATAGCCAGAAAATTGGCCCCTAATAAAATAAGTAATAATAACTTAAAGAATAACTTGAGTGGAGTGAGTGAGAGCGCCCGCATTTTTGGCCGCTATGGAAATGTCTTTCTGACGGAGGCCGAGGTTGCCGAACTGCAAGCCGACTTCCCCTCTGTCTGGCAGGAGTACATCGAAAGATTGTCTGAATACATGGCCTCTACCGGCAAGACCTACAAGAGCCACGCCGCCACCATTCGCCGCTGGGCCAAGGAGGATAGGCGCAAGGGTAAGGGCGGCATATCCGACTATTCGTGTAAGGAGGGCGAGAGCCTATGAATGATTTTGAGGGCATCATCAAGCGTATGACCGTGACCCGGCTGGAACCGGGGGACTACACCGGCGAGGACGGCCTTTTGTACTGCGGCAAGTGCCGCACCCCGAAACAGTTTCGCATGGACGTGCCGCCGCTGGAGGGCCGCTTGCTCCCCCACCCCTGCCGCTGTGAGCAGGAGCGGCTTGACCAGGAGGCGGCGGAACAGGAGGCCCGCCGTTACCGTCAGACCGTGGCTGATCTGAAACGCCGGGGCTTTACCGACCCGGCTATGCGGGAGTGGACGTTTGCCAACGACAACGACAAATGCCCGCAGATGAAACACGCCCGGTTCTATGTTGAGCATTGGGACACCATGCAGGAGGAAAACATCGGCTATCTGCTTTGGGGAGGCGTGGGAACCGGAAAAAGCTACTTTGCCGGTTGCATCGCCAATGCTCTGATGGAGCAGGAAGTAGCTGTCCGTATGACGAACTTTGCGCTGATATTGAACGACCTGACCGCCAGCTTTGAGGGCCGGAATGAGTACATAAGCCGACTGTGCCGCGCCCCGCTGCTGATTTTGGACGACTTCGGTATGGAGCGTGGAACGGAGTACGGTCTGGAGCAGGTCTACAACGTGATCGACAGCCGCTACCGCAGCCGCAGGCCGCTGATCGTCACCACCAACCTGTCCCTCCAGGACTTGCAGCACTCCCAGGACACCGCCCACGCCCGCATCTATGACCGTCTGCTGGAGATGTGCGCCCCTATCCGTTTTTCCGGCGAGAATTTCCGCAAGGCCACCGCACAGGACAAGCTGACACGTCTGAAAAATCTGATGGACTGAAAGGAGCCGCCTATGGCAAACAAACTTCCCAACGCTACCGCAGGCATGACCTTCCCCCGGCCCAAGCCGGACACCCCGCCCTCAATGGTGAAGAAAATCGGCAAAACCACCTACCTTGTGTGGGCGCATTTCAGCGAAACCAGCACTGAAACGATGGAGGACAAAATCAAGCGTATGCTCCGCGAGGAAGTCCGCCAGATGATGACGCAAGAGTAAGCACCGCATGAGCAGGCCGGGAGCCGTTTGGCCCCCGGCTTTTGCTGTGTCAATTTTTGAATATTCTGTGAACTGTATTAAAAAGTCCTTGACAACAAGCAACAGGATGTGCCTGTAGGAATTTATGAGGGATTTTCTATAAAAGTACAGTAGAATTCATAGTATCACAGATTGATAATAATAGCATTTGGAAGTTAAAAGTCCAGATGCTTTTTATTGTACAAAAATACAGGGAGAAGGTTAGTTGGAGCGAACGGAGACCAGGGCTGACAGGGAGAAGAAACGGCAGTAGTTTTTTCCCGAAAAAAAGGTGACAAGCCAACGGGAATATGCTATACTGTGAACCTACACAGGAGGTACGACAGATGAATTTTCTGGAAGAGAGAATTGCAAAGGACGGCATTGTGAAGCCGGGCAATGTCTTAAAGGTGGACAGTTTTCTGAACCATCAGATGGACATTTCCCTGATGAACGAGATCGGCAGGGAGTTTCACCGCCGGTTTGCCCGCAAGCAGGTGACCAAGGTGCTGACCATAGAGGCGTCGGGAATCGCCATCGCCTACCCCGTGGCCAATGAATTCGGGGTGCCTATGGTTTTTGCTAAGAAGTCCAAATCCATCAATATTGAGGGAGAAATGTATGTGGCGGAGGTGGAGTCCTTCACCCACAAGAACAAGAATCAGGTGATTGTGTCCAAAAAGTTCCTTGGCCCGGAAGACCATGTTCTGATCATTGATGACTTTCTGGCCAATGGCTGTGCCCTTCAGGGGCTGATCTCCATAGCGGAATCCGCAGGCGCCGTTGTGGAGGGCCTGGGCATTGCGGTGGAAAAAGGATTTCAGATCGGCGGCAGGGTGATCCGGAATCTGGGCTATCATCTGGAATCCCTGGCCATTGTGGACTCCATGGATGCGGAAACGGGGACTATTCAGTTCCGGCAGCAGTAAGCGGGGAATGCGGATTTTGGAAAGCGGATGGGAATTGATAAAACAAAATAGAATTAACGAAATGGCTTTAACAAAATAAATTTACCTAAATACATTTAGTTCAATAAATTCGTCAAAATAGAGCAGTCATAAATAAAACCATACATAAGAAAGGATTCACCAATGAAAAACAATTTACAACTTTCAGAAGCCGCTTTCAAACTGGACGGTAAGATGCCTTTGCGCCAGGCAATTCCTTTGGGACTGCAGCATGTGCTTGCCATGTTTGTGGGCAATCTGACGCCGCTGCTGATCATTACCGGGGCCTGCGGCATTGCGGGCGAATTCGCCTCCCTGCAGTTAAGTCTTCTCCAGAATGCCATGTTGGTGGCGGGACTGGTGACTTTGGTGCAGCTTTTTGCCATAGGGCCAATCGGCGGCAAGGTTCCCATTATCATGGGGACATCCTCCGGCTTTATCGGCGTGTTCAACAGCGTGGCATCCAGTATGGGGGGCGGGGTCATCGCATACGGAGCCATTATGGGCGCTTCCATTCTGGGAGGCCTGATGGAGACGGTACTGGGATTCTTCCTGAAGCCCCTGCGAAGATTTTTCCCCGCCGTTGTCACGGGCACCGTGGTTTTGTCCATCGGTTTGAGCCTGATTTCCGTGGGGATCAATACCTTTGGGGGCGGCAACAATGCCAAAGATTTCGGTTCCGTGGAAAATCTCTGCCTTGCTCTGTTTGTCCTGATTGTGATTTTGCTTTTTAAGCACGGCACAAAGGGCGTGCTTAGCTCTTCCTCCATTTTACTGGGGATTATCTGCGGGTATATTGCAGCCATGATCATGGGACTGGTACTGCCCACCACAGGCGTTACTGCGGAAGGCGCGGAGTATACCAAGGCCTGGGTTTTGAACTGGCAGAAGGTTGCGGATGCGCCCTGGTTTGAGATTCCCAGGCTGATGCCGGTGAAGCCTGTGTTTGACATGCGGGCCATTGTTCCGGTGCTGATTATGTTTTTGGTTACTGCAGTGGAGACCGTGGGAGATATTTCCGGCGTGATGGAAGGCGGCCTGGGACGGGAGGCAACGGATAAGGAGCTGTCGGGAGGCGTGGCCTGCGACGGTCTGGGCTCCAGTTTTGCGGCGCTGTTCGGCGTGCTGCCCAATACCTCTTTCAGCCAGAATGTGGGTCTGGTAGCAATGACCAGAGTAGTCAACCGCTTCGCGTTGGCCACGGGAGCCATCTTCCTGATTCTCTGCGGATTGTGTCCCAAACTGGGCGCCCTGGTTTCCATTATGCCCCAGTCTGTTCTGGGCGGCGCTGCAGTGATGATGTTCGCTTCCATAGTAATCAGCGGTATTCAGCTGATTACCAAGGAGCCTTTAAGCTCCAGAAATCTTTCCATTGTGGCGGTTGCCCTGGGCGTGGGATATGGCATGGGAGCCAACTCCGGTATCCTGGCCAATACGCCCCAGGCCGTACAGCTGATTTTCGGTGGATCCGGCATTGTTCCCGCAGCCATGGTGGCCATTCTGCTGAATATTTTGCTGCCGAAGGAGAAGGAAGCGTAAAGAAAAGGGATTTTGCGAAACGGGTTGTTTGTTCTGATATGGGGGAGCCGGGTCTGTAACGACTGAGGCTCCCTTTTGTGTGTTCTGATTCTCAGTGGACTTCCGCAAAATAGGTTTGCAGGGCAGGGAGTTCCGGCTGTTTAGGCCTATACCATGGAGCACAGAGAAACCCGGGAAGTAATCGGCTCCGTTGGATGCACGTATTATGAAGATCTTTGCCACCATCAGGGAAGACAATGATCCTTCCTGGAAGGCCATTGAAAAAGCCGGGTTTGTCCTGACCGGGAAAAAGCAATATCAGGATCCTGTCGATAAAACAGAGAGGTTATATCGGTTTTACAGCTGTCGGAAACAGTGAGCCGGGGAAAGACCGGAT
The DNA here is from genome assembly GCA_910585805.1 of uncultured Acetatifactor sp. Classification (GTDB taxonomy): domain Bacteria; phylum Bacillota; class Clostridia; order Lachnospirales; family Lachnospiraceae; genus Acetatifactor. The sequence goes on from CAJUFB010000056.1 coordinate 4,262, forward strand.
GATCAACGTTCTTGCAAAAAAGGAGAACCGCAAAGGGAACTGCCGGGATTTCTCTCTGCCGAGGCCCTTCGGCGGAATAGGAAAACCAAACAGCAGACAGCCAAACAGCCTAACAGCAAACAGCCTAACAGCAGACAGCCTAACAGTTCTGCAGGAATTCCAGGTCCTGCCTGCTGTCAATATCCTGAAGCTCAAGCTTATCCCGGACGGGTACCCTGCGTATCCGCCCGGGATATTTTTTCAGCAGAAAACTTCCGCCGCAGCCCTCCGGAAGCGTCAGCAGCATGGGGAAACTCCATTTGGGAAACAGCACGGGGGTCCCTTCCCGGTCTTCCCAAACCGGGCGCCAGATTTCGTCCTTCCCGTTTACGGCATTCAAGGCCAGGGAGGCCACCGTTTCCTGCCGCAGCAGGGGCTGGTCTCCCGGACAGAACAGGCATCCCTCCACATCCTCCGAAACTGCCTGAAGACCCAGGCGGACGGTATCATTGCGGCGGGGCAGGTCATGCAGAAGCGCTTCCACGCCACGGAGACGGACAAAGGCCGCAGCCGCCTGATGACGGGTCACTACAATCCGCCTGGCAAAAATGCCCTCCGTGGCCTCCAGAGCCCATTGCAGCAGGGGCTTTCCCCGAAAATCCGCCATCAGCTTATTGCCTCCAAAGCGCCTGCCCACACCGGAAGCCATGATAACGCATCCCAACCGCCCGAAAGGCTGATCCAGGTCCAGGAGAAAGACGTCGCCGCGATGGCTAAGTTCCTCCAGGAAGGGCAGGGATTGCTTTCTGACTACGGCAAGGAGGCGCTTGCAGGCCATTAATTTCCGGATTTCTTCACGGTAAATCTCCGTACATTGGGATTTTTCCTGTTCCAGGAAAGTACCGGGATTTACAGCAAACGGTTTATCGTAAATACTGCACTGATTTTCCAAATGGCATTGGCTTTCCAGATAACCGATTTCATCCAGTGAAACAAATTCGCTGTCAGATTCCGCGCAGCGTCCCAGGGCAGGGATGCCAAGGGTCAGGAAACCCTCCGCGCAGGGACGCATTTTATTCCCGGCGGCAGGCAGCGGGGCAGCATCATCAGCATCACCATCAACACTTGTGAAGCCAATTTGAATCCGGTTTGGTGAGTGCGGCGGGGACTGCTGTATTTTGGCTCCCGGGAGGGATTCGTCATACAGCCCGATACATGCGGTCTGCCCGGTGGTATTTTCTTTGAGATAAACCGCCTTTCCGGGTTCCGCCCAGGTGGTGATGCCGGGAATCGGGCATGGAAGGGAAGACAGGCCAATCCGGGAAAGAAGCTCCGACAGGAGAGTGGTTTTGCCGCTTTTCCTGGCGCCGGTGAGAATCAAATGCTTTTTACCGCTGCTACGGAAAGAATTCCAGATACAGTCTGAAGTGAGCCTGAATGCAGGCGAATCGGTATTTTTCATATTGCTTCAATTACTCCTTTCCTCTGGGGTGAGACATATACCAAAGTCTGGTTGGCAGAAATCGTAACAGTTCAGACAGGGCGCTGAACTGTTACGAGAATGCACACAAAACGTGAAAAAGATGCGTTTTGGCGTCCGCATGTCTCGCAAAATTGCATAGAGCGCAAATTGCATAGAGCGCAATTTTGACTTTGCGAGAGGGGCTGTCTGAATTGTTACCAGAAATCTTCTTTCAGCATGATCAGGCGTTTTTGTCCGCTGCGGTCTGCGCAGGAAACCAGGCTGATGGGGCCGTAGATGCGGGAGAGCAGGGCTTCCATTTGTTCCGGAGGGTCTGTTTTAGGGGAAACAGATTCCAGAAGACTTCCCTCCCGGAGAAGCAGCAGCCTGTGGCAGTAATTCAGCGCCAGGAAAGGGTCATGAAGGCTTACCACAACCGCTCCGGAGGATTGGCGCAGCCAGTTTTGCAGCAGTTCCAGCATCCTGTGACGGAAGCGGAAGTCCAGGGCGCTTTCCGGTTCGTCCAGAAAGAGGAGTCTGCTTCCCGTACACAGCGTTCTGGCCAGGATGCAAAGCTGCTTCTGCCCTTCGCTCAGGGTCAGGTAATCGGACTCTTCCTTTCCCTCCAGACCTGTCAGGGCAAGCATGCGGAGGGCCTGGGTTTTCATGGCGGCCGTGGGACGTTCCAACAGGCCCAGGTGGGGATTAAAGCCCATGAGGACCACATCCAGGGCGGAAATGTGCAGGGAGATGCCGCTTCTCTGGGGGATATAACCGCAGAGCTTCGCCATCTGTGCAGGTTTTAGCTTTTCCAGAGGGGTTCCTTCCAAAGTACAGCTTCCCTCATGGGGAAGGAGATTACAGAGGGCTTTTAACAGGGTGGTCTTACCGCTGCCGTTGGCGCCCAGGATCCCCAGAAGGCATCCCCTGTCCAGGGAGAAGGAAATATCCTTCAGGACGGATTTGCTGCCGTATCCGGCAGTGAGATGATTTACGATAAAAAAATTCATATGTGTTCTCCGTGTGCCTGCGGTTTTCGGTCTCTATGCACATGCGCCTGCCCAGGATACAAACTGCCTTCCGGATTCCCGGGTTAGAGCGTGTTTGAAAACTCTGTAAGATGATTTAATCTTCCGCAAACTGTGGCGCACAGCTATCAGAAAGCAATTTTCAAACACGCTCTGGGTATCGGGCCTGGATAACGTTTTTTATGTTACAGCGATCTCCGCCTGCCGATGAGAGCAATCAGAAAGGGAGCGCCCAGAACACTGGTAAAGATGCTCACCGGCAGTTCCACAGTGGAGACGCTGCGGGCCAGGATATCTGCTCCCAGAAGCAGGATTCCTCCCAACAATCCACTCAAAAGCATGGTGCCCTGGCGGTTGTCTCTGGTGAGAAGCCTTGCGCCGTGGGGAGCCAGCAGTCCCACAAAGCTGATCAGTCCGGTGAGGCTGACCACGGAGGATACGGTGAGGGTGGCGGTAAGCAGTACCAGAAGACGCAGCTTTCCCACGCTGACGCCTAACATTTTCATCTCCCCCTCCTCACCGGACAGAAGAATGATCTGGCGGTGGAGCAGGAAGAGGAGGACAAGACACAGGAGGCAGAGCAGGAGATTGCCTCCCAGGGAATGAAGATTGACTGCGTTGAGACTGCCCATAATCCAGTATTCGATGGAAGCCAGTTCCCGTTCCGGGTCCGCGGTGAGCTTGAGACACATCAGCGCCGTCTGGGCCAGGGCATGAACCGCAATCCCGGCCAGGACAATGGAGGTGTTTCTGCCGGTTTGGTCCAGAGCGGAGAGAAGGAGCACAATGACCACCGCAGACAGTGCGCCTGCAAAGGCAGATGCGGTTACCGCCGCAGAGCCGGAGAGAAACAGGATGCCTGCCGCCGCCCCTGCACTGGCTCCGGAGGAAACGCCGATGATATCCGGCGAGGCCAGGGGATTGCGGAATACGGTCTGATAGACGAAGCCCGATACCCCCAGGGCAAAGCCGCCCAGAAGGCCCACAACCGTCCGGCTGAACCGCAGATTCAGGAAAACCCGCCGCTGCAGCTCGTCTCCCCGAAGGAGCGCCTCCAGGGACAGGGGATATCTGCCGGTGAACAGACTAAGGACAGTCAGGAGGGCCAGTAAAGCCAGGCAGATGATGCAAAATAATCTCGGATGGAAAGCTCTTTTCCTAGTTTTCGCTGTAGAGGAATCCGTAGAAATTTTCGTAATATTCATTTATAATAGCCTCATTATCGGTTTCCGGGCACAAGTCGGGGTGCAGAATGCCGCTTAGCCACACAATACCCAAAATGCTTCCGGGCACGGGGCTGTCCCAGGATTCGGCTTTGCCGGGCATCTGGTAAACATTGCCCTCTGCCACGGCGGCGCAGTCTGCCAGGTTGGGATCCGTCAGAACATCCTCCACAGTGTAGGCGGCGTCCGAGGCCAGGATGATATAGTCCGGATTCCAGTGCAGCAGCCGCTCGTAATCAATCTCCGCCCAATAGGCATCGGTAATTTCAGCGGCGGCATTGATGCCTCCTGCCCGGCGTATCAGATCGGACTGGTACATGGCGTTTCCGGCAGTGGACAGCAGACTGGAATTCCCTGCCAGGTAGACGGTGGGGGCGTTCGCTGTGCCTAACAGCCCGGAGAGGCGTTCCTCCTGGGCGGCGGTGAAATTCAGCAGTTCCCGGGTCCGTGTCCGTGTGTCGGTTGCCTCCGCAATCAGATGTATCATTTCGGTGAGCAGTTCCTGGTTTTCCGGATTTACCAGGAGTACGGGAAAGCCCAGTTCCGTCAGTGTTTCGGCGGCGTTTTTCAGTTTTATGGGGAGGATAACCAGGTCGGGTTCCAGTGCGGCGCAGCCTTCCAGGTCAAATTCCTTTGCGGAACCTACATTGGGCAGGTCCAGGAGGGCGGGCGCGCTGAGCCGGTAAATAGGCCGGGAATCGGCTTTGGCTTCTATACCTACTATGTTGTCTTCTAAATTCAGGGCAATCAGGAGACTAGTGGAGATATAGTAGCCGCTGACCAGGCGTTTCGGTTCGGATGCAAGAGTTACCTCCCGGCCGGCCTGGTCCGTCAAGGTAACCGGGTATTGAACCTCGTATTCCGGCTGTTCAGTTCCTGGGGCAGGTTCGGAGGAAGCAGAGGCGCTGTGGGAGGGAGAATTATCCGGGGTCTGGGAGGCAACCCCGGGCACGGACGCTTCCGGGTCCTGGGAGGAAGCATCCGCCGGGGACTGCCCCGAGGTCTGGGGAGTATCGTCTGTCCTGCCGCAGGCCGCGGTGAATAGCAGCATGGCCAGGGCAAGCAGCAGGGAAAGTATCTTTTTCGTGCTGAAAGTCTTATTCATTGCAATCTCCTTATCGTTATCGTTTTAAAATACAATGGTATTATTATAGCAATTTATCTTTTCAAAAGCAATGCAGGTTTGTTTCATGAAGAATAATTGAGAATAATAAATACGGCATTTTTACGAGGGTTATGGAAGTTATACAAATTTTCCATAACCTTCGACTTTTTTGCCCTGTAGAGGTATAATATCTATATAGTATAGACATTATACCACCTATACAGAAGGGAGGATATTATGGCGGCAACAGAAAAGAGATACCCGGACTGGGTGCTGGAACAGCGGGGTTATTATAAAAAAATTTCAGGCGCTTCGTGAAACAACTCTGGGACAGCAGAATTTCGTGGTTGACATATAAATACTATAGAGATATAGTATATTTGTAACTATTCAATAAGAGGAATGTTTTATGAGGAGAAATGTTGCAAGAAATTTATCTTTTGCCCTTGTGTTGGCATTGATGCCGTTGGCCTTTCCTACGAAGGCAGCGGCAGCGCATGTTCATGATTATGCGGTGACAACGAATATGGATGGGTAAATAACGATTACCACAGTGTGACCGAGGTTCACACCCATCTCTGTAGCTGTGGCGCTATGTACAGGGAACATCATAATAAGCCAAATGAAGGGCATACGCCTACGGGAAGCGGAGTGTACGAGGGATCTTATTTGGGAGAAGGCGGAAAAAGCTATGATACTTATCGATACACATGCAGAAACTGTAAGAGTACATACAGAAAATCGATGGTTTCCAGTTTTAAATCTGTAGTGGAAGAAGAGGTGGAGGAATAGGAACGGCGCCTCTCAGAGCGCTGATAAGCATTGGGGGATTTTATGAGAGCGATTGTACAAATGGTTCGTCAGCCGTGGAAAAGTCTCTCGGGTCTTGTCTTATGTGCCCTTGCGGCGGCAATTCTTGTGATTGGCGGGGGACAGTATTATGCGACAACCCTGACTCGTGCAAATCTGGATGACAGGTATGATACACTTGCCCTGCCTTCAGAGCAGTATCTGTATGAACAGAAGGGGAGTAGTGTAACGCGTTTTTCATCATTACCGGAAGAATATCAGAGGTGGGTGGCGGAGGTGATCCGCACCCGCCCCGATCTGGTCAGAGGAGAAGCATATGCAGGGGGACTTTCTGCATATATCCCGGATATGGCGCCGGATAATTTTTCCCAACATGAAGAGGGCGTGTACCAGGAAGGCTACAGCGACGGGATTCCTTATCGCTGTGCTGTCCTTGAGGTGACGTTGACCGGGGTGGGAAGGCTTCCGTATGAGGGCGACATTATCCGTTATTCATCTGGCGATTCGGATGAAATGGAGATACGATATAGTGTTTCGTGGTTCTGCACAGGGACCATAGACCGGGCTGTCGGACTGGAGCAGGGCTTTGCGTCCCCGGAGGGGAAAACCATTGCGCTGATGGTCAGGGCCTGTGACGAGGATGCGCTGGAAGCCCTGCAGTTGGAGGAGGGCGGGCGCTATCTGGTCTATGGGATGGACTATTCCGATGTCAGGGGAAAAGAGAAGCGGGAGTTATACTGGGCTTTCGGGGAGAACTTTGCGGAACTGTTGGGCACCGGGCTGTCGGAGGAAGGGTTTGACGAGAAGGTAGACTGCTTCATGACAGTCTGTGACTATAGTTCCCTTGCTTCACACGCCCCGGATGGGAATGGGGAGTTTATTGTTTCCCAGGAAAATAGAAATCATTATCAGAGGATTCCGGATCCCGACGGAACAACCAAGATTGATCTTGTTCCATCGGAAGCATATGTTCCGGACTACTGCGTTCCAACTATGGCAAAGCTGAAGGGCGGGGCGGAGGATTATCTGGCATCGGAAGAGGGTTTTCTTTGGCGGCAGGCCCTGGAGGAAATGGAGATCAGCAACCACGGTTTCCCGGTACTGGCGGTGGAGAAGCCAGGGCATCAGGCGGCGTTCGCCAGAGAGCAGGCCCGTATTGTGGAAGGCAGGGACTTTACAGAGCAGGAACGAAGAGACGGGAGCAGGGTCTGTATCCTGTCCCAGTCCCTGGCGGAGGCCAATGGTCTGAAGACAGGGGATATAATTGACATGCGCTACTATGCCTATGATTATAATATCCAGGCGCAGCGCACAAATATGCTGTCCACTTCCTTTCCAAGCGCAGCAATCTATTCCAGAAGCGCGGGCTTCCTTACGGAGACGGAAGGCTACCGGATTGTGGGACTGTACCGGCAGGACAATGCATGGCAGAACGGCATGGATCCTTACGGCTTTACGCCCAATACGATTTTTGTGCCCAAGTCTTCCGTTTCCTGTGAAATGATGATGCGCAACTCGGGAGTCTACTATTCCATGCTGCTCCAAAACGGAAAGAAGGAAGAATTTGAACAGCTGCAGGAAGAAGCCGGTTATCCTGATCTGTACATCTGCATAGACCAGGGATACAGCCAGATTGTTTCCGCGTTGGAAGAATACCAATCGGTCTCGGCAGGCGCCCTTTGGATCGGGGTTGCCGCGTCAGGGGCGGTTATGGCATTGTTCCTGATCCTGTTTCCGCTGCAGCAGGGGCGGGCGGTGGGGCTGATGAATGCCATTGGCGCCCGCAGGCGGGAAAGGATCCGGTATATCTTTGGAAGCTCCGCCTGTATCCTGGTTCCGGGAGCCGTCCTTGGTGGGATCTGCGGCGGGCTGGCCTGGAAGCAGGTGACGGCCCGGCTGATGGAATCGGTAAGCGTGGCAATCCCCCTGGAAGCCAATACGATGGTCATGTCGGCGGTTTTCGTGGCAGTTTTTCTGGTATTGGCGTTGGCAGCGTTACTGGCGGCAGCCCTGGCCCTGACAGGGGAAAAGGGTTTGAAGAAGAGAAAGTAGCGAGGAACAGCTATGGGTTATACATGGATACGTTGCAGACGGAGTCCTCTTTTCACAGCGGCGGTCTTTCTGTTTTCCGGACTGATCGCGTTGGCGCTTGGCAGCCTGCAAAGGGGGCTTCTTTCCGCCCAGAGCCATTATGATGAAATTTACCGGCAGATCAGGGTGGCCTGCACGGTTACAAACCTGACCGGGGAACAGTCCAATTACCTGAATATTCCGCCCCGGATCCATGCCCTGTTTACGGAAGGCACGGGATCCGGCCCTGACGGGCTTGCCGATCTTCTGGGGGACGTACAGATCAAGGGGGCTCTGCAGTTTAGTTGGGAGGGAAGGGAATTTACGCTTGCGGGAGTTACTGCGCTTCAGGCGGATCCCAATCTTTGGCCGGAGAACGGATGCGCCATATTCTGGAACGAGGGCGCGGGGGACTGGGTCTTTGCAGGGAAAGAACTTAAGTGCCTGGTTTCCGAGGAACTGATGAAGGAACTCAGGGACAGGGAATTCCCGGAGGATTCCTTCGCGATCCATTTAGAAGCGGGAGACTTGTGGGGAAGGGAGTATGACGTGGAGCTTGAGATCGCGGGCACATATGCGGGAGAAGCGGAAAAAACAATTTACTGCCCATGGGAGGCCTACCTGGAGATCTGCCAAAACGCCATGCGGGGTGCAATAGCGGATTCCCTGTCCGCCACGCTGAAAGACAATGGGGATCTGGAGAGGCTTCGGGAAAGGGCAGGGCAATGGTTTGCCGTTCCGGATGCCAGGCTGTCCGGCGCGTACGAAAGCGAAGGCTTTTCTTTCGCCCTGGATATCAATGACGCCTGGCTGGAAAAGGCGCAGCAGGATCTGAAAAACAGTATGGCGGTAAACAGGATTGCGGCTGCTTCCATATTTGCCTTATCCGCCGGCGCCGGTGCGGTTGTTGGATTTTTGACCATCCGAAGCAGGAAGCATGAGATTGCCCTGCTTCGGACTCTGGGAACGACAAACCGGGGCATTTACGGGTCTTATGCCATGGAACAGGCTTTGTGCGTGGTTTCCGGCATAGCTGCAGGAGGAGCGGTTTTCCGATGGCAGCCGCCGTATCAGCTTTGCCTGTTTGCCGTGTTTTATCTGGCGGGGCTTTCCGTTATGCTCTGGATTTATCTTCGGAAAAATCTGCTTACCGTTATGAGGGAGGAAGAATGAGATGGGTATCACATTGAAGTCGGTTTCCTACAGCTATCAGGGAAAGTATCAGACAGTCAGGGCAGTAAATGATGTCTCTTATGATTTTGGCGGAGGTAAGGTATATACGATCATTGGCAAGTCCGGTTCCGGAAAGACAACGCTGCTTTCCCTGATGGCAGGCCTGGACCTGCCTGTGGAGGGGGAGATTGTTGTGGACGGCAAATCCACCAAAGACTGGGACAGGAACCAGATGCGCAGGGATGTGGTTTCGGTAATCTATCAGAATTACAACCTGTTCCCTTTGCTTACGGTACAGGAGAATATCCGGTATCCCTTAAGCCTGAAAAAGATGCCGAAAAAGGAAGCCATAGCCGCTTCCAGGGAGGCAAGGGCAAGGGTAGAATTGCCGGAGTCCTATGACAGGCGTTTTCCCAGACAGCTTTCGGGGGGCGAGCAGCAGCGGGTGGCCATCGCGCGGACCCTTGCCCAGGGGTGTAAGATTATCCTTGCGGACGAGCCTACGGGAAATCTGGATTCGGCCAATTCCCGGAATATTGTAGATATTTTCTGCAGCCTGGCCCATGATGATGGCTGCACCGTGATTATCATTACGCATGATATGGCGGTAGCCGAGCGCTCTGATGTTGTTATTCGGATGGGGGACGGAAAGTTTTCTTTATGAAAAAGAAGCGCGCAGGGATTAGGATTGAACAGGCGGTGTGGCAGTAAACAGGATTGGAGTATTCCAGTCCTTTTATTGTGCATTTTTCGTCCAACACAGGATAAAACCTGTTTTGTCGAAAGCTATGGGCAGAATACAAATATTCCGGAACCCGGAAGAGGATGCTGAATCGACATGGCGCTCCCCTTGCGTGACAGGCAGATTTCTGCTATAATTGCGTTAGCTTTTTACGAGGTTTTTGTGATTTTCTTTGTTCCAGTGACGGGTTTCTGTTTCTGCATGGCTTTTTTTCTATCCCCAGGTATCTCATGATGAGCGGGTGATGTTTCTGGCTGGAACTGTAATGTTCGGCGTTCTCGTAGCATTTGCTGTCTACCGCATATTCTGTTTGGGACTGGTCTGGGTGGAGTATGATATACCCGCAGAGAGGGGTATCGGTTTCGTTGGGAGGAAATACCGGCAGAGAAAGATCCCTTTGAACCGTCTTTTGAGAGGTTATAAAGATTTCGAAAAAACACTGGAACTGACCGGGGGGCTGCGTCGGATCGGTGTAAAGACACAGGAAGAGTGCTTCCGTTATTGAAGGTAGATGTGGGAATGGTCTAATGGCCTGACAAAAGGCATCCACTAAAGCAATCCAATAAGGAAAGGAAAAGGAGAATCCGTAGTGATAGGGATACAGAAGTATATCAGGGCGCAAAGCCTGGAGGAGGCATACCAACTGAACCAGAGCAGGACAAACCGCGTAATGGGTGGCATGCTGTGGCTGAAAACAGGAAAAGGCAATGTGAATACAGTCATCGATCTCTGTGGTCTGGGCCTTGACGGAATCGAGGAGACAGAGGAAGCATTTGTCATCGGCGCCATGACAAGTCTTCGTGAAATAGAACTGCACCGGGGCCTGAACCAATATACCCAGGGGGCGGCCGGGGCGGCGGTCCGGGATATTGTGGGGGTGCAGTTCCGGAACCTGGCCACGGTGGGCGGCAGTATCTGGGGGCGGTTCGGCTTTTCCGATGTGCTGACCTTTTTTCTGTCCCTGGAGACTTCTGTGGAATTGTACAGGGGAGGCGTGATTCCCCTGGAACAGTTTGCCGCCATGGAATATGACAGGGACATTCTGGTGCGTCTCATGGTGAAAAAGAAGCCCGGAGTCTTTGCCTACAGGGCTTTCCGGAACCAGAGGACGGACCTTCCCGTGCTTACCTGCGCCCTGTCCCGGGTGGAGGGCGAGTACCGGGCTGTGGTGGGGGCCAGACCCGGACGGGCTGTGGTGGTCAGGGACGAAGAAGGGCTGCTGTCCGGGGGAGCGCCGGAAAGCTGCAAGGCCTTCTCCGCCTGGGCGGCCCAAAGGGTTCCCGTGGGCAGCAATACCCGGGGGAGCGCCGCCTACCGCACCCATTTGATTCAAGTGCTCACGGAGCGGAATCTGATGCAGTTGGGAGGGAAGATGGATGGAAATTAACATAAAACTGAACGGGAAAAAGGTATCCGCTTCCGTAGAGGCGGACTTGCTGTTGATTGATTTTCTGCGGGAGCACGGCTGCTACAGTGTGAAGCGGGGGTGTGAAACCTCCAATTGCGGCCTGTGCACCGTGCTGATGGACGGAAGGCCGGTTCTGTCCTGCTCCGTTCTGGCGGCCAGGGCCAACGGCGCGGAGGTTTGGACTTTGGAGGGACTGCAGGAGGAGGCGCAGGATTTTGTGGGCTTTATCGCGGACCAGGGGGCAGACCAGTGCGGATTCTGCAATCCGGGATTTGTGATGAACACCATTGCCCTGCTTCGGGAGAATCCCAATCCCACAGACGATGAAATCCGGGCCTATCTGGCGGGAAACCTGTGCCGCTGCTCCGGTTATGAGGGACAGCTTCGGGGAATCCGCAATTATCTGGACAGGCGGGAGAAGGTGCAGGATCTTGATGCAGGATCTTGAGACCCAGGGGTGTGATTAAGAAACAGAGACTTTAAATGGGGATAAAACGGGGAAAGGACAGGGGGATGAGCAGTCGGATAAATGTTACAAGGAGGGAATTTCAGGACAGTTACCGAAGACATTATAAAATGTATAAACAAACTACAGGCAGTGAAAAATCACGAAGACTGCTTTTATTCTATTCCGTGGAATGCGGTTTGAAAAGTCTGTTGATGAAGGATTTGGGAAAAGATACATATGAGGATTTTGTGGAATGCTGCGGCAGTGAGAAAAAGGAACTGACAGGGCATAATGTAAGCGCAATGCTTAAGAAATTGAATCCCCACAGCAGTTATTGTCTTAAAAAAATTCCCTTAAAAAGAGGGGGTTATGCTTCGCCGGATAAATTTAATGAGCTTTGGAGGTATGGCGCCGCCCTGGCGGAGGGCGACGAGGAGGAAAAAGCAGAAAAGGTATTGGTGAAGATAGCGGAATGGATTCATACAAAATTATAGGAGAATAGTGATGCGTCTGTTTACATGGTATGATGTTGAGGTTGAATTCAGGAAAAGGCGGAGTTGGTGGCCCCTGTGGTGGAACAGGGTTGATGTATACAGCGACGAAATTGTCATCAATATTGACTCGGAGAGAAATAACAAAGAGGAAAACGAAGAGACATTTATAAAAATTTTCGGGAAATTCTACATGAACGGTAAGGTTACGGTAGAATTTGACCAAAAACAATTGGATGTCATTTATGAAGAGGGCGATGAATCTGACAGGGCGGAACCCATAAAGACGCCGCTGTTTAAGGATATGTTTACGAGGGAAGAAACGACAAAGCAGGAAGAATTAGCGGGGAGTCCGCTTACGGTATTCCATTCCTATAAAGGCGGCGTGGGGAGGACCTTGGCCCTGATTTCTCTGGTAAGGGAGATATCCCAGGCGCATGGAAATCAGAGAAAGGTACTGATTGTTGATGCGGATTTGGAGGCTCCGGGTCTGACCTGGATGTTGGGACAGGGGAAAAGCAATGAGAAAATCAGTTATTTCGACGTGTTGGAATTGCTTCATTTTAATTCTCTGAACGAAAACTTTGTAGACAGGGTTGCCGGGCTTGTGAAGACCAATGTGATTAAGGTGATGACGGAAAAACTGGAGGTGGAGCACTATTTTCTTCCTGTATATAGAGAAAAATCTCAAATGCTGAATATCTATTCAAGTCCGGAGAAAATCATTTCTGTACAGAAGGATAAATATGTCATTACGGAATTTCTTTCCAGGTTGGGGGCCTCCCTTGGGGCAGACCTTGTTTTGGTAGATTTGAGGGCCGGGGTTACGGAATTTTCCGCGCCGTTTTTATTTGATGCCCGTGTGAACAAGTTTTTTATTTCTTCCACGTCCATGCAGTCAATAAAAGGAACGAAACTTATACTGGAAGAAATACAGCGGAAGGTGAAGGACGGACATTTGAATTCCAAACTCCTGCTGACCATGATTCCCAGAGATATGGAGGAGGATAAGGTGGGGAATCTGGAAGATGAGTTGGCAGAAAGCCTGGAACAGGATTTTGACCCGGAAAACATGAATGTATTAAGAGAAGATTATCTCTACAGGGTACCTTTTGACTCGGCGTTTGCTTCACTGGGGGATTTTCAGGAAATATGTGCTTTGCTGAAGGGAAAGGTACTTTCCGATGTTATGGCAAAAATTGCGGGCAGCATGCTGAAAACCGATACGAAGGCTGACGGTACGGGAGAGAAGCCGCTTTCCCTGGAGAATATGAAGGATACCATAAGCCGGCTGCATGAGATTACCACCATGGAGATCACAGCTGAAGGAAGTGCATCCTCCAATATGCTGGCAACAACGTCGATACGGGAGATTGTGAGGGAGTATAAGGAAACGGTTCCGCAGCTGGTGGTATTGGGTGCAAAGGGATCCGGAAAAACTTATATCTATAAACAGCTGCTTTCAAAAAGAACCTGGGAAAATTTTGTGAACGGCGTAGAGACGCCAGGTGAAAGAGACAGGGAGAGAACATTAATTCTACCACTGGTCTGTTCATTGAATATGAAAAAGCTGCATCCTATGGTACAGGAATGTATTGTAAACTGTAATCATACTTTTGAAGAAATGAACATCAGACCGGATATTGTTGACTGCAATTACAATAAACTGGCTTCTTATGCCGAAAAAGAGACATCCCTGACAGAATGGATGGAAATATGGCAAAGGCTGATGTTGGATATGGTGGGCGGCGGTTACAGTGATTTATCCGAACTGGATCAATATCTGGAGGGAAAACACAAAAGAATTCTTTTCATTGTGGACGGACTGGAAGACCTTTTTATGGATGTGCAGATACAGACACAGAAGACCTGGAGATTTGCAGTTCGGGCTTTGTGTCAGAATGTAGTAAATACATTACGGAATCTCCGTTTTGAAAATATAGGGATTGTTATTTTTGCCAGAAAGGATATGGCGGAAGAGGCAATTGAGATTAATTTTGAGCAGTTTCAAAATCAGTATCACAAATATGAATTGAAATGGTCACCGTCGGAAGCGCTTCGCCTGGCATTGTGGATTGCGAAGCAGGCGGCCCCTGCTCTGGGAGAGAATGTTGATATTTTGAAAGCCAGCAGGGAAGTGTTGGAAGAATGTCTGGAAAAACTGTGGGGGAAAAAGTTGGGAAGATACGATTCCAGAGAGGCAAATTCGGCAAAATGGATTATTGCGGCGCTTTCTGATTTTACAAACCAGTTACAGGCAAGGGACATTGTACGCTTTTTGCAGTTTGCTACCAGTACATTTCCGGAAGGAAAGCCGCCGTACGAGGACAGATATATTATGCCGAAACAGATCAGGGAGGCTATTCCGGGCTGCTCCAGGGAAAAGTATAAGGAGATCAGAGACGAGATGAAAGCGGTTTATCAAATATTAAAAAAATTTGAAGATATGCCGGAAGAAGAGAAAGTATTGCCGCTTACATTGGACAAGATCAGCCTGACAGGAGAAGAGATTGCCAGATTAGAGAACCAGGGCTATTTTATTATGTCAGATAAGAAATATTATTTTCCGGAAATTATCAGATTTGCCCTGGAATTTAAGTATGTAAAAGGGGCCAGGCCCAGGGTGTTGTCCCTGTTGGCAAAATAATTCGGGTTTTTACATTGAAGAAGTTTTCGGGAATAGGAGAAACCGAGATTTACAGAACCCCCCGGAAACCAACCCATGGAGGTCAGTATGGAACACAGAGAAACGATACCCAGGAATGAAACGATTGGCACAATACACGATAAATCAGGTGAGACTTTCACACCCCAATATCAATCCGTCAACAAGTCCGTCCGCAAGAAGGACGCCATGCAGCTGTTGTTGGGAAAACCGGTGTACATGGATGATATCACGCCCCGGGAGGCCCTGGCGGTGAAGCTGCTGCGCAGCCCCTATCCCAATGCCATTGTGCGGGAAATCAACACCGAGACTGCAAAGAAGGTGCCCGGGGTGGAGGCTGTCTATACCTGGGAGGATGTACCCCGGACCCGGTTTGCCATTGCGGGACAGACCTATCCGGAACCCTCCCCCTACGACAGGCTGATCATTGACCGCCATGTGCGGTTTGCGGGGGATGTGGTGGCCATCATTGCGGCGGAGACGGAGAAGGCGGCGGACAAGGCCATGAAGCTGATCAAGGTCAGCTATGAGGTACTGGAGCCGGTTCTGGATTTCCGAAAGGCAAAGGACAATCCTGTACTGGTGCATCCAGAGGAGGACTGGTTCCCGCCCTGTGAGGTGGGCGGCTCCAACCGGCGGAATCTGGTGGCCAGCGGGGCGGAGTCCCAGGGGGATGTGGACTCCGTGATGGCGGACTGCGAAATCCAGATAGACCGCACCTTTCACACAAAAGCCTTTAACCAGGCCATGATGGAGACCTTTCGGACCTATACGGATTTTGACCGCTATGGGCGGCTCCATGTGGTCACATCCACCCAGATTGTGTTTCATTGCAGGCGGATTCTGTCCAGGGCCCTGGGGATTCCCAAGAGCAGGATACGGGTGGAGAAGCCCAGGATCGGAGGCGGTTTCGGCGCAAAACAGACGGCGGTGTGCGAAGTCTATCCCGCCTTTGTGACCCTGAAAACCGGAAAGGCGGCAAAGCTGATTTATACCAGGGAGGAGGCACAGACTGCAGGCTCGCCCCGGCATGAGATGGAGATTCGGGTGCACATGGGAGCGGACAAGGACGGCAGGATTCGGGCTCTGGACCTCTATACCCTGTCCAATTCCGGCGCCTACGGCGAGCACGGGCCTACCACGGTGGGACTGTCCGGACATAAATCCATTCCCCTGTACACCGGCGGCCTGGAAGCGTACCGTTTCGGCTATGATGTGGTTTACACCAATACCATGGCGGCAGGCGCCTATCGGGGATACGGCGCCACCCAGGGAATTTTTGCCCTGGAATCCGCAGTGAACGAACTGGCGGAGAAACTGGGCATGGACCCCACGGTGATCCGGGACAGGAATATGGTGCGGGAGGGCATGGTGATGCCTGCCTATTATCATGAAACCGCCAATGCCTGTGCGTTAGACCGCTGCATGGAGCATTGCAGAAAGATGTTTCACTGGGAGGAGAAATACCCGGTGCGGGAGATGGGCGGCGGCAAAGTCCGGGCGGCGGGTGTGGCAATGGCCATGCAGGGCTCCTGCATCTCCAATGTTGACGTTGGCTCCGCCACGGTGAAACTGGGGGAGGACGGCAGCTATCAACTGCTCATCGGGGCAGCGGATATGGGCACGGGATGCGACACCATTCTGGCCCAGATGGCGGCGGAATGCATGGAATGCGATGTGGAGGATGTGGCCGTGTTCGGCGCGGATACGGATGCCTCCCCCTATGATTCCGGCTCCTACGCCTCCTCCACCACTTACATTACCGGCAAGGCCGTGGAGAAGGCCTGCGGGGATTTGAAGAGGCGGATTTGTCACATAGCGGCGCAGATGATGGACTGCAGCCCGGAGGAAGTGGTTTTTGAGAGAGACAGAGTCCGCCGGATAGGGGCGGACCAGGAGGTAAGCCTGACGGATATCGCCTACAGAACCCAGTGCTTTGGTGGAGAGGCCGCGGAGGCGACCGCCACCCATTCTTCCCCGGTGTCCCCGCCTCCCTACATGGTGGGAATGGCGGAAATCGAATTGGACAGGCGGACAGGCCAGGTGACCATACTGGACTATATGGCGGTAGTAGACTGCGGCATTCCCATCAACCCCGCCCTTGCCCGGATTCAGGCGGAAGGGGGCATTGTTCAGGGGATCGGCCACACCCTGTTTGAGGATATTCACTATGACAAAAGGGGCTGTCCCGGGGAATCCTCTTTCCTGCAGTATCGGCTGCCCACCCGCCTGGACATGGGACGGCTGAAGGTGGAATTTGAACACAGCTATGAGCCTACCGGGCCATTCGGCGCCAAATCCATCGGGGAGATTGTGATCAACACCCCTGCTCCGGCTATTGCCCACGCCATTTACCGGGCCACAGGGGTCTGGCACAGGGAACTGCCCATTACCCCGGAGAAAATCGTGATGTCAGAGCCTTGAGCCGGTGCCGGCCGGGATACCAGGGGGTTTTTGTCCTTGGCAGCTTGCCGTACAGATAAGGAACAGAGCCGTTTACGGTAAAAGTTCCTGTGCCATTCCGTCACCACAGACAGTTGTGGGCCAATCTGCATGTCTCTGGCAGTCACGGCTCTGTTCCTTTCTGTTGTATGAATCTTCTAATGATTGCCTGCCTTTTGATTTGCGGCGGAGCATTGGGATGCAGGGAAGTTTCGGAAGGAATACCCACAGGAGACAGAGGGAGAAACAGAAAGAAATATAGAAATAAGAAATATAGAAATAAAAAATATAGATAGAACAATGGAAAGAAAAATAGAAAGAAAGGGAGCTGCTATGAATGCGGAAATTGATATAAGCGCCGTAACCCTGCAGACTGCCAGACTCACGCTTCGTCCATGGAGGGAGACAGACCTGGAGGATTTCTATGAGTATGCCTCCGTGGACGGTGTGGGACAGATGGCAGGTTGGAAGCCCCATGAAAATAGAGAGGAATCCAGGGAAATTCTGGGGCGGTTTATGGAAGGGAAGAAAACCTTTGCCCTGGAATATCAGGGAAAGGTGATCGGTTCTCTGGGCATTGAAAAATACAACGAAGAGAGGTACCCGGAATTCGGGGAAAAGAAATGCCGGGAAATCGGCTATGTTTTGTCGAAAGATTATTGGGGACGGGGACTGATGGCGGAGGCAGTGCAGGCGGCGA
Organism: uncultured Acetatifactor sp.; assembly: GCA_910585805.1. GTDB lineage: Bacteria > Bacillota > Clostridia > Lachnospirales > Lachnospiraceae > Acetatifactor. Next base: position 22,008 of record CAJUFB010000056.1, read on the forward strand.
TTCGCTATCTTTTTGAGGATGTGGGACTGGATGTGATATTCTGCGGGCATTTTCTGTCAAACGGACAGTCGGCCCGGGTACAGGAGAAGTGCGGGTTCAGACATTACGCATATGGTCAGTTTGAGACCAAAATCGGAACCGTCCATGAGCATGAGGTGAATCTGCTGACAAAAGAGGAGTGGGAAGGCGGTTATGGCTGCAGGCTTCTTTTATTTGATCTGGACGGTACTTTGCTGCGCAATGACAAAACCATATCTCCGGCTGTGCTGAAAGCAGTGCGGGATTGCCGGGAAAAGGGCATGCGGATCGGTGTGGCTACGTCCAGGGGGGAACAGAATGTCCTGTCTTTTCTGGAGGAACTGGCTCCGGACCTGTTGATTGCCAGCGGTGGGGCAGTGGTGAAATATGATGGCCGCTGCCTGTACAGGGCCGAGTTTTCCGGGGAAGAGACGAAACGGATGATTGAGCTTGCCAGAGAAGTATGCGGGCCTGACTGTGAGATTACCATTGATACCATGAATTCCCACTACTGGAATTATCGGGTTGATCCGAAGAAACAGTACCCTGATTGGGGGAACAGTATTTATACGGATTTTAAAGATTTTGAAGAGCCTTCCCTGAAGATGTGCGTGGAGATCTTTGAAGAAGAACAGGCAAGACGGCTTTCAGGACTTCTGGATGAGTGCGACTGTGTCCGTTTTTCAGATGGATACTGGTATAAATTTACAAAAAAGGCGGCTACAAAAGAGCAGGCGATTTTGAAAATATGCGCTGCATGGGGAATTGGGACAGAGGAAATCGTGGCCTTCGGGGATGATTATGCGGATATGGGAATGCTGGCCCTGTGCGGTAGAGGCATTGCCATGGGGAATGCGGTGGATGCAGTGAAGGAAAAAGCGGATCTGGTCATCGGCAGCAACGAAGAAGACGGAATTGCGGAATATTTGGACCGGCAATACCTGGGAAACAGCGTTCCGGAATCGGCCTTGGGGCAGGACCGGAAGCCGGGAAAAGGAGAATAAGATGCTGAATCAAAAAGGATTTGACCTGTGGGCGGATGGATATGACGAGAGCGTGGGCCTTTCAGACGAGGAGGGCACCTATCCCTTCGCAGGCTATAAACAGATATTGAACGAAATATACAACAGAGTGTTGACGGATCAATGTGATTCCGTTCTTGACATCGGCTTTGGCACCGGAACCCTGACCAGGAAACTGTACAGTCAGGGCTGCCATATTTGGGGGCAGGATTTCTCGGGGAAAATGATGGAACTGGCAAAGGAAAAGATGCCGGAAGCGGCGCTGTACCAGGGAGATTTTTCAAAGGGACTGGCGGAGGAACTGAAACGGAACCGATACGATGCCATCATTGCCACGTATTCCCTGCACCATCTGACCGATGGGGAGAAGGCCGGACTGATCGAAAATCTGCTGTCCCTGCTGCGTGAGGGCGGATGCCTCTACATCGGGGATGTGGCATTTGAAACACGCGCAGAGATGGAGCGGTGCAGCGCATGGATCGGCCAGGAATGGGACGATGAGGAATATTATTTTGCAGCAGACGAATGGATGAAATTATTCCCGCAGATGACATTCGAAAAGTTTTCATTCTTCGCCGGACTGCTGTCCTTCAAAAGCGGAACGCTTTCCCGGAAAGAGAGAGGAGAAACCAATGGAGAATCAAACCATACCACAGGAAAATAAAATGGGGGTCATGCCCATAGACAGGCTTTTGCTGTCCATGTCCCTGCCCATGATGATATCCATGCTTGTGCAGGCGCTCTACAATATTGTGGACAGCATTTTTGTGTCCAGAATCAACGAATATGCCCTGCGGGCCGTATCCCTGGCATTTCCCATCCAGAGTTTGATGATTGCCGTGTCCGTGGGCACCGCGGTGGGAATCAATGCCTTCCTGTCCAGGACCCTGGGGGAGAAGGAATATCAGAAGGCCAATACCATTGCGGCCAACGGGGTTTTTGTGGAACTGATGAGCTATGTGGTATTTGCCCTGGTGGGCATTTTCGCAAGCCGTCCCTTTTTTGCCAGTCAGACCGCCATTGAACAGGTGCGGGAGTATGGAACCACTTACCTGACCATCTGCTGTACCGCGGGCATCGGTATCTTTATGCAGGTTACGTTTGAGCGTCTTCTGCAGTCCACAGGCAGGACTTTCTACGCCATGATTACCCAGGGCGTGGGGGCGGTCATCAACCTGATTATGGACCCCATTCTGATTTTCGGGTATTTCGGAATGCCGGAAATGGGGGTGGCGGGGGCGGCCGCAGCCACGGTACTGGGGCAGATCGCCGCGGCGGTACTGGCCATTGTGTTTAATGTGAAAGTAAACCGGGAGATTCATCTGTCATTCCGGGGATTCAGGCCGGATAAAAAACTTATTGCAGGGATTTACAGGGTGGGCATTCCTTCTATTATTATGCAGGCCATCGGCTCTGTGATGACCTATGGCATGAACCTGATTCTGGAGGCCTTCGGCACGGCCCAAACCGTGTTCGGGATTTACTTTAAGCTTCAGAGCTTTATCTTTATGCCTGTGTTCGGCCTGAACAGCGGCATGGTGCCCATCATTGCCTACAATTTCGGCGCGGGCAGCAAAGAGCGGGTGGTGCGGACCATGAAGAGCAGCATCAAGTATGCGGTGGGTATCATGCTGGCAGGTCTGGCGGTGATGGAGCTGTTTCCGGCCTGGCTCATCGGGCTGTTTGACGCGGAGGCGTCGTCGGACCTTCTGGTGATCGGAATTCCCGCCCTGCGGATTATCTGTTTGAGTTTCTGCTTTGCAGGGTACTGTATTGTGGTGGGAAGCGTATTCCAGGCCCTGGGAAACGGCGTATACAGTATGTTGGTATCCATCGCCAGGCAGCTCTGTGTGCTTTTGCCTGTGGCGTGGCTGTTCTCCCTAAGCGGCAATGTGAATCTGATCTGGTGGGCCTTCCCCATTGCGGAACTGGTGAGCTTGAGTTTGAGCACCTATTTCCTGATGCGGATCAACAGGGATGTCATTGTCCATATCGGGGGTCTGTCTTAATGTATTTTTGGCTTTAGGTGAATGCTGATAAACCGCATTAAATGGGGATTTTTTGAAAGTGAGTTTCGGTAGATATGTTGATTGGTGGTGCATAAAAGCACTTATATTTATTTCGTAGTTGTCTTTAAAAATCTCTTGTAGGATGTTCATGAGATTATTATGCAATAAATGTGGACGGAAAGCAATACCCCCTCAAAGATTGAGGGGGGAGCTGATGTGCCGAAGGCACTTTTTACCAATATTGCTTTACTGATTTATCGGATTCATTTTCAGATAAATCAAACATCTCAGCAATCTGTTTTATGGTTTCCGCCAAAGATATTCCTAAATTTTTGCACATTAATGTTAACTTCCTGAAATTTTACACCTGAACGTTTTCGACAATAGAAAAATAA
>CAJUFB010000057.1 GCA_910585805.1 uncultured Acetatifactor sp.
ACAAATCATAGCCAAACACACTCAGAAAACTCATGCTCCGCCTTTCCCTGTCCCCTCTCCATGCCCTGCCTCCAGGTTTTCGTACATGGTTATTATAAGTTTCAGTTTTTTATACTACACGTCAGTAAAACCTGCCGCGAATTCCGACTGCAGACCGCCGGCAAGGCACCTTCGCTCATTTTCTCACTGCAATTTCCGGCGGTCTGCAGTGTAAAAGGGACGCCTCCTTGATCAGGCTCCTTCCAAATGAACATAAAAGCGGATTTCAAAGCAGGCACCTCCCTCCGGCCGGTTCCTTGCCCGTATGGTTCCGTTCTGGCGCTGAATGATCTCCCGGGCCAGAGCCAATCCGATTCCGATACCTCCTTCTCCCGCATTCTTTCCTCTGTAAAACCGTTCGAAAAGATGCGGAATATCCTCCTTTGCAAATCCCTCCCCCTCATCCCAGATCAGAATTTCGGTGTATAAGGGATTCTGTGCACAGGAACAATGCACCCTTCCCCCATTGCCGTGCTCCAGGCAGTTTTTCATCAGATTCATCACCGCCTCCATGGTCCAGTCCAGATCTGCGACGACCGTCATCGCCCCCAGTTCCGGTATATCTACAGATGTGCCGGAACCCGCAAAGAATTCCTGCAGGTTATCCGCCGCCAGCACGAGCAGCGTAAAAACATCCACTTCCTTCTTCTGCAAAACAAGCGTTCCGGCATCAATCCGGGACAGCACCAGAAGGGCCTCCTCCAAATGGGCCAGCCGTGAAAGCTGTTTTTCCACCTGTTTCAGGTGACTGCCGCATACATTTTTCTGCACAGTCCTGTTCTCATGGCTCTCTGGCGAAGCATGCTCTCCCGCCCGGCTCATCTGCACCCCATCCAAATCCTGCTCTTCTGCCAGACTCTTACGCTCCCTGTCAAAGCCTTGCACTCCTGCCTGACTCATCTGCTCCCCGTCCAAGTCCCGCTCTTCTGCCTGGCTCTTGCTCTCCCTGTCAAAGCCCTGCACTCCTGCCTGACTCATCTGCCCCCCGTCCAACGCCTGCTTCATCATCTGAACAGATAGGGACATCGCCGTAATGGGAGTCTTTATCTGGTGCGCGATATTGGACAGATTCTCCGCGAAATCATCCCTGGCCTGAACCGCCCTGTCCCTGGTCTGATAGAGAGAAGTGACAGTCTTATATATTTCATCCTCCAGTTTGGAAAACCCGTCCTCACCTGTGGCGGAGAGAACGGCAGCCCTGCCTGTATTGGCCTGTTCCAGGTACTCCGCCAGGGCCTGAATCCGCCCTGCTTCCTTTTTATTCCGATACAAAAAGGTAATAAAAATAAGAAAAACACCTGCCAGAAACCCTGCCCCGATATACAAAAAACTCTGCCTGCAGGCAATCCCCGCAAAGTCAAATACACGGTATCCCAAACTCCCCAGAATATCATCTTCGGCCACACCGTCTGGATTTCCGTCCGTAAATTCCTTCAGGGCAGCGGAAACAATTTTCCGCGCTTCCGGTTCCTGCTCCACCACCTCCCCGCAGACGACATTCACCAGGTCAAACTGCAGCCGGCTGTAATGGTAAGTAAACAGCAGACCGGAGACAGCGGAGGCAAGCAGCCCCACCGCCGCGGCAAAGCCTAAAGTGATCAGTATATGTTTCCGCCCGCTCATAGGATATCCTCCATACGGTATCCCACGCTTCTGACTGTCTTCAGACACTCCGGCTGGTTCAGCTTATCCCGCAGCCGCTTCATGGTGACCGTTAAGGTATTATCATTTACATAGCTGCCGTTGGCATCCCACACCTGCTCCAGGATTTTTTCCCTGGTAACCGTCTTCCCTTTATGCTGCATCAGGTACAAAAGCAGCTGATATTCCGCCGCGCTTAAGAGGATTTCTTCCGAATGACAGATGACCTGCCGGCGATTTGTGTCAATGGAGATACCGCCGCAGGACAGATATTGTTCCCCCACATTGCCGGTTCTGCGCAGCACCGCCCGAATCCGGGAATACAGCACTTCCAGTTCAAAGGGTTTTACTACATAATCGTCTGCGCCGTTTTGAAAACCGGAGACAATGTCGGCCGAATCTCCTCTGACCGTGAGAAAGATTACCGGAAGTTCCTTCCAGTTGCCCCGAATCCACCGGCACAGGCTGTCCCCCCGGCCGTCCGGCATGTTCCAGTCCAGTAAAACCACTCCCGGCACATGGTTCTGTATCGCCTGCCTGGCCCGGGCAAGGGTTGCGCATATGGTTACTTTGAAATTCCGTTGTTCCAGATACGTTTTTACGGTATCTGCAATATCCGGATTGTCCTCGATATAATATAAATCCACCAGGGTTCCCTTTCGCCTTTTTCTTTTTATAGTCTCTCGGAAGCTCCAGCCCACTATCGCGCTGTTTTCCGGAACTCCTTCGGACTGATTCTCCCGCTATTCCAGGAAGGTTCAGCCCGAATGCCAGATTCTGCTTCCAAATGCCGAGAGGCTGTTTCCGCTCCTATATTCTCCGCCCGGAATCAGTTCTTTATCCACACTCCGAAGCCATTCCCTATTTTCCCGCCTTCCTGCAAATATTTCTTCATGCTCTTCTGCAGGCGGGTATTTTCCGGATAATCTGCAACCCGGGCGTTTCCCGTCTTGAATACCCATTCCACATACTCCTGCCCCTGGTAATCCACCTCCTGAATCCGGAATCTGCGCTGAAAGTCCAGAATATGGGAATCCTCCGGCAGCAGGGCTTTCAACTCCGGTGCCAGAAGCCATGAATGGCATACATAATCCTTATCTCGATAATCAGGAAAATACCTGGCAAAAAAGCTTTCTGCCGCTTCCATGGAGACATCACATTTTTCTCTGGTTAAAACAGCGTCGGAAGGGATATGAATGCTCACCCTCTTCCTGCCGTCGTCTATCATCTCATATTCCAGTTCCCCAATCCTGAACAGATTCCCGCTGATCTGACGCCCGGTCCACCATTCCCTGTCAAAGGCATACATTCCGGTTTTTTCCCTGCATTCCTCTATAAACCTGGAAAAGCAGCCCATGGTATCAAAAAAGATCTCCTCCGGTATCCCCTTTTCCTCATACCAGTGATACAGGTCCGCCCCGCACAGCAGCATGTATGTGAGCATTTTTATTTTCCCGGGATCCGGCTCCAGAATTTCTTCCAGTTCTCTTCTTGCCCGGGCCTCTGTATCTCTGCTTTTCAGTCTTTCCCTGAGAGATTCTGTCGGGCCGAAATCGGCAGTCTTATAATAATCCATGACTTTTTCCTGTATTTCACCGGGCAGATGTATTCTCCCGCATAATGTAAATAAATCCATGTCTCACCACATCTCCCTTCTCTTTCTGAACATTATCAGAAAATCCACAAAGGTTGCCTGAATACAGGGAAATTCCACGTATTCCCTGAACTCTGCCAAGACAGCCGTTTGGCAGGTACTGTCCGAGGAAAACCACATCCAGACCAACACACCCTCACTTATGGTACGGTGCCCCCTGTATAATCCGGAAAGCCCGGTAAATCTGCTCCGCCAGTATTACGCGCATCAGCTGATGCGGAAAGGTCATGTCCGAAAAACTCAGCGCCATGTCCGCCCTTCTGCGCACAGATTCGTGAAGCCCTAACGAGCCGCCGATGACAAACACAATATGGCTGGTTCCTTTTACAGTCAGCCCCTCCATCCACCTGGCGAACCCTTCAGAAGTCAGCCTCTTCCCCCCAATCTCCAAAGTACAGACAAAGGCGTCCTCCCGGATTTTCTCCAGAAGGCGCCTCGCCTCTTTTTCCTTTATCTGCTCCTCCTGAGCCTCGCCGGCTCCTTCGGGCGTTTTCTCATCTGCCACTTCCAGAAATTCCAGTCTGCAGTATCTGCTTAACCGTTTCTCATATTCCGATACAGCGTCTCTGTAGAATTTCTCCTTTATCCTGCCCACACATGCGATGCTGATTTTCAAAATGTCTCCCTCACTCTCCGGCAAGCTGAAAATATTGTCTTTCCCCGGGCTCTTTCGCATCATAAGTCACACACAAATACAGATTTTCAGCGCCTGTACTCAGGCCGTTTCCTCCTCATCGCTGTAAACCATCTCATAGACAGTATCATCAATGAGTTTTTCCAGGAATCCCTGGTCCAGGTTCAGAAACTGGTGATTCAGCCTTGCCTTGATGGCCTCAAAACGCCTGAAATAGAGAATTTCCTCCGATTCCATCTCTGCCGCCCCCTCTTCCGTGGCTGCCGTTCCGCCTATCCCAATCTGCCGGTCCAGTTCTTCCTTCCGAAGATTCTGCCTGCACCAGTCCAGAAGAGCCTTTTTGACGGAATTCTCCGATTCCGCACTTTTTTCAAAAATCAGGGCATTTTTCATGGATATGATGCCGGCTACCAGAAACAGGATAAACACGGCAGCCATCACACCATAAAACAGATATGCATTACTGAAATGCAGCGGAATCACCCCCGTGATTCCCATGATCAAAGCGACAATTCCCAGGCCTCCCACAGCCATCAGAACCCACGCGGACGAACGATTTTCGCTGGCACGCTCGGCATTATCCCGATACAGGGAGCTGTAACCGGTACTTTTCGTCTGCGGCCCGGATAAAGGAGCCCCCTTCTCCTCTGCTCCCGCTTCGGGCGCACAGGAATCCTCCCTGTCTGCTCTCAGGCCGCTGTCCATTCCATTCTCCGTAACGGCAGCGTCGGGACTGTCAGAATATTCGTCCTCAGTCTCGAAACAGCAGTTTTCATTCTCCATGAATTCGGTTTCTGCCGCCGCATCTGCATCCATATCAGCCTTTTGCACAGGCACAATCCGCCCTGCCGCAAACCGCTCCGTCTCCAGCCGCGCAAATGTTTCCTCATCCACAAGCTCACTGCCGCAATCGGCACATATTGAAAAACCATCCCTATACTCACTTTTGCATTTCGGACACCAAGGCATATCTGTCTACCTACTTTCCTCTTCTGACTTAACACAGAACAAAGCATATGACATGTTACTGCCCACTTCCTGCAGACATTTCCCTTCAGTGAATTGTGCCGCGTGAACAGTAACCCTGACGCTATTTAGACGCAAACTCATAATCCATACAGGCTCTGTTGCAGGTGACGCTCCGGACGTATTTTCCGGCTTCCACATGCGCCGGATGATTCTGGTATGTCATCAGTGCATCCAGCGTCTCGAATGTGGAAATCAGCGCAATGTCACGATTACTGGAAGAAAGCTGATTCTGAACTACCCGAATTTCCACCGCGCCGGGCACCAGTTCCCTGATCGGCTCCAGCAGGGACGCCATCTTCTCCGCCGCCTCATTTTTCTCATCTCTGGAAAGACCTTCCGCAAAATCCCATAATACGATATGTTTTACCATAAAAATCTCCTGTATATTCAAGTCAGGCCCCATTTCGGCGCCGGCCGTTGACAGCCAGCCTGAAATGCGCATATTCTTACATACTGCTGAAATATCTGTCTGTCCCATGTACCGCCTCGCCGGTTCCCCATATTTCCCCGGACGCCCTGACAACGCCCGCGGCAGGCAGGGGATGAGCAGCCGCCTTACCGGCACACATAGCAGGCCATGGGCGCTGAAATTTACTTATTACTTAAGTACTCATCTATCCCCTTAGCAGCCGCCTTACCGGCGCCCATGGCCAGAATTACGGTAGCCGCGCCTGTGACTGCATCTCCGCCGGCATAGACGCCTTCCTTGCTGGTCTGTCCGTTGGACTCCTCCGCTACGATGCATTTCCACTTGTTCGTCTCCAGACCCTCTGTAGTAGAAGAAATCAAGGGATTCGGAGAAGTTCCCAGAGACATGATTACGGTATCCAGCTCCATTGTAAATTCGGAACCGGGAATCTCCACCGGGCGCCTGCGCCCGGAAGCGTCCGGCTCACCCAGCTCCATCCTGATACACTTCATGCCGGTTACCCAGCCCTTCTCGTCCGCCAGGATTTCCGTAGGATTGGTCAGAAGGTCGAAAATGATTCCCTCCTCCTTCGCGTGGTGGACTTCCTCCACTCTGGCCGGAAGCTCCTCCTCGCTGCGGCGGTATACGATATGTACTTCCGCTCCCAGACGCAGGGCAGTCCTGGCTGCATCCATGGCAACATTTCCGCCTCCTACCACAGCCACCTTTTTGCTGTGCATGATAGGGGTGTTGGAATTGCTGTCAAAAGCCTTCATCAGATTGCTTCTGGTCAGGTACTCATTGGCTGAGAACACCCCGTTGGAGTTTTCGCCGGGAATACCCATAAACTTGGGCAGACCGGCTCCGGAACCGATGAACACAGCCTCAAAGCCTTCCTCCTGGATCAGGGCATCTATGGTGACGGATTTCCCCACCACCACATTGGTCTCTATCTTCACGCCGAGAGCCTTTACATTCTCGATCTCCTCAGCCACAACGGCCTTTTTCGGAAGGCGGAATTCCGGAATGCCGTATACCAATACTCCGCCCGGCTCATGGAGGGCTTCAAAGATGGTCACATCATATCCCATTTTTGCCAGGTCCCCGGCACAGGTCAGACCTGCAGGGCCGGAACCGATGACGGCAACCTTCTTCCCCTTTTTCCCGGCAGATACAATGGGCCTGATTCCGTTTTCTCTCGCCCAGTCCGCCACAAAACGCTCCAGCTTGCCGATGGAAATGGGGTCTCCCTTGATACCGCGGATACACTTACCCTCGCACTGAGTTTCCTGAGGGCATACCCTCCCGCAGACTGCCGGAAGCGCGCTGTCCTTGCTGATAACCTGATACGCTTCCTCTATATTGCCTTCTTTTACCTTCTGAATAAAGCCGGGAATGTCAATCGCAACCGGACACCCCTTTACACACTGCGCATTTTTACAGTTAATGCATCTGACCGCTTCGGCCTGGGCTTCTTCCTGATTATATCCCAGACATACTTCCTCGAAATTGGCAGCACGCTCTTTCGCGTCCTGCTCCCTTACCGGGATCTTTGTTAAAACATCCATTTATTATCGTTCCTCCGAATCCTTTCTGTTGTCACATCTATACATACTCTCGTCCAAAAATTTGCCACCACTTCATACAAAGTCTTTCGACTTCATCAGGAATCCTTCGGTTCTGTCAGCTTTCTGGCCTCAAGATGGAATTGTACAGCCCCGTCCGCGCAGCCAAAGTCAATTTCATCATCTTTGTCAGAACCTCTCGCACTGAAATTTCCGCCGCATCTGATAATCTCACATAGTGTATACAGTACAGGCATCGTCTTCGGACAAAAACCCGCAGGCACTTCATATTGACAATAAAACCTGTCGCCTTCCTCGAATCCCAGCCTGCATTCAGCAGCCTTCCCTTTCAGCACTGTTACAATAAATTCCCAATCCTCCACAACCCATTTCTTCATATATCAGCAGTTCCCGCATCCGCCGTGGTGGGTATCCCCCTCCTGAAGCTTCAGCATGGCTCTGCCTTCCTCTGTCTTATAGAGTGTCTGCCGTCTCATGGCCTCGTCAAAATTCACCGCATGCCCGTCGAATTCCGGCCCGTCCACACAGGCAAACTTTACTTTCCCGTCCACCGTCACACGGCAGGCACCGCACATGCCCGTGCCGTCCACCATAATGGGATTCAGACTGACTACGGTAGGTATACCCAGTTCTTTTGTAAGGAGACATACGAATTTCATCATGATCATGGGGCCGATGGCAATACACACATCGTACTGCTTCCCTTCCGCCACCAGTTCCTTAATGGTCTGGGTTACCATACCGCTTCTGCCGTAAGAGCCGTCGTCTGTGGTTATGTAGAGATTCCCTGCTACCGCTTCCATTTCTTTCTCCAGAATCAGCAGTTCTTTCGTCTTGCTGCCCACAATTACATCCGCATTTACACCGTTTTCGTGGAGCCACTTCACCTGGGGATACACAGGAGCAGCACCTACGCCGCCTGCCACAAACAGAATCTTCTTTTTCCGAAGCGCCTCAGGTGTTTCTTTCACCAGTTCCGAAGGACATCCCAGCGGCCCCACAAAATCCTGGAAAGCATCTCCTTCCTTTAATCCAGCCATCATATGGGTAGCAGCACCCATGCACTGAAATACGATTGTCACGGTTCCCTTATCCCGGTCATAATCACAGATGGTCAGCGGAATCCGCTCTCCCTCCTCATCAGTGCGCACAATGACAAACTGTCCCGGCTGACATGTTTTCGCTACCCTTGCCGCTTCCACATCCATGAGAAAAATGTTTGTGGTCAACTCTTCTTTCTTTACAATCTTGTACATAATCCACCTCTCTGCTCCCATTTAAGGAGCATCTTCATTTTCTTCCAGATCGATCAGGCTTAAGCGGCCCCGATCATCCCGCTGAAGCTTAAAAAGCTCTCCCGTATATGCATTTACTGCAAAATTATTACCGGTTCTCGTCATATTTCCGTCGACACTCCTGTAAACTTCTACAATTACATAAAAGTCGTCAACCTTCTGGATATTTGTCACATAGAGGTATTCATACAGATAAGAATCCCCGGTATCGTCAAAATGTCCCTCCATATCATAGATCTTCCCGACAGACAGGGAATATTCCGTTACGGTTGTCACGGCCTCTTCCGGCGTATAATCCGTATTCATGACAAGCCGGTAATTCCTTTCCGCAACGGTACCTGTCACACCCTCCACGATCCTGGCAAATTTGAAATGTGATCTGCCCAGGGGCATGGGAATCGGCCCTGTATATGCTGTGGATGCATAAGTAGGGTCACTGCCGTCCGTGGTATAGTACACATCCTCGGTGTCACTGGTAATCTCTATGTTCATCGGGAAATTATACTCCCCGCTGATGGCGCTGACCTCCGGCGGCAGGATCTCCGTATTTTCTATATGATATTCCCTGGATACCACCTCACTGGCAATTCCCCACTCATTCATAAAGAACGCCTTTACTGTATAATCCCCGTTCTCCAGTATAATGGGTGCCGTATACTGACTGCTTTCCTCCGTAGGTTCGCTTCCGTCCAGGGTGTAATATATTTTGCCGGAACCGGCAGCTGTCAGCTTCAGCGGCTGTATACCGGTATAATACCCTTCATTGATGCTGAATTCGGGAACTTTCGCAATATAATTCTGATATGCGGAGAGCAAAGCCGCATTATCAGTTGCCAGCAGAAGGTCATTGATCGTCTGATAATCACCTCTGTCCCGGTATATTGCCACCAGTTTCCCGAATGCGCCGTTCAGCTGTTCTGCGGTAGCAGACCTGCTTCTGACAATTTCCCGCAGCAGATATTCGTATTCTACTTTATTATTTTTCAGATAATAAACGTCAGCCAGACTGAAAATAAGCTCGATATTATCTGCGTCAAGCTCCAGTGCCCGATTGTAGCAAGAGACAGCCTCATCATATTTTCCCTGTGATACATAGGATAATGCCCTGTCTACCTGATACTCTTCCGAATAATAGCCATGGATATACCATGCCACAGCTCCGATACCGGACAGAAGCAAAAGGACAAATATCAGCACTGCTTTCGGCCAGATCCTTTTTTTATGTACCGGCTTTTCCCCTTCGCCTTTCGGTTTTTCTTCCGCCTTATCTCCCTCTCCTCCGGTTGTGCCTTCGTGAAGCTCCTCCAGGACATTGCTGATCGTCTCTTCCATGGTCTCTTCCAGATTCCGTTCCAGCTCAGGCTCGAAATCCGGCACTATGTGAATATCTTCACCACAATGTTCGCAATACAGGACGCCCCCGGGCATTTCATATCCACAATTAGGGCATTTCATATTCCCATTACCTCTTTAAAATAAACCGGTAATCACACCATTGTCATTCACATCTATCCCTATGGCCGAAGGCTTTCTGGACAATCCCGGCATTGTTACCACATCTCCGGTTAAGGCCACCACAAATCCTGCACCGGCCGACACATATACTTCTCTCACAGTAATCTCAAAATCCCGGGGGCGTCCCAGACGTTTGGGATCATCCGACAGGGAATATTGATTCTTGGCCATACAAACCGGCAGCTGCCCGAATCCCAGCTCTGTCAGCTGCTTCAGCTGCCTTTTTGCCGCCGCCGTGAACGTAACCGTGCCGGCTCCGTATATTTCTGTTGCCACGGTACGGATCTTGTCCGCCAAAGACAGCGCATCTTCATACAAAAGTTTGAAACGGCTTTCTTCTGAGGCCAGAACAGCCAGCACTTTTTCGGCCAGTTCCATGCCGCCTTCACCGCCTTTTTCCCATACCTTGGACAGCGCAAATTCACACTGCCTGCTCTCGCAGAACTCCCGCACGAAACGGACCTCTGCTTCTGTATCGCTGACAAAGGAATTCAGCGTCACTACCACCGGCACACCATATTTCTGCAGATTCTCAATATGCTTCTCCAGATTTACAATGCCCCGCTCCAGAGCCTCCAGATCTTCCGTTCCCAGATCAGCTTTTGCCACACCTCCATTATACTTCAAAGCACGAACAGTTGCAACAAGCACAGCGGCATCCGGCTTCAGCCCTGCCATCCGGCATTTGATGTCAAAGAACTTCTCCGCGCCCAGATCCGCGCCGAACCCTGCTTCCGTAATACAGTAATCCGCCATCTTCAAAGCAGCCCGGGTGGCCCTGACGGAATTACAGCCATGGGCAATATTTGCAAAAGGACCTCCGTGCACGATCACGGGAGTATGCTCCAATGTCTGGATCAGATTGGGCTTCATGGCATCCTTTAACAGAGCCGCCATGGCCCCCACCGCTTTCAGATCCCCTGCCGTTACAGGCTCGCCCGCATTGTTATAGGCGACAATGATCCTGGACAGACGCTTTTTCAGATCCTTCATATCCTCAGCCAGGCACAGGATTGCCATGATCTCACTGGCCACTGTGATGACAAAATGGTCTTCCCTGACAAAACCGTCTGTTTTATTCCCAAGCCCCACAACAATATTGCGCAGCACTCTGTCATTCATATCCATACAGCGCTTCCAGACGATCTGCCTGCTGTCGATCTGAAGCTCGTTTCCCTGCTGGATATGATTGTCCAACAGAGCCGCCAGAAGATTGTTTGCAGAGGTAATTGCATGGAAATCCCCGGTAAAATGGAGATTCAGCTCCTCCATGGGAACTACCTGGGCATAGCCGCCGCCCGCAGCCCCGCCCTTGATGCCGAAGCAGGGTCCCAGGGAAGGCTCCCGCAAAGCGACCACAGCCCTCTTCCCTAATCTGCCAAAAGCCTGTCCCAGACCTACACTGGTGGTAGTCTTCCCCTCCCCTGCCGGAGTGGGGTTGATGGCCGTCACCAGGATCAGCTTTCCCTCCGGCCGGTCCGCTGTCTGATCCAGATATTCATCGGAAATCTTTGCCTTGTACCTGCCGTACAGCTCCAGGGCTTCCTCCGGAATTCCCAGTTTTTCAGCCACTCTGCCAATCGGCTCCATTACAGCTTCCTGAGCTATCTCCAAATCCGTCTTCATGGGTTCTCTCCTTTTCTTGTTTTCAGGAACTGCCGAAGGCATTTCCTTACAGCCGCGCCGGTTTCCGGCCACGGGTTCTTATATCCTGTTCACAATCTGCCTCTTTTCAAGCTCTGCTGGGGGATCATGCCACTTCCTCCAGCAGCTGTTCAAACTGTTCGGGACTCATCAGGATCTTTCTGGGCTTTGTACCCTCTTCTTCTCCCACCACGCCATACTGGCAGAGCTGATCCATGATCCTGGCCGCCCTGTTGAAACCGATCTGCAGCGCCCTCTGCAGCATACCGATGGAAGCCTTATCCTTATCTATGATAAGACGGCCTGCTCTCTCAAACAGCTCGTCCACAGAACTGCCGCCGGAAGCCTTCTCACTCTCCCCGGCGCCGATCCCCATATTTGCAATCTTTTCCTCGATCTCCACTTCATAGGTATTGCCCAGCGCCTGATTCTTCAGGAAATCAACCACATCCGACACCTCCTGATCAGACACAAAGGCCCCCTGTACCCGGGCAGGCTTCGGATACCCCTGAGGATAAAAGAGCATATCGCCCTTCCCCAACAGTTTCTCAGCTCCCACCATATCCAGTATGGTCCGGGAATCCACACCGCTGGAGACCGAAAAAGCCACACGGCTGGGCATATTCGCTTTGATCAGGCCGGTAATGACATCCACGCTGGGACGCTGTGTGGCAATGACCAGATGTATGCCGCAGGCACGGGCCAACTGTGCCAGACGGCAGATAGACGCCTCTACCTCCCCCGGACACACCATCATCAGATCTGCCAGCTCGTCCACGATAATGACGATCTGCGGCAGCTTCTTCGGCGCGTTGGCATCTCCCTTTTTCTGCTGTGCTTCTACCTTCCTGTTGTATTCCTTCAGGTTCCTGGCGCCGTATTCCGCAAACTTCCGATATCTGTCGTCCATCTCCGACACACCCCAGTTGAGCGCCGCAGACGCCTTCTTGGGATCCGTTACCACAGGAATCAGCAGATGAGGAATGCCGTTGTAAATACTCAGCTCAACCACCTTCGGATCCACCATGATCAGCTTCACGTTATCGGGATGCGCCTTATACAGGATGCTCATGATCAGCGTATTGATACAGACCGACTTACCGGATCCGGTGGCGCCGGCGATCAGCATATGGGGCATCTTGGCGATATCTGATACAACCACCTTGCCCGCGATATCCTTTCCTACAGCAAATGCAAGACTGGACTGGAACTCGCCGAATTCCCTGCTTTCCAGCAGCTCCCGCAGCCCCACCGGCATGGTTTCCTTGTTAGGTACTTCGATCCCGATGGCCGCTTTTCCGGGAATGGGGGCTTCGATCCGGATATCCATCGCCGCCAGATTCAGCTTGATATCATCCGTGAGACCTACGATCTTGGATACTTTCACCCCCTGCTCAGGCTGCAGTTCATATCGGGTCACGCTTGGCCCCTGGCTGATATCCGTGATCGTTACCCTGACGCCGAAGGTGCTGAGCGTCTGCTGAAGATGCATTGCAGTCTCCCTCAGTTCACGCTCGGAATCCCCTGTTGCGACCACTCCTTTCTGCAAAAGAGAGATGGGCGGAAACATGTATTTTTTCGGTGCCACGATCTCCGGCGGCACCCGATTCCCCTGTACGGCATCAGCGGCAGGCGCATTTCCAGGCAAAACTGCAGCAGGCCTTGTATCACGAGGCGTTCCCTGAATCAGACCGGCCCGCTCCGCACTGCCTCCCGCAGTCTCCGGCCGGGATCCGGGATCGGAACGGAATTCCGTTACGCTTTCCCTCTCCTGTCTCAAACCGGGATCTCCGGCTGTCTTTGCTGCCAAAGCATAATCCGGCATCTGCCGCTCTCTCTGTCCGGTCTGACTTCCGGCCCCCTCTCCCTTTACCTGTTCCTCGTCAAAACCGGACCTGTTTTTGTCCTCAGGCTCTGCCCCCCAATTATCCTGAATCCCCTTATCCTGTTCCGGAACATTTACGGAGTTCTCCTGCCCTTCCGTTTCCAGCACGCTTTCCCTTTCTGCCGCCTCTCTTTGTCCTGAGAGTTCGCCGGACGGATGCGCTTCCTGTTCTTCAGCACAGGCCTCGTATCCGGTCTGCGCCCTGTCAAAGACAGGCTCCGGCGTTTTTCTTTGCATGGCGCGCAGCCTGGCTGCATATTCTGCCTGCGCTTCGGTATCCTCTTCCCTGCCCACGGGTTCCGGCCCCGGCATTGCGGCATCATCGGATTCTGCCCTGTAAATCCCGGGCTGCGCTCTATGTATCCGTATTTCAGGCTGGCGCGTTTCCCCTGCTTCGACTCTGCTCGCAGACATTCCCTGACCTGCGGGCAGCGCCTCTTCCGCCCTGCTCTCAACCGATGCAGACTTCACGCCACGGGGAAGTGCAACGGCTCCGGAATTCGCAGTTCTCTCCCCGGCGATCACCGCACTTTCCGCAGCCTTCTCCTGCACTGGCACAGGCTCCAGCTCTTCCTCAGCCAGAATGATCTCATGCATATCACTGCGGCGGGCATTCTCGGGACGCAGCAAAGCCTTATCAAGAGAGACACCGGATTTTCTTCTGTCCATCCGCAGTATCTTCCCGTTTTCCTTCTCTTCCGCTCTCAGACGCCGTTCTGTGGCCTTCTGTTCCCGCTCTTCCTCCTGGGCCTGCCGGCGGGAACGCTCTTCTTCCCTGCGCCGCATCCTGCTCTCTTCCTGCTCTGCCCGGCGCTCTTCTGCCATCTCCCTGCGTCTCTGAACCCGTTCTTCCTGATCAAGACGACGTTCTTCCGCCATTTCCCTTCGTCTTTCCGCATCTTCCCTGGACAACTGGCGCATTCTGCTTCCTCCGCGCTTAACACTGTCCAGCAGAGATTTTTCCGTCAGCAAAATCAGGCTGACCACAATACAAAGCAGGACTACCAGAACCGTTCCTATGGTCTCCAGGTACCCCTGTAAAAAGAAGCTGATGCTCCCGCCCAGGACACCGCCCCCGCCTTTCATCTCCCGGCTGCTCTCATACAATTCCGCAGCGCTGTATTCCGCCATACCGGCAGCGCCTTTTACGATCAGATCACACACAATGCCCGCCATCAGAAAAAGAACGATTCCGGCAGACAGCTTTCTCGCCGCGCTGGGGTTGCCGGTATTCGCAAACCAGAACGCCACGGCCAAAAACAGCAGCACTGGAAGCACATAAGCCGGCAGTCCAAACACACCGAAAAGAACGCCGCTGACGGCATCCCCCACAGGACCTATCACACCGAAATTGCAGCAGAAGAAAAATACCATGGCCGCAAACAATACGATCAGTCCAATTTCATGAAAAAGAGCGCTTTCCCGGGCTGCCGCACTGCTTCTCCGCCTGCTGCCGGAAGTTTTCGCTGTTGTGCTTTTTTTATTTTTTCTGTTTGAAGATGATGTTTTTCTTCCATTGGAAGCAGCCATCTCATCGACCTCACTTATTGCAGATTTTCAGTTTCTCCTCTCAGCGATTTTACAATTATATCATCTTTGACCGGAATTGTCACCTAATATTTTCTTTGCCTGAGTCTGCCCCGGGAGTCCGTAACAGTTCCACAGGGCACTGTTACGAAAGTCCCACAGCAGATTACAGGCCGGATTCGTTTTCCGGCAGCTGCGGAGCATCCTCGTTTATCATGGAATGAAGCTTTGCGATGGCCCTGTCAATCCCTCCTACCTCATCAATGATCCCCCGCTTCACCGCTTCTTCCCCCACCAGTATGGTCCCCACATCCTTCGTCAAAACGCCGGTCTCCATCATCAGTTCCTCCAACGTATGCTTGTCAATGCTGCAGTGACTGCATACAAAACCTGTGATCCGATCCTGGATCTGCTTGAAATAATCAAAGGTCTGGGGCACTCCTATCACCATGCCGCTCATGCGCACCGGATGGATCACCATGGTACCGGTAGGTACAATATAGGAATAATCCGTACTCACCGCGATGGGCACGCCTATGGAATGGCTGCCTCCCAGCACCAGCGATACGGTGGGCTTGCTGAGGGATGAGATCATCTCCGCGATGGCCAGCCCTGCCTCCACATCCCCGCCCATGGTATTCAGCAGTACCAGTACTCCCTGTATGTCCCTGCTGTCTTCAATGGCAGCCAGACTGGGCAAGATATGCTCATACTTTGTGGTCTTGGAGTTGTTTGACAGATTTTCATGTCCTTCAATCTCTCCAATGATGGAGATTAGATGGATATTTCCCAGCCTGCTGCTCTCATCCAGCGTTATCTGGCCGGTCTTCTCAATCCGCTCATCCTGATGCTCTTCCTTCTCGATCTTTCTGTCACCTTTCTGCTCAGACATATTGTTCTCCTTTTATGCAAAAACTGAAAACCGTGTTTCCTCACAAACGATCACACTTCTTTTTTGCGCAGTTTTCCGCATCTGCTCCATGATATGCAAGCACAATTGACCATACTGCCAAAGAAAATGCAGATATGGCCGGCCTCTTTTTCCGCAAAAGACAAGGGAGCGCTCCGCACCATCTGCTTCTGCGCTCCCTGATAGCATATCCCAAATTTTCATTTTTACACGTCTTTATACATCAAAATCATCGGTTTCCCCAACCGGAAAATCGAAATCGTCATCTCCGTAAACCTGGATCGAATAATCCAGCACCTGTTTCACATGCTTTTTCGGCAAAGGCAGCGGATTATCCAGATAACGGATCTTCTTTTCCTCTCCTCCGTCATCTTGAGCCTGGCTGCCGAAGTCCCGCTCTTCCTCTGCCATAATTGTCTCAGAAGCCTCCCGGAAATTGACCTGCGCGGCCTCATCCTGCTCTTCTGCCATATGACCCGGAGCATTGGCAGGAAGTCCCATCCTGCAGATACACTGCTCCATACTGACTCCCGCCAGCATGGCAAGCATCAGATATAAAGCATAAAAACCGGGCATTTCCTCCGTATAGATCCCGAAGCAGCAGCCCGTTATAATGATACAGGCAGCCGTCGCATAAGGCAGATGCCAGTCCCGCTTCCTGTCATACCAGAACCCGAAGATGCCGAATGCCATCATTCCAAATATGATAAAGCCTTCCCAGATCGCGCCGGTATTTTCCAGCACATATGGCAGCCGGAATCCTTCTGCCCGGTACAGTTCAAACCATGCCCCGGCCACTTTCCAGAAATTCTTTCCTGATAAAAAGGCGTCCGCCCCAAACAAAAGCAACAGCCCAAGAACCGCCGAAAGCAGGCACAGTCCCATAGCTGCCATTCGTTTCGCGCCTGCAGCCTTCCCCGTCTGTTGTGAAAATACAAGCTCTGCGGCCAATATCAGCAGAAGCGCGCCGCCTATATCCAGATAGCAGCATAGCGCAGCCAAAAGCCCGATAAAAACCATGGCCGCAAGACGCGGTTCTCTGCCAAAAGCCCACAACGCCAGAACAGCAGCCACCGCCAGCAGCAGAAAATACAGCATCCCCGGCGAAAGCAACAGTCCGCGCTGCAGCATATACGGAGAACACATGCAGAAAAAGAAGGTAACCAGCGCGGATACCGTTCCCGCAAGCTTTCTCACCACGAAATAGAATACCATGGAAGCAGCCAGCTGCAAACCTGCCTGCAGCCATATTCCGGCCATATACTGATTTCCAAGCAAAAGAAAGATGCCATGCAGCAGCCTGAGGTAAAAGTGCTCCGCTCCATGCACCACCTGCGGGATCTGCCGTCCCACCGCAACCTCCGCCATCTCAAAATACACGGAAGTCTCCTGCGCTTCCTCCATGCCCCGTATGCGCAAAACCGTTCCCAGGATCAAAAGGCCGGCAACCAGGACAGACTCCGCAACCAGAAGCATGATACGTTTTTCCGCCCCAAACCTGAGACGTGGTCCGGCAGTTTTATACAACAGAAAAACAATCCCTCCCACAGCACCCGCATACAGCGCAGCAGCCAAAATCCCCCACCAGGCCGCAATGCCTGCCTCCAGGCACAGCATGCGCGCCAGGCTGACCAGGGCAGTACCGGTGATAAGCGTATATATCATCCATATGAGATAACTAAATGTACTTTTTTTCCAACTCATGTAAGCCTTCCCGGTTTCCCTGGCGCTTATGCCTGTACCCTGTTTATGCCTCTTCAGCCGTTTCCTCCGCCCTGCCGGAAACAGGTTCCGCGCTGCAGAGCACCTTCTCTATATTATAGCGGGGTCTATGCTTGACCTCAATATAAATCTTCCCGATATACTGTCCCACCATACCTATGGCAAGCAGCTGCAGACCGCCCAGAAACCAGATGGACAGGATCAGCGAAGTCCATCCCGGCACCACATGACCGGTACAGTAGGAAATCAACGCATAAACCAGCGCCAGCAGCGAAGCGATAATGATAAGAAGCCCCATTCCCAATATCATGCTGATAGGCTTGACACTAAAGGATGAAATCCCGTTAAATGCCAGCGCCAGCATTTTTTTCAGAGGGTACTTGGATTCCCCCGCCGCACGCTCTTTCCTGTCATAATAAACACAGTCTGTCTGATATCCGATCAGGGGCATCATTCCCCTCAGGAACAGATTGGTCTCTTTGTATTTCGAAAATTCCTCCACCGCCCGCCTGGACATGAGACGGAAATCCGCATGATTATATACGGTTTTTACTCCCATCAGCTCCATCAGCCTGTAAAATGCCTGAGCTGTGGTACGCTTGAAAAAGGTATCAGTCTTCCTTTCCTTCCTCACACCGTATACAATATCATTTCCCTCGTGAAATTTATCGATCATTTCCTCAATGACATCCACATCATCCTGCAGATCCGCATCAATGGAAATGGTTACGTCACATCTCTCCATGGCGGTGATCAATCCGGCCGTCAGAGCAAACTGATGTCCCACATTGCCCGCCAGCTTCACGCCGCTGACCTGTCCGGGCCAGGCTCTGTGCTCTTCCTCAATCAGCTCCCATGTACGATCCCTGCTGCCGTCATTGGTAAACAGAATAAAGCTGTCGGCAGCTATCTTCCCCTTCTGAACCAGATCATCCAGGACCCCGCGCAATGCCTGAGAAGCAAGCTTCAATACTTCCTCTTCATTATAACAGGGCACTACGATCGCCAGTCTGTCCATAAAACATTCCTTTCTGCGCCTTATTCCTCATCCCAGTTGTGATAGACTGCCTGAACATCGTCATCGTCCTCCAGCAGATCCAGCGTCCTCTGCAGATTCTTTATCGCAGTCTCATCGGTCAGCTCCACATAATTCTGCGGAATCATGGTAACCTCCGCGCTCATCATGGGGATGCCGGCATCCTCCAGAGCTTTACGGACTTCCTCAAAGCTGTCGGGATCCGTCAGTATCTCATAGTTGTCCTCTTCCTCGTTAAAGTCCTCCGCTCCCGCATCCAGCGCCGTCATCATCAGGTCATCCGCTTCTATCTCGCATTCCTCCCTGTCTATGATGATCTGGCCTTTCTTGTCGAACATAAAGGAGACACAGCCCGGTGTCCCTATATTTCCCTGCCCTTTGGTAAAAGCGCTTCTCACATTGGCCGCCGTACGGTTCTTATTGTCCGTAAGCGCATCCACAATGATCGCGATCCCGTTGGGACCATATCCCTCATAGGTTACATATTCATAATTGACATTGCCCACGTCACCGGCGGCCTTTTTGATCCCTCTCTCAATGGTGTCATTCGGCATATTGTTGGCTTTCGCCTTGGCTATGACAGTGGCAAGCTTAAAGTTATTATTGGGATCCGGACCGCCTTCTTTCACAGCCACGGCTATTTCTCTTCCTATGATCGTGAAGATCTTGCCTTTTGCCGCATCGTTCTTTTCTTTTTTATGCTTGATATTGGCAAATTTTGAATGTCCTGACATACATTTTCTCCTTTTTCTCTCTGTTTATTTCTGCTATCCGCAGTCTTCCTGAAAAACAACCGGATTTTATCATATCACTTTTTATCTTCACATTCAAGTGCCGGATCCGTTTCGGGCAGTTTCGTCACCAGCACACTTTGGATCATTTTATTTTCCACCGCCAATATTTTGAAATGATATCCGCAGTAATCCACGTCAAACTGTTCATCCGGCTCCGGTATCCTGTCCAGCCTGGAGATCAGGAAACCATTCAGCGTCTCAAACGCCTCATCCTCAAAGGAGATCCCGAAACGCTCCTCCAGTTCCTCCAGAGGCGTCATGCCTTCCATGACATATTCGTCATTGCCCTTCTCCTCTATATGCTCGCTGATCTCATCATACTCATCCAGGATATTGCCCACAATCTCCTCCAGGATATCCTCCATGGCCACCAGTCCGTCTGTCTGCCCGTATTCATCCACAACCACAACCATCTGCTGCTTTCCGGCCTGCATCTCCCGGAACAGCTCATCAATATTCCTGGTCCGCGGAATAAATACAGGCTCCCGCATCAGCCCTTCCAGGTTCCTGAGAGGCCTGCTGTAATTGCCTGCGTCCGCATGGTAACGCAGGGCGTCCTTCAGATGCAGGATACCGATGATATGGTCAATATTCTCCTCATAGACAGGATAGCGGCTGTTATTTCCCTCCATCATAAAGGTGATGGCATCCTTCAGCGTCATATCCGCGTCAATGGCCACTATGCTCTTCCGGTTGGTCATGATATCCTGAGCTTCCTTGTCTCCGAACTCGAAGATGTTGGAAATCATTTCCGCCTCGCTGGCCTGGATGACTCCCTGCTCATGGCCTTCGTTCACCATATTGATGATCTCTTCTTCCGTCACGTCCGTCTCACCGGCATTCCCGTATATGCCGAATATCCTCAGAATCCCCCTGGCGGTAACCCTGACCAGCCCTGTAAAGGGCATCAGCACCTTCATCAGAAAATAGACTGGCGTGATGCACAGATACGCCCATTTCTCAGGCGCTCTGGCTGCAACCGTCTTCGGAAGCAGGACTCCTATCGTAAGCGTTATGTATAAAAGGAGCAGAGCGGAAAGTACCGCCGCCAGCACCGCTATCAGTTCCCCCGGCACTGTCTCCAGCTTCAGCTGATGCTCCGCCACAAGCTGTAACCCTTTGGAAAGATTACGCAGCAGCAGTCCCAGATGCACCGCCCCGATCACGATATTGATCAGGATCGTGATCAGCTGCACTGTATCTTCATACTCCGCAGGATTGCTGATGATCTTTTTCAGCCTGATCGATCTCCTGTCCTTCTCTTCCTCGGCCCTCCTTTCCACCTCTTTCTCATTCAAAGCGGCAATGGCTGCTCCGAAACCATAGAAAAACATGTCGATCAAAAGCAATGCTGCAAAGCAGATAATACTGGCAGTAGGCCCACCGTCGTCCATTTTGTTTCTTTCCTCCAAATTCCTTACTATTTGAAATACTTCATAAATATACCATTTCCCGTCCCGTTCGTCAAGAAGGGGCTGAAGGATACATTTTATGTATCCAGCTCCAGGCTGACCATCAATGCTCTGTTCACTCTCCGCATGATATCGCCGTCCAGGTGGCATACCTTGTCTTTCAGGCGCTTTTTGTCAATCGTCCGAAGCTGCTCCAGCAGAACTACGGAGTCTTTATCCATATCATACATCGTGGCATTTAATTCGATATGCGTAGGCAGTTTCGCCTTATTCATCCTGGAAGTGATCGCGGCGCAGATCACTGTGGGACTGTGCTTGTTGCCCACATCATTCTGAATGATCAGTACCGGCCTGATGCCGCCCTGTTCCGACCCCACCACCGGTCTGAGATCCGCATAATATACATCTCCTCTTCTCATCTTGCCTCCAAATCCATTCCACAAAAAAGTTATTTGTAGGATAGTTTTACCAGTTTTGAGAGAGTTATTCATTTGAGTCCCCGGTTTTTCCGCCGGAAAAGAGGGACAGGCCTGAACATCTCAAAAGACTCCTGATGTATTATATGAATAAATTGCAGAAATGTGCCCTGTTTCTGTTGTCCGCAGATACCCTTCCCTGAAAATCCCGCTCCGGGATCAGCGTCCTGCGGCTTCGGCGATATCCCATGCCATACAGGCGTAGGTTCCCTTTTCTCCGGATACCCTGTCGCCGGCCCTCCCATGGATATATGATCCTACAGCCGCCGCCTCAAAGGCTTCCATCCCCTGCGCCAGCAGCGCCGCGATAATGCCCGCCAGCACGTCCCCGCTTCCCGCAGTTGCCATGCCGCAGTTTCCGCTCAGATTCACACAGACGGCATGCCCCTCCCCGCAGATAAAGGTTCTGGCGTCTTTCGCCGCCACCACCCCGTGAAATGTTTCTGCCAGTCCCTGGCCGATCCCCGGAAGCTCATCCTTGCATTCGGCCGCCGTCTTTCCGGCAAGCCTTGCCAGTTCTCCCACATGGGGAGTCAGAACAAGTATTCTTCCTGTCGCCGCCTGTTCCGCCAGAACCGCTCTCAGGCGCACATCCTCCGAAAGCAGATTCAATCCGTCCGCGTCCACCAGCAAAGGTTTCCTGCTGTTTTGGATCACCTGTTCCAGACAACGTTTGGCGGCATCGCCTTTCCCCAGACCCGGGCCTACGGCAATAACGTCCGCCCATTCCAGATCCTCCTCCGGGAATTCCCATGTGCCGAACAGCGCTTCCGGCACTGCCTGCTGCACGATGATCCTGTTTTCCGCCGCAGTGATCACCTTTACCATGCCGGCTCCCGCCCGGTAAGCAGCCCTTGCCGCCAGTACCGCGGCGCCGGCCATATTCACGCTTCCCGCCGCCAGCAGCACCTTTCCGAAGGTTCCTTTGTTTCCGCTGCCGTCCCGCTCTGGCATCAGCGCCCGGGGCTCCTCGTCATATGCATACATACCGGGCGTCTCTCCCAGAAAACATCTCTCTGTGATCCCGATGTCAGCCGTGACGACGTCCCCTGCATATCCGTATCCCGGATAAAGCACCAGCCCCCTTTTGCAGAAGCCGAAAGTAACCGTCTTATCTGCCTTTACCGCGCATCCCCGGACTTTCCCTGTATCGGAATCAATCCCGCTGGGCAAGTCCAGGGCAAGCTTCCAGCCCTCCAGACCGTTGAAGATCCTTACAGCCTCTTCATACTCCCCTGATAACTCCCGGGTGAGTCCCACACCGAAAAGGGCATCTATCAATACCGTATACCGGGGCATTGTGGGACGCTCCGAAAATTCCACCGGATAATGATCCAGGACCGCCCGTTGCCGCTTCCATTGCCCGGATGCTTTTTCACGCTTTCCCGTGCACCATACTTCCACCAGATATCCCTTTTCGGATAAAAGTCTGGCCGCGGCCAGACCGTCCCCGCCGTTATTGCCCATACCCGCCATGATAAGAGCGGATCTTCTGCCTTTCAGCCCGGCACAATACGCTTCCGCCGCTTCCACCGCAGCCAGAGCAGCCCGCTCCATAAGGACACAGGCAGGAATCCCGATCTTTTCGGTTGTATTGTCATCATAGCGTCTCATTTCGGACGCAGATACCAGATATTTCATGACGGATGCTGTTCCTCCGGATTATACTGCAGATCAAATATATCGATCACTTCTGCCCCGAATACATCATGCATATAAGAATAGATGGCATGATTGCGCTGTTCCATTTCCTGCTTTCTGATCAGTTTTTTCTTCAATTCCACACGTATTTCCGAAACCCACTGGGCAATTTCCTGAATTTCTTCCGCGTTTTCCTTCATGGTATCATAGCAGCAGTCCATGGTGGCCAGCATCAGCCTGAAATTCGCCTGATCGATCTGCTTCGGCAGATCCAGAAGCTCGTCCTGACGGCTCTCCAGCAAATCGTTGCACTCCTCCACCTTTGTCTTGTTCTGATCAATCTTCCGGACATTCTCCGACGTCTCCTCCTGACCGGTCTCATCCATCAGAGCCACGATCTCTCCCATCAGATTTTTCTTCAGCCTCTTAATGTCCTTGATCTCGTTGTTGAGCTTGCCCTGCTGCTTCAACAGGGCATTCAGCTGCTGCTCCAGCCCGGAAACCTCCTGCCTTTTCTCCTCCGTGAAGAGATGATACCACTTATTGTCCAACGTAAGGATCGGGATTTTCTTCCCCTCAAGGGCCTGTGAAAATGTCTGCTGCTGATTTTCTTCATTCCTGTTCATCATGTACACCTCCCGTCAAATCAACCCCTCAATTCTGTTGGGAATGGTGTTTTAAGTTCCGCCATCCTCAATTTCCTCCGGTTTCTGCCCCTTTCGTATATTATAAGATAATTTCATCAGACTGTCCGAAAGATGGACATTCTCCACCTGGATCCCCTCCGGAACATTCAGATCCACATGAGCGAAATTCCAGATGGCGCGAATTCCGTTTTGCACCAGCTTCTCCGCAACATCGATGGCTCCGGTTTTCGGTATCGTCAGAACTGCAATATCGATATTGTGCTCTCTGATAAAGTGCTCCATCTCTTCCATGGGCATCACGCTGACATCCCGGACCTTCATTCCCATCAGTTTCGGATCGCAGTCAAATATACCGCGGAAAATAAAGCCCCGTCTCTCGAAATTCAGATAATTTCCAAGCGCGCGGCCCAGATTCCCGGCGCCCACGATGATAAAATTATGCTGTCTGTCCAAACCGAGTATCTTGCCGATCTCATTGTACAGATACTCCACATTATAACCGTATCCCTGCTGTCCGAAGCCGCCGAAATTATTGAAATCCTGCCGGATCTGCGACGCCGTTACCTTCATCAGCCCGCTTAAGTCCTGAGAAGATATCCTTTCAACCCCCTGATCCTTCAGCTCGCCCAGATATCGGAAGTACCTGGGAAGACGCCCTATGACGGCCTGTGATATTTCCTTCTCTTCCAAAAGTCTCTACCTCCATTTATATATGGCAAACACTTCACCGCAGTATATATCATAGCAAAATGTTAAATTCCTGTCAATGATTTCCATTGCTCCTGCGCAAATATGACATTTATGTTACTATTCACAGCCGTTTTACTGGCATGACAAATAAAGCGGAGCTGTAACGC
>CAJUFB010000058.1:0-15593 GCA_910585805.1 uncultured Acetatifactor sp.
GAGGATGAGCGTGCCAGAATGTAGAGGGAATTAACTAGCGGGAACTACGGATTATTTAAAAAGAGATCCGGATTCTGATATAAGGTTGGATGATTATCGAATGTCACAGAAAAATCCTCTCCAAACGTTAAAGGAAGCAGATAAAAAGGCATATTTAATGAACAAGTATGTTCCGGATATTGCGTTGTTGAAAGGGGATGGCAAGAAAGAACGATATATCGCAGTATTTGATGTGAAATATCAGAATAGCAGAAATTCCGTATATGCGGAATCCAGAAGACATAATTCTCATCAGCTGCTTTTTTACACATTGCTTTTGAATGTAAGAAAATGTGGGTTTATATTTCCCATGCAAAATACGGATGATGAGTCTGGACATATAGATTTATATGCGTTGAACATTCAGACAGGGGATGCGATGGATTCCAGTGAGCGTGAGTATACACAATGGACGTCGGGGAACAATTCAGGATCTGATAATCGATTGGTTGAAAGGATTATGGAGTACGTTAAAAGAGATAGTGATAATTTAAAGACGGAACGTGGTGAGGATAATGCATGATGTACTTACTCCGGAGCAACGACGAAAAAATATGCAGCATATCCGGGCAAAGGATACTAAAATTGAAATAATACTTCGAAAGGCGCTTTGGAACAGAGGATACAGATATCGTAAAAATTATAAGGACCTTCCGGGGAAACCGGATATTGTATTACTGAAGTATAAGATAGCTATTTTCTGCGATGGAGAATTTTTCCACGGAAAGAATTGGGAAATTTTAAGGCCGCATCTGGAACAGAGCAATAACGGGGAATTCTGGATTAAGAAAATATCCAGAAATATAGAAAGAGATGACGAAATCAATAAGCAGCTTCTGTTCCTGGGGTGGACTGTTATTCGATTTTGGGGAGATGAAATTAAGAAGAACACAGACAGGTGCATTAAAGTGATTGAGGAGGTTATCTTTGATCTTGCAATAGATGACTGGAAAACGAAATAGAAAAAATTCCGACTTCCCAATTGACTCTAACGTAACGTCATAGTGCTTGCCGTTACTCAGGCAGCCCCGTTACATAATGATATCATTACGGCAGGGCCGGATACGGAACCGCGAAAGGCGGAGCCGAATATGCGGACTGTACACGAGGTAAGCGAACTCACAGGGATAAGTGTCCGGACACTTCATCCTGGAATCAATGTACAGCACATTTGGGACCATTGTCAATACGAAACGCTGAAAACTATGACTTGTGACAGAGGCATATTAGTGATAAAATGAGACAGGAAAGACACAGATGCCCTGAAGCGGCGGAAAAACGGGAAAATTAAAAAAATTTTAATGTTTCTTTTCGTGACGCATGTTAAAATATGTGGTATAGTGCAAGGAGTTATCTTTTGCTGTATATACTCGTGAGCGCATTCATTTACTGTTTTCGGGTTCCGATTACGGAAGCGCTCATTTGTTATACGTTTCGTTTGGCAAATATTTTAAGCTGTGAGCATATACTCAAGACCGCCAGGATTTACAAGTTTGACCAGGGTGAGCATATATGGCCGGCGGTCTTAAAGCCACTGTGTAGTGGCTTTGTTGTAGTTTACTGCAAAATTCATTGGAGTGCAGTATAAAATGCGAATCAGTGGAACATGGAAAGGGCTGCAAGCTTCATATGGATAATAAAAACGAGAATGAAATGGAGCAGATTCAGCGGGGCCTGGAAGATTTCCTGGAGAAGGAACTGGGTCAGAGGGGAACAGCGGAGTCTGCGGGGCGTGGGAGCCGTACAGGGACTCAGTCTGGCCAGGTGTCAGGACGGCGGCAGAGTCCGGAGGATTCGGTACGGATAATCGGACAGCGGCAGGATGAGGATGAAATCGATTACGGACGGGAAAGAGGATATTCCCCGGAGCCTGTCCGCGGCAGACACGACGGTTATCATGGGAGAGAAGACTACATCCGGGAAGAGGAGCGGCATCGGCAGGAAAGCCTCGGCCGGGGGGATGGATACCCCGGAAGCGGGGCTGATGAGGATGAGCAGTATTTCCGGGGGAGAGCCTATGACCATGAGCAGGGAACGGGAAGCGGAAGGCGCGGATACAGCAGAGCGGATTCCGACCGAAGGGGGTATGCTGAGGAGGAAGAGGAACCGGAGAGTGCCGTCTACGATTGGGACAGTGAAGCACCCCGCCGCCGGAATTCCGGTCAGCAGCGGACGCATGCCCGCTCGGATTCCAACCGGGAGAGAGTATCTTACGACC
This sequence comes from uncultured Acetatifactor sp., assembly GCA_910585805.1. Classification (GTDB taxonomy): domain Bacteria; phylum Bacillota; class Clostridia; order Lachnospirales; family Lachnospiraceae; genus Acetatifactor. The sequence goes on from CAJUFB010000058.1 coordinate 2,258, forward strand.
GGGATTATGAGAGTGGGAGTTCCCTCCAGGGATACGGGCGGGAGGCCGATTATAACCGTTCCGGCTATGCGCGGGAGGATAGGGATTCCCGTGGCTATGGTCAGGAAAGCAGATATCCGGCTCGTGACTATGGCGATGAGGATAGAGATGCCCGGACATCCCGCCGGCGGGGGAAAAATATTCCTGCTGGAAGGCAGGACAGGGGCAGGGAGCAGCATTCAGGAAGAAAGGCTCCCGGCAGGCAGGCACAGCCCCGTGAGGAGGATTATCAGGTGGCAAAAAAAGCAGCGAAATCTCAAAAGTCTCAAAAGAAAAAGCGGAAAAAGAAGCATCGTCTGCTGAAATTTCTGATAGCGGTTGCCGTTATATTTGTTCTTCTGGGAGCAGGGCTGTATCAGCTGGTAGGAGTAGTTTACGGGAAAATGACTTATCATGAAATTGCTTCCTTGACGCAGGCGCCCATGAAAGAAGACGGCGTAGTCAATGTACTCCTCATAGGAAACGATTCCCGCGAGAACGGAGAGGACGGCCGCTCCGATGCCATGATTCTGCTGTCCGTCAGCAATAAGACAAAAAAGATATATATGACTTCTCTTCTGCGGGACATGTATGTGGATATTCCCGGACATGACGGAAACCGGCTGAATGCGGCGTATTCCTTCGGCGGTGCGGAGCTGCTGATGGAGACCATCGAGCAGAATCTGGATATTACTGTAAACCGTTACGTATTAGTGAATTTTGAGGCGTTTGCCAGCCTGGTGGATGCGGTGGGCGGAATTGAACTGGAGCTGACCAGTGAAGAAATCGAGTATGTCAACGGCTATCTGGTGGAGTACAATATCCTCACAGACAGGCCCCAGGGTACAGACAATATGGATACTTCCGTCAGCGGTCTGGTGCATCTGAACGGACCCCAGGCGCTTGCCTACAGCAGAAATCGTTATCTGGGTACGGATTTCGGAAGGACCGACCGTCAAAGGAAAGTATTGACTGCGGTAATCAGAAAGCTGCCCTCGACGCTGGTCTCCAATCCCAAAGGGCTGATGGACGGACTTCTGCCCAACCTGACAACCAATCTGACCAGGGGAGAGTGCTTCAGCCTGAGTCTGATGGCGGGAAAGATGCTTACATATGATATTGAATCGGACAGCATTCCGCAGCCCGGAACCTATCGGGATGTGACCATTCGCAAGATGTCGGTGCTGGAAGTGGATTTTGACACCAATATCCGGTATCTGAAGGAGAAGCTGTACGGTGAGTGAGTCAGGGCGTACAGCGCATTGAAACGGTATGTGCCGGGAAAGGATATGAGGATTTGGCGTCAATGAGAAAATGGCAGCGCGGACTTTGACCAAGCCGTGGAACAGAAGGAGCCTGATAAGGGCAGTACAGATGCATTGATGGTTTTCGATGCAGGAAAGGGCAGGAGGAGTGTATGGATCTCATAATATTTGTGTTTATTGCTTTTATATGTATAAATGTAGCGGTAAAGATATTCAACAGTGAGGAGAGAAACAAGGTTTTCAACAAACGTCCCATTGAGGTGGCGGACGTGAAAAAATATAATAAATTCTGCGGGTATCTGGTTATCGGCTTCTGCGTGGCCGCTGAGATTACTCTGTATGCAGGGAAAATATTCGGCGGCCTGATCAGTGTGCTCTGCACTTTGCTGCTGATCGGGGAAGCGGTACTGGTAATGTTCATCTATAATAAAGCAGAGGTAAAAATGCTGAAAAAAAGGTAACAGGTATTGTCTTATGAAAGAAAAAAGAGGTGTATTGCTTACCATATTGACAAGCGCGCTGCTGCTGGGCGCCTGCGGTAACCAGGATGCCCTTCCGGCTTCGGTGGCAGAGCTGGAGACTGTCCCGATTAAGCAGGAGAGCGATGGGGAGAATGGCACATTGCCGGAAGGCGGTGCGGAAACCGGTGAAGAGGATAGTGCGGCCGGCACGGCGCCGGAAGGCGCCGGAAAAGACAGTGCTGCGCAACTGCCGGAAGAAAACAACGGAGAAAGCAATGCCTTGAACGAAGCCATAGCAGACAGAGAGAACGGCGCTCCGAATGGGATATCAGGCGACAGCGGCGGAAATCACTCTGCTGGTACGTCTTCGGACGGTAACGGTCAGGCATTGCCTGCGGGAGGGCAGGCGGAATCCGGTCACTCAGAAACAGATTCTGACCTTGCAGGCGACGGAACACTGCCGGGTGAGGAGTCGGAAGAAGTTAAGATTACGATTTCCGCTGCCGGGGATGTGACCCTGGGTAATTATATCGGTCAGGGCTATGAGATATCCTTCCGCCAGACTTACGACAAGGGAGCCGGCGACAGTTATTTTTTTGAAAATGTGGCCGATATTTTTTCTGAGGATGCTTTGACACTGGTAAATCTGGAAGGGCCGCTGACCCGTTCGGAGGACTTTCGCGAAGGTCAGACGTACTGCATTTCCGGTGACCCGGAATACGTCAATATCCTGACGGCAGGCAGTGTGGAAGCAGTCAGTATGGCAAACAATCATCGTCTGGACTATAAGGAACAGGGAACCGCCGACACAGTGGAGGCGCTGAAGGGGGCGGGTATCCTGTATGCCTATGACAATAATTACTGTATGTATGAAACGGACGGCATCCGGATAGGCATTGTGTCCGTCAATGAAGTAGGACAGGGAGCCGGCGTGGAGAAATATCTTCAGGAGGGCATTGCACAGCTTCGCGGGGAAGGTGCGGAGCTGGTTTTCGCATGCTGTCACTGGGGAATTGAGCGGGAATATTATCCTGAAGAATATCAGGAAAGTCTGGGAAAGAAATGCATAGACTGGGGATATGACCTGGTGATCGGACATCATCCCCATGTGCTGCAGGGAATAGAGGAATATCAGGGGAAATATATTATTTACAGCCTGGGCAATTTCTGCTTCGGGGCAAACCGGAATCCGCCGGATAAGGACTGCATGATTTTCCAGCAGACCTTTACTTTCGTGGACGGGGAAATGCAGGAAGATAAGGAAATCCGCGTGATACCGTGCTCGGTGAGTTCTGTGTCCACCCGGAATGACTACAAGCCCACACCTGCGGAGGGAGAAGAAGCGCAGCGGATTCTGGATAAGATAAACGAATGCAGCCGGGATTTCGGGGTGGAATTTGACAGTGACGGGTATCTGAAGGAGTCATAGCCTGCTTCCAGAAGGGAATATTTCCTGTGGGTCCGGCGCACAGCTGTCCTGCAAAATGAGCAGGGGAGCCCGTTTTGGCTACGCGGTTTCCGCAGGCAAGATACGGTACTTTTAAAATAAACCGCATTGTATCAATTTCATACGCAATACAAATTTCAATATATGGAGGAAAACGGCAATGGAAAAAAGAAAACTGGAAAATCTGGGAATTGAGACTTCTTTACTGGGATTCGGGTGCATGCGTTTCCCGGTGACGGCGGAAGGAAAAATTGATGAGCCCGAAGCAGAGCGGATGTTGGACAAAGCCATTGCTGCCGGAGTGAATTATATCGATACCGCATATCCCTATCACAATGGCGACAGTGAACCTTTCGTGGGCAGGGTGCTGAAAAAATACGACAGACATTCCTTCTATCTGGCGACAAAGCTGCCCTGCTGGAATGTGTCGAAGAAGGAAGACGCAGAGCGGATTTTTGAAGAGCAGCTGACACGGCTGCAGACGGATTACATAGATTTCTATCTGATGCACGCATTGAGCGGCGACAGCTTCCGGAAGATGGCGGAACTGGGCGTGGTGGAAGTTCTGGAGCGGCTGAAGGCGGAAGGCAGAATTAAGTATCTGGGCTTTTCTTTCCATGACAGCTATGAGGCATTTGAGGAAATCCTGTGCTACAGAGACTGGGATTTCTGCCAGATTCAGCTGAATTACATGGATGCGGAGAGCCAGGCGGGGTTGAAGGGGTATCGCCTCACGGAAGAAAGAAACGTGCCGCTGGTGATCATGGAGCCGGTAAAGGGCGGTTCCCTGGCAGCATTTGCGGAAGATATCACGGGGAAATTCCGCGCTCTGGACCCGGAGGCTTCCGTGGCCTCCTATGCGCTGCGCTGGGTGGGAAGTTTGCCCAATGTGAAAGTCGTTCTGAGCGGTATGTCCACCATGGAGCAGGTGGAGGATAATCTGAAAACTTTTACGGATTTTCGTTCTCTTTCGGACGAAGAGACGAAAACCATCGATGATATCGTGGCGCTGATCAGGAGCCGGGTGCAGAACGGCTGTACCGCATGCCGGTATTGCATGCCATGCCCGGCAGGCGTGGACATCCCGGGCAATTTCCGGGTGTGGAATACCTACCATATGTACCAGAATTATAATATGGTTAAAAACAGCTGGGAGAAGAACCTGGGAGACGAAAAACAGGCAAAGAACTGTATCAAATGCGGTAAATGCGAGAAAGCCTGTCCCCAGAAGCTTCACATCAGGGAGGACCTGGAGAAGGTGCAGGCGGATATGGAAAAGAAGGAATTTGTGTTCTGAGAAAACGTGTTCCGGAAAAAGCCGGGGCGGAAGAGAACGGCTGAGGTTTTGCCGGGCGCTCGCAGGAGGCCGGGGGTATATCCGGCTGCTCTGCCCTGCATAATTCCAACGGTAGGACAAAGGGCAGCTGCGCTGCCCCGGACAGCATGTACTGCGGGGCAGGATACGTCGGCGGCAGATGCATATTCCGGTGTTGGCCATAGAGTGAACAAGACGACTGCAAGTATGTGGGATAAAGCGGAAAGGAGGCTGGTTTTACATATGGAGAAAGCGTTTAAACTGGATTTTGAAAATGATAAAGCGGGAAGCCTGTATGTAAACTGCTGCGGCTGCTCCCAGACGGAAGGTCTGCACAGTTTCGGACCGGCTTCCAAACCTCATTACCTGATTCATTACGTGCTCAGCGGCAGGGGGCTGTTCCGCTTTCACGATAAAGAGTATCGATTGGAGGCCGGCTACGGCTTCCTGATACAGCCCAATGAACTGGCATTTTATCAGGCGGATGAGAAGGAACCCTGGAGTTATCTGTGGGTGGGCTTCGGGGGCAGCCGGGCGGGAGAGTATCTGGAAACCATGGGATTGTCAGCCAGACATCCCATTTTCTCCTGTGACAGAGATCAGGAACTGTATGCCATCGTACGTGATATGATGGAACACAATACTTTCGGAATCGCGGATGATTTAAGAAGGAACGGACAATTGGGTGTATTTCTCTCCATCCTGGCGGAAAGCGCGGGAGTGGTGGCAAAGGACGAGGAAGACAAGGGAAATCAGTATGTGAAGAAGGCGGTATCCTTTATTCAGAGTAATTACTGTAATCCCATCAAGGTAACGGATGTGGCGGATTATGTATGCATCAACAGAAGTTACCTCTACACACTCTTTCAAAGCTATCTGGGGATGTCTCCCCAACGATTCCTTACCACATTCCGCATAACGAAAGCGCGGGAACTGCTGGATTCCACATCATACCCCATAGAAAGTATCGCGCTTTCCTGCGGCTACAGTGACGCGTTGGTCTTTACCAAGGCCTTCCATGCCATGAAGGGCATGTCTCCTTCCCAGTACCGCAGACAGAGTCATCGGGAGAATTCACGGGAGCAGCTTCAGGAGGTGGAGCATCTCATCGCCCAGCTTCTGAAATCCCAGAGTAAGATATAGAAAGTAAAGGAATAAAAGAATGAGGATTTTATTATTACTGCGGGGAGCGCCCGGCTGCGGCAAGTCCACCTGGATTGAGCAGCAGGGGCTGAAAAAGTATACATTATCAGCAGACGACATCCGTCTGTTGTGCCAGAGCCCGGTAATGTTGGCGGACGGGACGGAAGGCATCAGCCAGTCCAATGACAGCACTGTGTGGAAGACACTGTTCAGCATTCTGGAAATCCGAATGCAGAGAGGCGACTTTACGGTAATCGATGCCACCAATTCCAAGAGCAGCGAGATGAACCGGTATAAGGAAATGTGCGAGACCTACCGTTACCGGATTTACTGCGTGGACTTCACGGATGTTCCCATAGAAGAGGTGAGGCGCAGAAACGCAGAAAGGGAAACTTTTAAAAAAGTGCCGGAGGAGGTTATTGATAACATGTACTCCCGGTTCCGGACCCAGAAGATTCCTTCCGGTATCAAGGTGCTCGGGCCCGATGAGCTGGACAACATCTGGCTGAAGCTGTTTGACATGTCATCGTACAAAAAGATACATCATATCGGTGATATCCACGGCTGCAATACGGTTCTTCAGAAATACCTGGAGGACAACGGCGGCCTGAAGGACGATGAAATGTACATCTTTGTGGGGGATTACATTGACCGCGGCGTGGAAAACGCGGAGGTGGTGAATTTCCTGCTCTCCATCATGAACCGGAAGAATGTGCTGATGCTGGAGGGGAACCACGAGAGATGGCTCTGGTACTGGGCAAATGACTGCACAGGCAGGTCCAGAGAGTTTGAACTGATTACGAAGCCGGTTCTGGATGCCGCGAAGATCAGTAAGAAGGACGTAAGACAGCTTTACAGGAAATTCGGTCAGTGCGCGTATTACAGGTATGGAGACAATATCTACCTGGTCACTCATGCGGGCCTGAGCACCATGCCGGAAAACCTGTCTTTTGTGGCCACGGAACAGATGATTAAGGGTGTGGGCAATTACGATGATTTCGAGAAGATTGCGGAGACCTTCTTTGATACTACACCGGATAATTGTTATCAGATTCACGGACACAGGAATACCAGGCATGTGCCCACGATGGTAAACGACAGAGTGTATAACCTGGAAGGGCAGGTGGAATACGGCGGCTGCCTGAGATGCGTCCAGGTGGACGAAACGGGAATTCACTGCATTGAGGTGGAAAATGAGGTATACAGGACGCCCGAGATGCAGGAAGAACAGTCTGTGGTCAGCAGCTCCGTGGCGGACACCATTATTTCTCTCCGCGGCAACAAATATATCGTGGAGAAGAAATTCGGTAATATTTCCTCCTTCAATTACACGGACAAGGCATTCTATGACAGAGCCTGGGACGCCCAGACTGTCAAGGCAAGAGGTCTGTATCTGGATACAATGAAGGGCAGAGTGGCTGCCAGGTCCTATGATAAATTTTTCAACATCAATGAGCGTCCTGAGACAAAATTTGAGATGCTGCAGCATAAACTGCATTTTCCTGTCACTGCCTATGTAAAGGAGAACGGATTTCTGGGGATTGTAAGCTATAACGAGTACGAGGACGCGCTGCTGGCGGCCAGCAAATCCACTGTGGACAGCCAGTACGCAGGATATTTCCAGGAGATGCTGAGGAAAAAGGTCACTCCCGAAAACCTGGAGAAAATGAAGGAATATGCAAAGGAAAAGGAAGTGTCCTTCGTGTTCGAATGTGTGGATATGGAGCATGACCCGCATATTATTGAATACCCGGAGAGCCGCCTGTTTTTGCTGGATATCGTATATAACCGGATGGATTTTGCAAAGTATGAATATGACGATATGTGCCATATAGCGGATGCGCTGGGACTGGAGCCTAAGAAGAAGGCTTATGAAATTGCGGACTGGCAGGAATTTTTTGACTGGTACCATGATATTCTGGAAGCGGATTACGAATACGAAGAGCATAAAATAGAGGGATTTGTCATCGAAGACAGTGTCGGATACATGACGAAGATAAAGCTTACTTACTATAATTTCTGGAAATACATGAGAAGCGTATCCCACGAGGCCATCAGGAAGGGTTACATCAGTAAGACGTCTTCACTGGTAACACCCTTGGCAAACGAGTATTATGCCTGGGTGAGGAAACTGCATGAGCATCCGGACAGGGACAATATGCCCAGGGACATCTGTACGCTCAGGAGATGGTTTTATGAGGCTAAGGAAAGCGTAATACAGGAGAAGAAATCGTGAAGCAGGAGACATTCCGGCTGGAAGAAGGCGAGTGGAAGGAAGCGCGTGAGGCAGGAGAAGAAATCGTGAAGCAGTAGACATTCCGGCTGGAAGAAGGCGAGTGGAAGGAAGCACGTGAGGCAGGAGAAGAAATCGTGAAAGAGGAGACATTCCGGTCAGAAGGAGCCGGGTGAAAAGAGGCGGGAGTTACTTCTCCCGCCACTGCTTATCGCTTCCGTCGGACCATATAACCCTGTTTCTGCCGCTTTCCTTGGCCTCATAGAGCATGTTGTCCGCTATTTTCAGATAATTGTCATACACGTCATCGTTCTGCGGAATCAGCGTAACGCCTCCGATGCTGATGGTGACCCATTGGGAGACAGGAGAATTGTGCGGAATGTGGAGTTCCTCCACCGCTTTCCGGATCTTCTGGAAATAATGGAAGGCTGCCTCCGCCTCCATTCCCACAATGATCGCCACAAATTCTTCTCCGCCGTAACGTGCCAGAAAGTCCGTGGCGCGCTGCAGATAGGAGGAAGCGGTGTTTGCCACTGACGCGATGACCTTATCTCCGGCCGGATGCCCGAAAGTGTCATTGTACAGCTTGAATTTGTCGATGTCAAAAATGCAGACACTGAAAGGCAGGCCCAGTCTGCCAGCTTCTCTCCATTTTGTGATACTGTATTCCTTGTAGCGCCGCCTGTTGGCGATGCCTGTGAGCTGATCCACCATGGCCTGTTTCATGAAATGCATCTGATAGCGGAAAAGCTTGATATGGGTATTTGCCCTGGCCCTGACGGTGATGGGACTAAAAGGCTTTGTGATATAATCTACCGCGCCCAACGTAAGGCCGCGTTCCTCGTGCTGCACATCAGAAAGCCCGGTGATCAGGATCACGGGAATGTATTTGGTCATCATTGTCTCCTGAAGTCTGCGCAGCAGGGTGAAGCCATCGATATCCGGCATGATAATGTCCAGGAAGATCAGGGAAAATTGGCCGGACTTCGCAAGACTCAGTCCTTCCTCGCCGCTCTGGCAGGTGGTCACATCATAATCCTTGACTAAAATAGACTTTAAGTATTCTGCCTGAGCCCGGCTGTCGTCAATCACCAGTATATGATCCATATGTTGTTGTATCCTTTCTCGGGCGGCGCATAATGGAGCGCCGTTAATGGGTAGCTGTAGAATCAGACTATAGTTGCTTCTCTTTGCTTTCTGTTATATCCTGGGCTACATATACTACGGTTTTTGGAATGTCATTCTCATCGGCCTGCGCCAGCACGGCGGTTGCGCGTATCCAACGGCAGATCTGGGTATTATCCTGAGGACCATCGGGCAATTTCCGGTAGGTCACCGCTACATAGGGATTCCACCACCGAAGCGAGTTAAGCCAGTTGCTGATATTCATGATCTCGAAGTATTCGGCCCGGTCATCCGGATGGACAAAGTTATCGGCGTATACCTGCAGTGCCGTGGTACAGTTGACTTCGCTGCCCAGCACGTCGCCTGCTTTACCAAGCTGGCTTACGGCACGGAAAGTATCATGGGCCAGATCGATATAGTAGGTGGAGAAAAACAGGCTGCTCAGACCGCCGATGATATAGGACCTGTCCTGAAGCGCCTGAAGCTGTGCCTCCTCCTGCTGTTTCTCCATAGTAATATCTTGGCCGAGAATGTTAACGGAAACCTTGTCATCCTTTCGGTTGTAGATGATATGCTGCTCTATCCAGTGTGTGGGTTCGCCCTTCATACGGTACTGGCAGATTTCCTCGGAGCTGTTTTCCGTTTCGGCAGCTTTTTTCCGGAGATGCTCCAGAGACAGGGCGTTGCTGTACTTTATCACATCGTCAGGATGAACATGGTTATACAGAGCCTGGTGCATATAGTAGTCGTAATCCCCGATCAGCGGATTCGCCAGCTCGCTTTCGTCATGCAGGCAGAACTGTTCGCATTGGCCGGAGTCCAGGTGAACCGTATTCATTTTGCTGTAGCGTGATTTGAGTATGGCTGCCATCTGCATGTCACGCTGACTGTGGAGCAGTTCTCTGCGTATTCTTTCGTCCATATCCTGAAAGGCCAGGATGGTATGGCTGTTCCCGCAGGTTCTGGGATTTCGGTGAGCCGTGACAGAAATATAGCGGTACGTTTCGCCGAACTTCCACTGGCAGAGAAGTTCCTTCTTCTCATCTTCCGTCCCGCAAGATTTTTTCAGGTTTTCAAGGGAGAATTTCTGTTCAAATGCTTTCTGATACGCGGCATGCAGCAACGGCGTGATCTGGGAGCGCATCAGGCTGTCCCAGGAAGGAAGCGGCGAAAGCAACGTATCCTGAGAATGTCCGTCCACAAGAATCGGTTCCGCAGTACCCTCTTCCAGGCAGATATTGTAGATACGGAAATTCTGTTCTCCCACGGCACGGATCAGCTCATTGTTGTGTACATTGGTCTCTTCCCGGGCAAGTCCCTCCCGCATGGTATCATGGACATCCATGATAGAGAAAATGACCATCTGATTGTCTTCGCTGTAATCAAAGCATTTGACCACTTCGATCAGATTCCAGCGGAACTCTCCGATACGGTGGCGGCGATAGATGCAGGTCAGTTTCTGCTTGTCGGAACGCAGCGCATCCCGTATATGTTCAGGGCATATAAAGTTGGTGAAACGCTCCCTGTCATCAGGATAGATGGCGCCGCTTTCGGCCAGCTGCTGCATCTGCAGGGAAAAATTCGTCCTGTTTTTACCGTTAAGCCAGGCGTCGGGCTCCAGTTTCAGGACATCGTAAGTGTCCGCTTTCAGATCTACCCGGAGGATCTTGCGGTATGTATATCCTGCTGTCTCCAAACGGGGAGTGACAGTTACAACGAAAGCAGGAATGGTGTCTTGCCACAGGGTTCTGGTGGCCACCATATCTACCACGCCGCCGAAGATGGGATTGTAGCTGATGGAACGCCCTTCCTGCCGGTCTGTTATTGTCAGAAGAGGACAGTTGATGCATGAACCGCTCCATACTTCGTGGCAGGCCATTCCCAACTGGGCCTCCGGCGACACAGCATGAACTCTCCTGTTATAATACAAGATTCCGTGATCATCTTTCCGGATGACATACACTGCAGTTTCCGGCATGGCATCCAGGATCCGTTCATAGTCTTTACTCTCCAAATCCGTTACCTCCTAATATGAAGGAAGTGTCTGCAAACAACCGACACAAGTCTAATGGGCATGTTATTGATATTGCCGGACTTTTTCCTGAAGAAACTGCATCGGTTATTTTCCGGCAATTCCTGATCGCAGGCGATTTTATACTCGAGATCGCCAGGATTTACCAGTTTGCTCAGGGCATGAATATAGTTGGCGGTCTTATATTATACATTTGGTTTGGCAAATGTTATCGTTCATGAGTATAAATGGAATAACTCATCATGTACTATAGCACGAAAATGACAGACAGTCAACCGATTTGGGCGGCAGGTTCCCGCAGTGCGCTGTCAGGAAGATTGGAAACAACAGGTGCGCTGCTCAGCCGCAGATGGCTGGAGCGACCTGGGAACAGAGATACCGGAAGCCGGATAAAATAAAAATAACCGCTTTTGCCTGCGCAAAGAAACGGTTTTCTCATAATAAAATATCTGCTGTCATAAAAAATCGGCGCGACAGGATTCGAACCTGCGACCTCGGCGTCCCGAACGCCGCGCTCTACCAAGCTGAGCCACGCGCCGATTGGTATGAGAGCCGTATGCCAACGACTTATTATATAATATAGAAAAAAACTTCAATTGTCAAGTGAAAATTATACATTCGGTAAAATTCATTGAAAGTATTTGGCATTTTCCGTGGGACTGTGTTAGAATAAAAAATAGCTGCAAATCGTGGAAGAGAAAGGATAAAGGCATGAAAGCCGGTATTTGTTATATTGTGGGGGCAGGAGAGAAATACGGACTGGAAATACGGCCAAATGAAGACGACTTTGTCGTCGCGGTGGATGCCGGTTACCGTCTCCTGGAGGAACAGGGGATCGGCATCGACCTGGTCATCGGCGATTTTGACACGCTGCAGTATATTCCAGCCCATCCCAATGTGATAGTTCTGAAAGCAGAGAAGGATGATACTGATATGCTGGCGGCTATCAGGGAAGGCATCCGGGCCGGATATGGGAAGTTTCATATTTACTGCGGCACGGGCGGGCGCCTGGACCATACGGTTGCAAATATGCAATTGCTGGCCGATCTGTCTCGATACGGAAGACAGGGGTTCCTGATCGACAGAGACAGTGTGGTGACTGCCATTACGGACAGCACTTTGTTTTTTCCCAGGGAAGCATCCGGTTATGTGTCTGTTTTTTCCCATACGGAAAAGTCGGAGGGGGTATACCTGAAAGGGTTAAAATATCCGTTGGAGGATGCGGTACTGGATAACCATTTTCCGTTGGGCATCAGCAATGAATTCACAGAAGCGGAAAGCAGCATTTCTGTAAGAAGGGGAACGCTGTTGGTCTTTTTTCCCAGGGATTGCTTTGGAAACGGAGTTCCTGCCGAGCGGAAGGAACTCGGCAGCTGAGAAAAGGACGTACAGAAACAGGGCCTGACGGCAGAAAGGTGGTGAAGAGTATGGCTGCGGAAGAAAAGGAGCAGATCTCCGAGGCGGTTCAGGAGATGGATGTGGATGCATTGGTGGAGCTGCTGGACGGCTGCATCCGGGCAGAGGAAAGCAGGATCAAGGTGGATGTGGTGGAGGGAGACGGCAGGTTTGTATCACGTCAATATCATCATGGACGCTGCGACATAGGGAGTCCGTGGGCCTGCGGAGCGGCTTTCGACATCCTTGAGTAGACGCATATCCACATGAGGGGCTGCATGCATACATTATTTCCGACAATTCCCAAGCAAAGCAGGAAAGATAAAATTCTTGTTTACAGGGCAGAAGGGCTTAGTGTATAATATAATTCCATCTCTTAAATTCATTTTTAATTCCTAAAGAAAAGCGGGAGGACAAGGCATGAAACGGAAATTGGCATTATTACTGGCAATTGTAATGATTGTCAGTACAGGTTTTACGGCATATGCCACAGAACCTGACAATGGGGCTCAGATGCTGAAGGCGACAACGCAGCCTCAGACAGAGAGCCAGACGGAGCCGGGAGCGGAAGGCGTCGGACAAGCCGGAAGCGCAGCGGGATCCGTCGGGCTGCCTGGCAGTTCGGGATCCGGGGAAAACGGGGATTCCGAAACCGCGCAGGAAACCTCCGGACAGCCGGAGACACAGGCGCCTGACAGCGCGGAGGGGAGCTCGACTCCTTCAGGGACGCAGGCGCCTGACAGCGCAGAGGGGAGCACGGCTCCTTCCGGAACGCAGGCGCCTGACGGCGCAGAGGGGAGTCCGGCTCCTTCCGGAACGCAGGCGCCTGACGGCGCGGAGGGGAGTCCGGCTCCTTCCGGAACGCAGGCGCCTGACGGCGCAGAGGGGAGTCCGGCTCCTTC
>CAJUFB010000058.1:15693-23511 GCA_910585805.1 uncultured Acetatifactor sp.
CGGAACGCAGGCGCCTGACGGCGCAGAGGGGAGCACGGCTCCTTCAGGGACGCAGGCGCCTGACAGTACAGACAGTCCATCTGTGCCCACGGTGACACAGGGACCCGGCGGACAGGGAGTACAGCTGCCGGGACAAAACAGTGTCTTCGGCACCAGGAGTGCACAGGGAGAAGCTGTGCTGTCCGGGGAAACAGGGCGTATCGATGTTTCCATTACTGCGGCATTGGATCTGATGCGGGACGTGACATTTGATGTTACGATTTCTGATGGGGGAAGCACCCAAAGCGGCACAGTCTCTCTTCCGAAAAACACAGCGGCAGTGGGGGAAACCAGCTTTGAAGGATTGTCCGACGGAGAATATACGCTGACCGTGTCGGCGCCCAGGTTTGCTGTCTATACGCAGAAGATCAGAGTGGAAGGCAAATCTTACAAGGTAGGGCTTGCCACAGGGTTTATCGCCGGCAGCGGGATTGAATATGCGGCAGAAAAGCCGCATCCGGGCGTTTTGGTGATCGGAGACGTGAACGGAGACGGCAAGGTTAACCAGGCAGACCGGGTGCAGCTCATTGATGCCATTGACAGTGGGGCAGGTTCCGATGCCTTCGACCTGAATGGCGACGGGAAGACAGACCTTGTCGATCTGGAGTATTTTGCCAGGGCGTATAATGATCCCAGGGATATGCAGGCCAGTGTGGAGGAGTCTGTACCTAAGGGAATCATTACAGTGGCTGCACATGCAGGCACAACGGTGGAAGGTGAGTTGGGCGCCCTTCTTGAAAGTACCGGAAGTGTTACACTGAGGCCTGCAAACGGGGGGGCGATATCGGACGGGAATCCGGTGGTCCTGCAGTTTGACTTCGCCGACAGGCAGGGGAAGAATCTTGTGGAGTCCGACGGCATTGTCATAGGATCCGAAAGTGACAATACGATCGGCAAGGCGGAGATTGAAGTTACATATACAGATAACGGCAGGGATATCACACAGAAATATTCTTATACGGATAACGGCCTCAGTCTGGTGGATGAGTCTCCGGTCAAGGCGGAAAAAGACAGCAGCGGAAATATCCTGCTCCATCTTGGCGGACAGGTTGCCGTAAAGAGAGTCATTATCAGGATTCAGGGAATGCTGAATAATAATAATCTGGCGGAGATCGCCAGGGTCGAGTTTGTGAACGGCATGGAGTCAAGGATTCCGGAACCGGAGATGGATATTCCGGCGGGTATGAACGCTGTTCCGGGAAGCAACAAGATCAGCTTGACATGGGATCCCTGTATCAATGTGACAGGATATGAGGTGGCCATTGCGATTGTACAGGAGGATGGAACCCTGGGGCAGTGGGAAACGATAATGGTCACGGGCAATGCCCTTGATGTCTCTTCTTATGGGAAAGAAAAGCTGAAGAACTATCAGAAGTATTCTGTCAAGGTACAGTCCGTCAATGGTACATGGCGCAGCGGATACGGGGAGGCGCAGACAGTTATCCCTGTGCCCAAAGGCAAGCCGGATAAGCCGGATATGGTAAAAGCGGTAGGTAAGTATAAGAGCATTGCGGTATCATGGAAGGATATGGAAGATACTGAATATTACAGGCTTTTCTATAAGAAAGAAACCGATGCCGAATATCAGGAAATTGGCAAAAGGCTGGAAACCAACAGCTATGTGCTGGAAGGACTTGAAGACCTGACCACTTACATGATTTATGTGATAGGCGGGAATACGTTAGGGGAGAGCGGCCCTTCTCTTACGGCCACAGCCACGACTACGGATCTGAATCCGCCGGCTATGCCGAAGTATAAGCTGATCAACACAGGTGGGGCAGGCCAGATAGGCGACCATATTATCAGCGCAGGGAAGGGAGTGAGAACTGGCGTTACTTCAATGGAGGACAGCCAGAAGGATAAAGAGCCGGTTACGGCCTGGGGAACCGTAGACCATGATGCACTCTCCTATTATCTCGTAAAAGACTGGGATGACGGTGTTGCCTATCCCGCTGAAAACAAAGGTTTGATTTATGAGTTTGACCAGGCATATGAAATGGATACAATCAGTTTCCACGCTTTTGACAGTACGGATGGCGGATATGCCGCGGCAAGAGTCTGCTTCTGGGATGCGGATGGAAAACAGGGTGTCGCCAGCGCTTCTCTGGAGAGAAAGACAGACAGTGATAACCGGATATATTACGTTGTAAGACTTGCTGAGCCGGTCAACGCAAAAAAGATACAGCTTTGTATCGGGCGCGGCAACGGTTATGTAAGAAGGATTACGATAGCAGAGGTTTACTTCCACTATTATGATCCGCTGTATAATGATATCATGGGTCTCTATGAGGATGATCTCCATACGGTGCTGAGGTCGGATGTAAACCAGGGGACAATTGATGCCTTAAGGGCAAGGATCAATACGCCGGATGAGGTAAGCGGAGAGATGCATCCGGACAGCGAGCTTTTGAAACGCGAGCTGGAAAATGCGGAGCAGATTCTGAATTCGGTGCTGAGTACTTCTGTGGTGATCCACAATGCCATTACCACAAAAGGTGTGAGCAATGTTGGCGGCTTGAATGTGTGGCAGCCTTTGGGTGTGACCGCGGCGGCAGGAGAAGAGATTGCGGTGTATGTGGGCCACAGTACGAAGAAGACAGGTGAGAATACAGAGCTGCAGCTGATTGCCACGCAATACAATGCAGAAGCCGATGCGATGGCTCAGACCGTGATCAGTACTCTGAAAGTAGGAAAGAATACAGTCCAGATTCCCAAGATCTGGTCATTGAATTATGAGTCGGGCGGCGCGCTG
Organism: uncultured Acetatifactor sp.; assembly: GCA_910585805.1. Taxonomy (GTDB): domain Bacteria; phylum Bacillota; class Clostridia; order Lachnospirales; family Lachnospiraceae; genus Acetatifactor. Next base: position 18,485 of record CAJUFB010000058.1, read on the forward strand.
TATGTTCAGTACAGAGGAGCTGGCAATGCAACCGGAGAGTATGCGGTGAGGGTCAGCGGCGGAGTCCAGGTGCCCATACTGGATCTGTACCAGGTGACAGACGAGAAGGAAAGGCTTGCAAGAACGGTTGCATATGTAGAGAAGCTGAAAGCTTATGTCAGCGAGATGCAAAGCAACCATGAGAAATATCATGTACAATCCGGCAATAAGCTGGTTAATTACGCTTATGATGTACAGACCTGTATTCTGGGTGCCTCCGACATAATGCTGGATACCATGATGTTCTCCCTGCCTGCAACGCAGATATGGGCAGGTTCGGGCGGAAACAGCGGCATAAGCACGCAGGCGCAGGCAGAGAGGATCCTGAAATCCATGGACAGCATGGATGAAATGATGTATCTGTTCTATCAGCACAAGGGGCTGAATAAGAATGCGCCTGATGCGGTGAATCAGATTCCGGCAGGGCATCAGAATATCCGTTACCAGAGGATGTTTGCGAAAGCATTTATGTATGCTTCGGGCAACCACATCGGTATCGGCTGGGGTTCTACGGCGGGAATGCTGTCGTCTGCGGGAGTTGTTTTTGACACAGATGGAAAGTATCAGTCCGGATCCTATTTTGGATGGGGCATTGGCCATGAGATAGGACACTGTATCAACCAGGGGGCCTATGCGGTAGCCGAGATTACCAATAACTATTTCTCGGTATTGGCCCAGGCACAGGACAGGAATGACAGCGTACGTTTTCAGTATGACAAAGTGTATGAAAAGGTGACATCCGGAACGAAGGGACGGGCAACGAATGTATTTACGCAGCTTGGTCTGTACTGGCAGCTTCACCTGGCATACGATAACGGATACAATTTTAAAACCTATGAGAAATATGAGGAGCAGCTTAATAACCTGTTCTTTGCAAGAGTAGATACGTACGCCAGAAACACGGCAAAAGCGCCGGCTCCGGGCGGTGTGAATCTGACTCTGGAAAGCGAGGAGCAGAACCTGATGAGGCTGTCCTGTGCGGCGGCAGAGAAAAATATCCTGGATTTCTTTGAACGCTGGGGTATGACGCCGAATGAAGCTACAAGGAAGTATGCAGAGCAGTTCCCTGTGGAAACGAGGGCAATTTGCTATGCAAACGATGATGCCAGGGTTTACCGTCTTACCGGATCGGGTAGTAAACTGGGGACGGAAGGCAGGGTGGAGGCTGTCAGCGATACGGCTAACGCAAGGCTTGTGAAAGCGAACCAGATTGATTTTACCTTAGGTTATAAGAACATTCCGGAGGCTGATATACTGGGTTATGAAATTGTGAGGTGCACCATTTCCGGCGGAAAGACCGTGGAGGAACCTGTAACCTTTGTGCAGGGCAGTACCGGTACATACAGCGATGTCATAGCAACTCTGAATAACAGAGTGGTGTATTATAAGATTACTTTGGTTGACAAATATCTGAATCGTTCGGCGGTGAAGGTGACGGACTCCTTTAAGATAGAGCATGACGGCAGCCTGAGCAAGGAATTCTGGACAGTGGACACGCAGAATCTCACCGCATTAGTGGTAAATGAAGATGGCAGCGAAGTGGACGAAGTCATAACCGGAAGCACAGTGCAGGGTAATGTTACAGGCTGTGAAGAAGATAAGGGAACGGACGCGGTTGCCGGAATGGAAAAGGATAAGCTAATTGACAATCAGGAAGCCACGGTGTATAAAGCCAGAACAGCCGGCGCTGCGCAGATTACGCTGAATTTCAACAGGCCGCTTACAGTGGCAGGTTTCAAGTTCACAGGAGTGACAGGGTATACAGGGACATATAAAGTGCAGCTGGTGTGCAGTGACGGAAGTGAGGAAACTGTAGCAGAAGGAACTGTAGGCACACAGGCGAGTCAGACGCTTTACTTTACTACATCAGACGGAAAATATGTAAGCGCCTATGAGGCGACTGCCGTAAGGCTGATATTAGATACTGCGGCAGGAAGCACGGTATCCATTGCTGAACTGGATGTACTGGGACCTACAAGCGATAATGTGGATTTCAGGCGGACGGAAGGCGATGATCAGCAGGTCGTGATCGGAAAGCTGTCAGCGGATTTCAAGTATGGCGCTCAGGACGAGGACGTCATTCCGAAAGGCTCTGTCGTGTTTGCCGGTTCCTATAAAGGAAATCCGGCGTATAATGTAGTGCTTCTGTACGACCAGGACGGCAATATCGTAGGAAAGATTTCAGAGGGCGAATTGCAGGCACAGCAGATCATCCTGGCACATGTGCCGGAAGACATAGAGGAGCCTGTCAGGAGGGTGGCAGATGGTACCTGGATTTACTGGGTAGCCCCGGATACAGACTTGAAAAACGTAACGAAGGTGCGCGCGGAGCTTTACCGCGTGGATGATGCGCAGACGAATGAGGGACAGAGGCTTGTCAGTGACTCTCTCTTCCAGCAGATGCCTGAGGGTGAACTGCCCGGCGTTACGTTGGATGGTGTTGCGGAACCTTGGAACTAGAAGGAGAAGCTTATGAAGAGAAATATTTCACGTACTTTTTTTGCAATGTTACTTTGTGCCATCCTGCTCCCGATACGGGCCAATGCGGCAGGCAGAGATGGATTTCAGCTGGATAATAAAGGGGTGGTAACACTCCTTTCCCAGCATGCCGCGAAGGAAAAGATATCGACTCTTCAATTCAGCCTGTCTGTGAATACAGCCGGGGTGAATACGGTGGAGTTTCAGTTTGCGGAGAATCGTGCCCGAATTGCGGAGTACCGATACGATAAAGAAAAAAGCCAGCTGAATATTTATCTGGCTGGAGTGGAACCACTCTTTGCCGAAGGTACGAATGAACTGCGGATCGGGAAGATTGTGGTGCTGGATCCGAATAGAAATGAAGCTGGCGCAGAGATTGGAGTGGTTATGGGGACTCTCGGCTATGTCTATGGGACGGAGATGAGGCTGGAGGAGGACGTAGATCTTCCTGAAATCGTATCCATCGGCCCGTCAGCCCAGGTGACTCCTGCTCCTACGCAGGAACCCTCGGAGCCTGCGGAACCTACAGATGAGCCTGCACAACCCACTGATGAGCCCGCAGGTCCCACAGAGGAACCGACAGGGCCAACGCAGGAGCCTTCAGGCCCCACGGATGAGCCTGCACAACCCACAGAGACGCCTGTTAACCCGGGGACACCTGGGGATGGACCCGGCAAATGGGTAACGGAAGCAGATGGAAATCAATACTGGTACGAAGGCGGCGTGAAGCAGGGAACCGAAGGAAGAGGCAAGGAAATCTATGATCCCGCATCCGATGCGTGGTACTGGCTGGATGCCGTGGATGGCGGCAGGAAGGCAGTGAGCAAGGATGTATACATGGAATCAGCGGCAGGCCCTCTGGCTGAGAACGCGGACGGAACCGGAAAATGGGTGCGTTATGATGCCAATGGCCACATGGTGAAAGGATGGGACAGAACAGAAGCGGGAACCTGGTACTTCGATCCGATCTTCGGCACCATGGCAAAAGGCTATGTAGTGATAGGAGGAGAGCTCTTCCGTTTTGACAAGATCAGCGGAATCGGCAGCGGGCAGCCCTGTGAATGGCGGGAAGTATTCGGCTGGGTCGTTGAAGAGGACGGTAACCGTTACTGGTACGAAGACGGCGTGAAGCAGGGAACCGAAGGAAGGGGCAAGGAAATTTATGACCCCGACTCCGATGCATGGTACTGGCTGGATGCTGTGGACGGCGGAAAGAAAGCAGTGAGCAAGGATGTGTATATGGAGTCGCTGGCAGGCGGTTGGGCTGAAAACGCGGACGGAACCGGCAAGTGGGTGCGCTATGACGCCAATGGGCACATGGTGAAGGAATGGGATACAACAGAAGCGGGAACCTATTACTTTGATCCGGTTTTCGGTACCATGGCGAAAGGCACAGTGTTCATCGAAGGCAGCGAATACCGATTTGATCCCATTACGGGAATCCAGATCGGAAAGCGTAACAGACGGCCAGATCCCGGACAGAAAAATTAAAGGAACGGACTACAGGCAACCACAGTTTTATAAGCTGCGGTTGTCTTAAATATAAAAAGTGAATAAAAGATGGTATAAAATATTGTTCAGAATGGAAAACTTATATAATTGAAAAATTCTAAATATCATGGTATCATAAGTATGTCAGCCGAAATGTTGCTTTGTGCCGGAAGTCTGGCAGTGGGATGGAACGAGAACAGCCTGTTAAAGCTGTCCGAGTGAAATTCCTTATTATGGGGATGATGATATGAGAATAGAACGAGTGGATGACAAGACAGTAAAATGCTTCCTGTCCAATGAAGAACTGGAAGAGTACGAGATTGATTACAAGGATTTTATCCTGCGCAGCGATAAGGCAAGGGAGATCGTGCAGGAGATCATTGAGCAGGCGGAGGAAGAGGTGGGGTATAAGCCGCCCAAGTTTGCATTTGATCTGCAGATCATGCTGCTGCCCGACCAGGGGCTGATACTGACTTTCTCTGACAGGGATGCAGAAGCAAGGGAAAGCGACCAGTTTATTGAGTGCCTGAGGGAAATAAAGAAAATCCTGCAGCGTACGCGGGAAAAAATCAGCGAAAGCAATGAAGCTTCCAGTGAAAGCCAGCAGAACCAGCAGGCCGCCGTGGGGGAAGGCGCAGGGAATGGCCAGGAGGCACAGGAACAGGCCAGCCGTCCCAGCTTTGCGGTGTTTGCGTTTTCGGGGATTGGACGGATTATGGAATTTGCTTCTGTGCTTCCCTCTAACCTGCTGGTGGAAAGCAGCCTGTATGAAATGGATGGGCTTTATTATCTGTATCTGCTGAGAGGCCGTGCCTCCTATGAACGTTACAGCAGGGCATGTGTTCAGGCAATGGAATTTGGCAGTCTATATGCTGCGGATGAGTCTCAGGTTCTGCGGCTGAAGGAGCATGGGCAATGTCTGATAGCGGAGAAAGCAGTGAAGAAGTTAAGAGGATAAGTGTATTATAAGTAAGCGGCAAATAATCGGCGTCTTATAATTAGTCTCCTATTCTGGTAGT
>CAJUFB010000059.1 GCA_910585805.1 uncultured Acetatifactor sp.
GCCTCTGTTGCTCCGGGTTCTTCTGTTGTTCCTGGTGCCTCTGTTGCTCCGGGTTTTTCTGTTGTTCCTGGTGCCTCTGTTGCTCCGGGTTCTTCTGTTGCTCCAGGTTCTTCTGTTGCTCCAGGTTCTTCTGTTGCTCCGGGTTCTTCTGTTGCTCCAGGCGCCTCTGTTGCTCCAGGTTCTTCTGTTGCTCCAGGTTCTTCTGTTACTCCGGGTTCTTCTGTTACTCCGGGTTCTTCTGTTACTCCGGGCGCCTCTGTTGCTCCAGGTTCTTCTGTTGCTCCGGGTTCTTCCGTTGCTCCAGGCGCCTCTGTTGCTCCAGGTTCTTCTGTTGCTCCAGGTTCTTCAGTTGCTCCGGGCGCCTCTGTTGCTCCAGGTTCTTCAGTTGCTCCGGGTTCCTCTGTTGCTCCAGGTTCTTCCGTTGCTCCGGGCGCCTCTGTTGCTCCAGGTTCTTCAGTTGCTCCGGGTTCCTCTGTTGCTCCAGGTTCCTCTGTTGCTCCGGGTTCCTCTGTTACCAGGCCATCCATCGCCGCCTGAAGATTCTCGTAAGCTTCTTCTATCTGAGCCGCATCAGCAGTTTCATCTGCTGCTACTTTCTCTGCCTCTGCAAGCGCTTCCGCAAATTTCGCCCAACTATCGGCTGTATACTCTTCCTCTGCCAGATCAGCACACTCTTCAATCAGTGCATTTAAGTCTGTCCTGTCCGCAAGAAGAACCAGCCCTTCTTTTGCAGCGGTCAGAGCCTCTACTGCTGCATTCACATCCGTCTCGCCTGCATCTGCGTCTTCCTTCAAAACTTTCGCACTTTCAAGCGCCTCCGCAAAGCTTTCCCAGCTTGCGGCTGTGTATTCCGCTTCGACCAGCTTATCACACTCCTCAATCAGTGCATTCAAAGCTGTCTTGTCGGCAAGAAGTTCCAGGCTTTCTTTTGCCTCGGTCAGGGCTGTTACAGCCTCGTCCACATCTGCCTGATCTGCGTATTCTTCAGCAAACACAGTCTTCGCACCTTCAAGTTTCTCTGCAAGGGCTGTCCACGTCTTATTTGTATACTTCGGGTTTTCCTCCTGCTCTTTCTGCAGTTCATCACAAGCCTCTATCAATGTTCCCAGTTCTTCCTTATCGGCTACAACCCTGATCGTTGCAGAGGAAACTACTGTGTTATCCTGGCGTACCTCCAGGGTATATTCACCGGTTGTTTCCGCTTTCCACGGCTCCGCCATCACATTGCTCTCACTGTCCAAAATTACAATCGTGATACCTTGCGGAAGCTCAAGCGCCGGGAAATAGTCGGTCGCAATCCAATCCAGCTCCCTGGTAATCCGGTTACCTGCATTTGTCACGTAAGTACAGCACTTATCCAGCCAGGAACCCGCCTCCACTTCTTCACCCTGCAGTACTATAACATCCTCAAGCTCATCATACTTGGGCGTTACGTCCGGGCGCTGGTTGCCGTAGACAACACCGCTGGGTACCATTCCGCCTGCATACAGTTCAATCTCAGCCACATATACACTATATGAACTTGTTTCCAGTGTAGTATATCTGAAATACCTTCCCACAATGGGCTCATCATATTCCCTGGTTACCTCCTGGCCGGAGATGCCAGTTACTGTCTCCACTTCAAAATAATCTGTTCCGTTAACAGAATATTCCATTTTTATACTGTCCGCTTTATAATATGTACCATAATATTGCACTTTCCATTTTTTAATTTGCTGCGGCAAGCCAAGATCAACAGTAACGGATTCATTGACCGGAACAAGAACATCTGTTCTGTTGTTGCCGTCCACCACTGCTCCGTAATTTTGACCTGATTTCGTACCGGTCACATTCATGCCAAGAGCCACATTTTCCGGTTCCGCTTCAACAGGTTCAATGGGATGTTCCTCAATATAAGTCTCCATCTCAGTGATAAGATTTCTCTCGTTTGTGCCATCGCTCAGATCCAGCCTGTTGTCACTGAAATCAGCGATATAAATCTCCGTATACGCTGCTCCGTTCGCCGCTGTAATCTTCTCCAGGTCTGCATCGTTAAGCTTCAGTGTGACAACCTTCGTCATCTCGGAGATATCAATCTCCTTAATGGCAGAACCGGCGGCAACCAGCGTAGTAATCTCCGTATTACCACTGATATCAACAGCCTCCACCTTCACACCATCCAGATAGAGATCTGTCAGCGCCGTATTACCGGAGAGGTTCAGCGTCCCCAACTGTTCCAGTTTACCCAGCACGCCGGGCTTTACCTGTTTTAATGCGCTGCAGCCAGACAGTTCCAGAGCCTTCAGTGAATCCGGCAATAATCCATCCCCAAGCTCCTCTATCAGGGTATTATTCGCTTTCAGCTCCTCAAGCCCATCCAGTGCGGCAATCGGCGTAAAATCCGATACCCGGGTGTCAGAAATATCCAATGATGTAACCTTTCCTAACAGACCGATTCCTGTTAAATCGGCGACATCCTTTCCCTTCACATCAACTGGCCCTTCATATTCCAGCAACTGCGCGACGGTAGTTCCAATATTCGTTTTGACATATTCACGCAGCGCTGCATCCGGAATCATACTTTCATCAATCTCGGAATCAAATGGCAGCAACTCCCCATTTTGCAGGTAAGCGCGGTATGGCGCAGAAAGATTCCCTGTGTAATCTTCGATCACGATCTCTAACACACCGCTGTCTGACGGCAGGGTTGAAGTCATCATGGTACCCGCCCGAATGGCATGCTCCGTTGTGAAAGCATTGAATTTATTACTGAACTTAAGCGCCGTCCTGTCCAGGGTAATATGCAGCTTGAACCAGTCGGGCGACTCAGGACACCAGACAGTGAAGCTCTTCCCACTGATACGGATATTATCCCCATCGTATACAAACGGATCGCTGTAGGTATCCTTCACTTTGCCGGTCACATTCATCGGCTGTCCTTTGGATCCATCTGCAAATGCCGCCGTTATGGCAACATTATACTTCTCGCCATTATTCCTGTCTACCGGAATGACAGCAGAAGTTTCTCCCTTAGCAACTGTCTCTGTCCACTCTTTGGCATCGGCGGAATCGTCCATGGTCACCTTGATCTCCAGGCTTTCATACTCCGCAGTCGGATTGGTCCAGCTCAAATGCAGTTCATTTTCATATTTGGACTGGGTGATATGGCCTTTGACCACGGCCGATTCAACCACCACGATCTCAACTTCTTCACTTTCCACCTGTATATTGCTTACACTCCTGGTATAGTCATATGTAAGCCGGGCAGGAGCGCTCTTCGAGCCATCCTTCCCTACGGCCACCAGTTCCAGCGTAACAGCGTCCGCCTTGCCCAGGGACTTGATATAATAGATATCATCAAAGCTGCCGCCCAGGAATTCTTTCGTGTTACCAGACACCTTATAAATTTCATACTTGTCGATCGTATCAAAGCTGCCCAGTGTCCACTCAACAATCATCTCATCGCCGGTAAACGCTCTGCTTACCTTGAATCCCGCAGGTGCATCAGGTGTATGATCGCTGCCGTCAGTCACCCTGATGCTGCCGATATTCATCTGGTAACCTTCCGCTGTCCCGTCAAAGATCAGGCCCAGGGCCGCAATGTTCTTCCCTGCATATGCTGAAAGGTCAACTTCCTTTGTAACCCATCCACCCTTTGCATCGCTGTCCGCGATATCCAGGGCTACCATCTCGTCAGAATCACCTTTCAGGATAATCCCCAGCTTCATGGACACACTGTCGTCAGAAGTCTTCCTGAAAGTAATAGAAGCCTTAGAGTTCGCCTTCACTTCCAGATCCGTCTTAAACAGGTGCATCTCATTCCTGGAATCGATGTCCCCGTACACTACCAGAGAGTTACCTCCCTCGTAAGCGCCTACCTGGGTATAGGGCAGCGTCATATCAGCGCCGTCCTTATCCTTCCTCACTTCCTTCGGACCGTAATCAAAGTCAGCACTGAGTTTCTCGGAACCTTCTCCCGCATCTATCCACCACTGCCAGGTAGGCAGGATATCCTGGATATTGATGTTGGACCATTCCTCGTCGCTGCTCACTTCACCGTCGATATAATACTGCACGCCTTTACCGACGCTGAAATTCGAATAGAATACAGAGCCGTCAATCACCGAACGCTCAGCCACGAAATCCGCCACGCCCGGCCAGCCGCCTGCATTACTCACTTCCACATCCGGACGCGAATAGCCGGCCTGATCCCCTGTATCGGTAGGATCACATTTCACGCCAGAGAAAAACATACGTTCTCTCTCCGCGATCATCCACTGGTAATTTGTATTCTGAAGCTTCGTGCCGTCCAGCCCTCTCTGGTAATGATCAGAAGGGGTAAACAGCGCCACGCTGGCCTTCAGGTTCTTGGTGCCGTCCTCATTGGTATACAGCCGTTCAATATTGCCTGCAGAACTATGACCGCCGCTGAATCCACCCTGGTTATTTTCCACCCCATAGAAAACCTGCTTGTACGGGTCGTAACCATTGTCCGCTATCCACTTCAGCTGGGTGTCAATACTTCCCGGCCAACCATAATTTACAAATACGGAATCCTGAATCTTCTCAAGCTCACCATCACCGTCAATATCATACTTCAGCCATTCGGCTTTGGAGGCATTCATGGAGCTGTTGGTATCATAATACTGTGTCCAGAGTCCTGCATCCGCCAAACGGGCCAGGAATTGCTTCTTTCTGTCGCCGTACTCGGTGTAAACAGCCTCCTCCGCGTTAAAGAAATACCCGTCATAGCCAAAGTATTCCGCCATCTCAATCAGCTTTTCCGCCACCGGGAATGTCCCATCCTCATCCATGGCAAACAGCTCGTTGATCGTCTGCCCCGGACGGTAATACTGGTCGAAATACAGGCAGGCAATAGACTTGACTCCGTTTCTGTGGGCAGCATTGGTATAGGCCGGATTCGGGATGTTCAATACGCCGAACTCAAAATAGCGCTTTTCCCACCCCCGGTTTGTCTCCGGGTCATTCTCATAGTACCAGTCATGAAGATCCACCGGCGTGTTCTGAGAGGCCGCACCATGCCAGGGTGAAAAATAATCCACATACTGCCAGTAATTAAGCGTGTGGTAGCCGAAGGTATTATTGTACATCATGCCGTCCACAAATGCATTGCCATAGTCACCCTGCATCAGCATAATCTGCCCCTGGGAACCCAGATCCGGATTCACCTGGGTAGGGGTATATGCCGCGTTGCGATTCTGCAGCGGCACTTTTGCCCTCAGAAATTCCGCCCCCTCGTCAGCCTCAGGCGTCCAGTCGCGGATATCCCAGATACGGTAACCATTGAATCTCGGCTGATTTTCCTTCCGCCCCTGTTCCCCTGTCAGCGGAATCGAATCCGCCGCAGAAACTTGCCAGGGCGTGCCGTAAAGCATCGTTACGGCAAGTGTTCCGGCCAGTACGCCTGAGAATACACTTCGAACAGACTTTCGTTTCATAAATACTGTTCCTCCTTTTCTTTTTCCTGGATCTCTGCACCCGAACTTTAAATCTATAAGGCTTTCAGGATCCCGTTTCAGAATCCCCCAATCTCTTTCCAATGCAATTGACAACCCCGGCATTTTTTACAGCCGATCAGATTTTTTCTTGATACTTAGTCAAAAATTACACAAATTTTACTCTCCTATTTTATCTTTTTCTGTCATTTTGCGAAAGTACTCAAAGGATTCTTCTTAGTATGAAAAGGAGTAAACGCTGAATTTTACAAATCTGCCCAATGTGAGTATATATGGCCGGCGGTCTTTCGTTGTAGTTTACTGCAAATTTCACTGACATGCAGTATAAAAGGCAGGGTGCATAAGCACCCTGCCTTTTTATCGTAACCATACAGCATCAAACCTGATAAGCCCTTTTTATAATTCTGGAAGTGTCTATGTCCCCGCCATCTTTCGCTCGTGAGTCGGGACGCCTGGCAAGTTTCAATGATCGTCAGTATATTTTCCGACAATTCATAAATATAAAATATAGTCCACCGCATCCCATTCGATAACGGGCACATTTTTCTGGACCACTGTGGCAGTCTGCTTCTTTTTATTTCCAATCTTGATCATATTAATGATCAGGCTTCCTGCCGCCAGGACCAGGCAGATTCCCGCCGCCACCAGCGCAATGGTCAGGTTGTTCTCCACCCCGGAGAAGAAATAGCATCCACCTCCGATGATAATGCCCAGGATCACGCATACAATGGGGGTGCTGAACATGTCGTCCTTAGCGCCGCTGATGGCCCAGGACTGGGGCTTATGACAATAAGGACATTCATCCTTGAATACCTTGGAATAAATCTGCTTTTCCGTAGCATTCCGATGAACCTCCTTTACCTCCCTCACCAGCTTGTCATGGGCAAGCTCGTCCAGCTTTTTCTGATTTTTCTCATTGAGCGTTTTGAAATTGCTGTTCATCTCCGCTTCCATGCCGGTAATGGTTGCCTTCAGCGTCCCGCTGTCCTTCATGCACTGTTCGCAGCGAAAAGAATATGGCACGTCCACACTCTCCGTTTTTCTGTGCCTGTAATAACTACCCACTTTCGTATTCCTCCTGATATGTAATAAAATTTAGGAATTTTACCGCTTTATTATACCACAGCACACCAAAAAGTCAACATTTGCCCATATGCCGACGGTACCTGATCCACATTTATGATTACTGTTCACTGCCGTAACCAGTAACCCGTTTATTCCGTCGGCATATTCATTTTCAGGCTGCTGTATGTCGTCAGAATACATACAAAGCATATCAGGAAAAACAGATATCCGCCTCTTCCCCAATGCGGTACTTTTCAAAATATGCCTCTTCCAGGGGAATCCATTTCTTCCGGAACATCTCGGCTATGGCTTCCCCGTTGCGCAGAGAAATCCTGCGCATCTGCTCCTGAGGCTCCACATCCAGGCAGACGGTCAGCGATGCATATCTGCCGAACAGGGGATGGCAGCTGTAGGATCCTTCCACGATCCGAAACTGTATGCTCTCCACCTGGCAGCTTCCGTCATAATCCATTTTTCCGCAGTTAAAAATACGATAGGAAAAACATTCCGGCACAGAGATATAAGGGAGCACTTCCTCCCGGAACCTTTCGTAGTGAACATTTCCTCCCGGCTGTGCATACCGACTGGGTGTACGCAGATCGGGCGGCAGGAAGAAATCGTCCATACGGATCACCGATGCGTCCAGTATCCTGCTCAGCATCTGCGCCATGGTGGATTTCCCGGAAGCAGCTCTCCCGTCTATGGCAATGACGCAGGGCTGCCCCGGGACGGAAAGCTGCGCCGCCTTTTCCAGAACGGGCAGCAGACGGATATATCTGCGGTCCGCAAGCCGGTAGGCAGGCCTCTCGGCTTCCCTGTACCGGGGGCTGTGGTGTACCGGTCTGCGAAGATTTCCATATTCCTCCAGACAGCGCTTCCAGTCTGCGGCGTCAAAGGGCAGGCGCCCCTCTTCCGCAGCCTGTCCTGCCTCCTTCAGATACTGGTCAAACAGACCTTCCTGATTCCTGACGCCGGCGGAAGCCACAGATATCCGAAACAGCCATTCCATGGGCATTCCCGTATATTTCCAGGCGCTCAGGTCAATACGGCAGACACTGTCCGAGATATTCTCATACAGTTCCGCATCCCTCGCCTCCGCTGCGGCATACTCCTCTTCCAGGTATCTCCGCGCCCCTTTCAGGTCACTTAGCAAATGTTCCGCGCCGCAGGCGGCCTGGTAGCACATTTTTACGATATCCTGGGGCTGCACGGACGGATGCCGGTCTGCCTGTTCCATAAGATATTTTCCGAAATTCATGCAGATACTTCTCCTTTCTGCCACTTTCCGTCACAAGTTTCCCGTTCTCTTATGTCATTCACTCAACTGTCCAGCTATCCCGCTTTCTTATATGTTTTCCCTGTCGGATCCGTTTGTCCGATCCCGCCGCGTCATTTCAGATGATTCATCCTGCTGTCCTGGGATACCTGACCGGGATGAGACGGGCCTTCTCCAGCGCAAACGCGACAGCCGGAAGCAGCGTCAGCTGAATCAGCAATCCCGGCAGAGCCGTGACAAAATAGCCGGTGATCCAGGCTTCCATGGAATAGCTTCCGGAAGCGAAGGTCAGAGCCCTGGACGCCCCGGCCACGATCCTGCCTGCCAGCAGCGCCGCTGTCAGGCTGATATACAGATCGGCCATCATCTTCCTGGTATGAACAAACCGCATGACAAGCCCTGCTGTCAGCCCGTAAGCAGCCAGCTCAATGATCATGGAAGGCAGATACGCCGCTGGCGGCATCCCGGTGAACAGAGAGGACAGCAGCGGTCCCGCCACCCCGCACAGCAGTCCGAAGGGCCATCCGCAGACCAGCCCGCAGAGCAGCACCGGCATGTGCATGGGACAGTAGATATTGCCCGCATTGGGAATCGCATGAAATGCCATGGGCAGCACCACACACAGTGAAATACATGCTGCCGTCAGAATCGCTTTTTTTACATAAGATAATTTATTCATTTGGTAAGTACCTCCGTTTTTGTGTTCTGTTTTCCGTTTTTTTCTGTTCGTAAGGAAGTGTCTGTAAATAGCCGCTGCAAGCTCATGGCAAGTTTTATTGTATTTCCGGGATTTTGCCTGAAGCAATTGCAGCAGTTATTTTCCGACAATTCCTAAGTTTCAGCGGTATTTTCCGGCTATCCCTAAGAATGTGTCTGCATAGAACCGCTGTAAGCTTACAACACAGCCTCCGCCGCGCAGAGCAGACCGCAGAGCAGAAGCCCGATTGCGTCTGCAGGGGACAGACGCCGTCTCCTTCTCCCGAGCTTTCCCTTTGTCCTGCGGTAGCCCCTGGCTTCCATGGCAATTGCCAGCTCATCCGCCCTTCGAAACGCCGCCAGAAAGATTGGCACCACCAGAGGAACAATGCTTTTGGCCTTCTCGGTCAGCCTCCTGCTTTCAAAACGTGCGCCTCTGGCTGTCTGGGCCCTTCGGATCATCTCCGCTTCCTCCGAGAAGGCGGGGATAAACTGGATCGCCACCCCCAGGATCATGGCCACGTCCCTTATGGGAACCCCGATAAACTTCAGGGGATACATCAGGCTTTCCATGGCCCCTACCAGTTCCAGGGGAGATGTGGCAGACACCAGAAGATTTCCCAGGACCATAGCCATGGCCACCCGCAGCACCACCTGCATCCCCTGAACCAGGCCGTCCCCGGAAAACCGGAAAATCCACCATTTCCACCAGATCTGCTCCGTCTCGTAAAATGCCATGTTCATCAACAAGATCAGACAGAAAAAAAACCGCATCCGCTTTACCCCGCTCAAGGCCGTCCCCAGTCCCAGGCGGGAAACCAGAATCACCGCCAGAAGCCCTCCTGCCGCCAGCCCGTACCCGGGAAAGGTGTTGCTTAAGATCACCGCCGCAAGGAGCAGGAATGCAGAGAGCAGCTTGCAGAAAGGGTCCATTTTGTGAAGGACGGAATCTCCTTCCCGGTAACTTCCCGCCGGAAGAAAACTCATGAGCCTTCACCTGCCTTTCCTGTCTTTATAGTCTTTTTTATTTCCTCTAAAAGTATTTTATATTTCGTTATCCCGGGTTTCTCCAGCCTGCCCTTCTCATAGAGGGCCTGTGCAATGCGCCTTACCTCCCCTGCTCCGATGTGCAGCGCCTCCGTCCGTCCGAGATCCCCAAAGATTTCCTCCGGTGTTCCCTCCGCCGAAAGCCGTCCCCTGTCCAGAACCAGGATTCTGTCTGCGTACCCGCACAGGGCGTCCCCGTCGTGGGATACCATCAGGATCGTGGTTCCCTGGCGGTGCAGTCTGGCGGTAAGTTCTAAAAATCCCTGTCTGCCGGACGGGTCAAGCCCTGCAAGCGGCTCGTCAAATATCAGGATCCGGGGTCTGGCCGCCAGCACCCCCGCGATGGCCACCCTGCGTTTCTCTCCCCCGGACAGGGCCAGCGGAGACTTCCCGGCGATTTCCGGCAGACCGGTCATACTTTCAGACCTGAATCCCACCGCCTCCAGCGCCCATCTCACACGCTCCGCCTTCTCTGCTTTGCTTAAGCTCAGGTGCTTCAGCGCAAAGGCCACATCCTTCTCCACCGTAGTCTCAAAAAGCTGAGATTCCGGATATTGAAATACGATTCCCAGTGTTCCGCGCAGCGTTTCCCTGTCATACCCGGGCCCGTTGATATCCTCCCCGTCAATGAGGATCTGCCCCTCCCCGGGAGCGAGCAGCCCGGCCATCAGCTGGATCAGCGTGGACTTTCCGCAGCCGGTATGTCCCATGATCCCCACAAACTCACCCTCCTCCACCCGGAAGGAAATATCGCTTAAGGCCTGCACTTCCAGAGGCGTCTTTTCCCCGTAACGGCAGGACAGATTTCTTACTTCAATCGGCATAACTCTTCCACCAGCTCCTCACTTGTCAGCGGACACCTGTCCAGCAGGATCCCGCTGTCTCTTAAATCATGGTAAAGCCTCACAGCAAGGGGCGGGATCAGCCCGGCCTGTGCCAAAAGATCTCTGTCCGTCAGGATCTCCCGTGGGCTTCCGCTTTTACAAAGCTTTCCTCCCTGCATCAGGAAAATGCGGTCCGCCCCCAGAGCCTCCTCCACATAATGTGTGATCATCAGAACGGTCTTTCCCATTCCGTGGATCTGCTTAAGACAGGCAAGCACCTCCCTGCGGCCCTGGGGATCCAGCATGGACGTGGCCTCATCAAATATCAGGATCTCCGGCTCCATGGCCAGAACGCCTGCCACAGCTACTCTCTGCTTCTGTCCTCCCGATAACATATGCGGGGAATGCCGTTCATACCCCTGCATTCCCACCAGGGAAAGGGCCCTTCTGACCCGCTCCGGAATCTCCTCCTCCGGTGTGTCGTAATTCCGAAGCCCGAAGGCCACATCCTCCTCCACAATGGCCGAGACGAACTGATTGTCCGGATTCTGAAACACCATTCCGCACAGACGCCGCAGTTCCCGGAGCTGAGACTCCTGTCGGGGGTCCAGACCCCATACTTTCAGCTGCCCTTTCTCCAGGGGCAGAAGCCCGTTCAGAAGCCTGACCAAAGTGGATTTCCCGCAGCCGTTGGCCCCCAGGACCGCGATAAATTCTCCCTTTTCTATTGCAAAGGAAATATCCTCCAGAACAGGATTGACTACGTAACCGTCTTCGTAGGCAAAAGATATCTGTTTTCCGGTTACAGCCTGCATTATGTCCTCCTCTTTCAGACAGGGCAAGTCAAAGCGTTTTACGGCAGAAAAAAAGACTGCCGCCTCTGTCTTCTGACAGATCACAACAGTCTTCCTGACTATCTATCCCGCATAAAAATCCGTTGGACTTACTCTGATCATACCATGCCATGAACCGGCTTCTGCCGGGTAGGCCCGACAATTTCAGATATTGTAACATATCTGCGGCAGGCTTTCAAGTCTTTTGGGGAAAATTTTTTAGTCTCTCATTGTGCCGCCATCTCCCTGACCCTGGCAATACAGTCTTCCACCAATGCGGCGGCAGAGCTCCTCTCCACCCCTGCGATATAATTGTCGCACAGGTTCATGGGCAGAAGGATCCGCGCGGCCCGACTCTGGCCCACAGCCACCGCCATCCGGGGCGTGACCTCCCCCCACAGGGAGTCAGCTATGACAATGCCCAAAGGCCCCACGATGATATCCGCCCTGCGGCATCCCACGATTACCGCGTTTTCCCCTGTGGCCCCGTGGTCCGCCCCGGCCCTGAGCATGGCCTGTGTGGCAAGCGCATTGGTGCCTGCCGCGGTGACTGTCTGATCCGGCAAAGCCTTCTTGATCCCTTCCACCAGCTGACGGCCCACGCCGCCTCCCTGTCCGTCTATGACTAAGATGTTCATACTGTCCTCCCGCTGCCTGTGAAACCGCTGCCCTGTTTTTGTTTTCTCCATGAAGCCTGCCTGCTCTTCCTGCATCTACAGCGCCCCCAGGATACAGCTTCCGTATCCGACATTCCTGCATGCAGCGGCTCAAATGACTTCACCGTTATTCCGACAATTCCTGATTTTCTACTTTTTTCCCGTCAATAAACACATACTTCACTCCGGAAGAAACCTGGAAGGGACATCCCTCCATGATCACCATGTCCGCATCTTTCCCCGTCTCCAGGGAACCTACCCTGTCCGCGATCCCCGCATGCCTTGCCGGGTTGATGGTAATGGCCTGCAGCGCCGCAAAGGGTTCCATTCCCGCCTGAACCGCCAGTCCCGCACAGAGCGGAAGATATTCCTGGGGGATCACAGGAGAATCCGTAATGATGGAAACCTGGCAGCCTGCTGCCGCCAGACGTCCCGGCGTCACCCAGCTCTTGTTGCGCAGTTCGAATTTGGATGCGCTGGTAAGGGTAGGGCCCACGGCCAGCGGCACATTTTCCTTCGCCAGCTCCTCCGCGATCAGGTGCCCCTCTGTCACATGCTCCAGGGTAATCTTCAGATCAAACTCTTTTGCAATACGCAGGGCGGTGAAAATATCCTCAGCGGCGTGAGCATGGGCTTTCAGGGGAATCTCCCTTTTCAGCACCGGGATCAGCGCTTCGTGCTTCATATCAAAAGCAGGCCGCTTAGACATATCATCCCCTGCTGCTTCCTTTTTCTCCATGTACTCCCTGGCTTTGAACAATGCCTCCCTCAGAAGCGCCGCGGTAGTCATACGGCTGGAATCCTTCTTATCCTTATACACCCGTTTGGGATTCTCGCCGAAAGCACATTTCATGGCAACGCCGTCCCGCACCACCATATCATCCACCCTTCTGCCCACGGTCTTGACAGTGGTAAAGGTACCGCCCAGCACATTGGCGCTCCCCGGTCCCACACAGACACAGGTGACCCCCGCTGCCCTCGCCATGGCAAAAGCCGGGTCCATGGGCTTCACCCCGTCAATCCCCCGCATCTGCGGACTGATGATATCGTTCATCTCATTGTAATCCATGCCTTCATAACCGATGCCGTACCCGTCCAGACCGATGTGTCCATGAGCCTCCACAAAGCCCGGATACACCTGCAGGCCTTCTGCATCCACAATCTCGGCGCTCTCCGGGATTTCCAGATTCTCCCCGATTGCCGCAATTTTGCCGTCCTTCACCAGGATATCTCCCCGGAAGGCCTCCTTGTGCACTGCATCATGAATCATACCGTTTTTTACACATAACATCCTTTCTTTCCTCCTGCTATAAATCTCCGACTCCATGCTTCGGTCCCTGTTGTTTGCGCCGTCCCCATTCCTCTGATACTACCCTTCCATCCCGTTCACGCAGTTTGACATGAGCATGGCGATGGTCATGGGACCTACTCCGCCGGGTACCGGAGTGATGGCAAATGCTTTCGGCGCGACAGATGCAAAATCCACATCCCCGCACAGTTTTCCCTCTTCATTTCTATGGATGCCCACATCTATGACGACAGCACCTTCTTTCACGAAATCCGCCTCCACAAACCCGGGCTTTCCCACTGCCGCTACAAGAATATCCGCCCGCCTGGTGATTTCCCTGAGATTTTTAGTCCGGGAATGGCACACTGTAACCGTGCCGTTCTCCCGCAGCAGCAGCATGGCCATGGGTTTGCCCACAATATTGCTTCTGCCAAGCACCACACATTCCTTCCCCTCAATTTCAATGCCGGAGCGTTTCAGCAGCTGGATGATGCCCGCCGGCGTACAGGACACATACCCCGGCCTGCCGATGCTCAGGCTGCCCACACTGACCGGATGAAACCCGTCCACATCCTTCTCGGGTGCTATGGCGAGCAAAACCCTGTCTTCGTCAATATGCCCCGGCAGCGGCAGCTGCACCAGAATGCCGTTTACGTCCTGACGTCCGTTCAACTCCCCGATGAGCTCCAGCAGCGCTTCCTCTGTGGTTTCCGCCGGCATTTCCCAGGAAATCGACTTGATCCCCACATACTCACAGGCCTTTTTCTTATTCCGTACATACACACAAGAAGCAGGGTCATCTCCAACCTGTATAACTGCCAGGCAGCGTTCCTCTCCCCTTGCTTTCAGTTCTGCCATCTTTTCCCTCAGTTCATCCTTGATTTCCCGGGAAATCCTTTTTCCGTCAATCAACAGTTCCATAATCCAGTTCCTCTCTTTCCTTTTCCTGCTGCAATAATATTCCCACCTGCCCGGCACAGTTCCCATACGCTTCCCACCGAGGCTTTCCCTGCTGCTTCTCTCAATACACATAAGGCATCCTTCCCGTGATCTTCTGATAACAGTCCAGGATTCCGTCCAGCGGAACGCACCAATACCTGGTAGGGTCCGTGGAATAAGCGTATGCCATGCAGATCAGGTTCCCGTAACCGTCCAGGATCGCGGAACCGGAATCCCCATGTACCAGTTCCACTGTCACTTCCGTATGAAAAGCATTATTATTCCAGCCGAAATCCTGCTTTATCTTGATCAGCCTGCCCTTTGTGACATGCAGCAGCCCGCCTTCCCGGTCCACTCGTTCCAGCCCCATCTCAATATCCTGCTGGTTCAGCTGCTCCCAGTATGTCCTGTCGATATGCACTGTCATCAGATTTTCCAGCAGTTCCTCCGGCACCTCTTCCAGCATTACCTCCACCACTCCCACATCGTAAAATTCAGTGGTACCTACCGCTTCCCCCCGTACTACAGTCCCGTCATAGAAAAAAATATCCCAGTCTTCATACTTGGTGACCACATGGTGGTTGGAACAAATGTAAATCCTGTCTTCCGTTATCTCCATGATATACCCGGAACCGGAACTGTATCCGCCCCTTCCCACGCCATGGTACAGCTGTACCAGCGCCGGGCGCATGTATTCCAGCGCCTCATCGATATCCTCCTGCTCCGAAGCTCCCCCGTCATAAATATTTGGCGCTCCGATGATGGTATCCTCCCGGTAATCAATCTGGCGGTGTCCGATCAATTCCTGTATCTCATCCTCCTCCGCCACCAGGACCCTGGCATCCTCCACCGTCTCAAGGCCATAACTGTCCTCTGCCACATAGTACAGCAGATAATCCCCCGGTGCGCTCAAATCCACTTCGGAATCATCCACCCGTATCTCCGCAGTCAGATCTCCGTCCAGCTCATCCTGCGCTGTCACCGCTTCCAGATAATCAGGCTCACTTCCCGGAATACAGTAAAAATTATGAATACCATCAAAGGAAGGCGCCGTATCCACGATCACGGAAACCTGCCCGCCGGCTTCATTCCCCGAACCGTCCCGGGCAAGAATCTCCACCTCATACTCGCCCACACTGTCAAAGCACAAACTGCTTTCCGGAAAACCGTTCCGGGAAAAGAAAGCCTCCGCCTTCGGGTCTACATCCGCAACCCCTTCAATGATATCCTCCACAACATAGTCCGCGCCTGCGGCCAGATATATCTGCCCCTCTTTCCAGAGGATTTCCGGCGCCACCGTATCCTGAATGATAACTTCATATGTAAACTGCGATCTGCCATGATAAACCACTGCCTGATAGGTACCTGTACGCGACAGATCCACCTGGGATAGATCCAGTTCCCCCAGATGGACGGACCAGTCCGTACCGGAAATGTAATCTTCTATGTTATGACTGATCTGGTCACCATACTCGCAGGTGATCTCGCTGAAAGCCGGCACCACTTTATAAATACGGAAATAAAAGAAAAGCAGGCCGGCCCCAAACATCAGAACAAACATAGCCAGCGCCGCAGCCTTCCGTCCCTTCCCGCTTCTTCCTGTATTTCTCACGAATTCCTTCCCATCCTTTACACATCCTGCTTTCCCTGTTCCAGGGCTGTCATTAAAAGCTTAGCATTGCGGCGCTTTTTTGTCAACCGATGTACCGATTTCCTTTTTCCGGAAATATCCGAAAATCGTAACAGTTCAGACAGGGCACTGAGCTGTTGCCAGAACTCCTCATTCAGGGAATCCAAAGGTTTCCAAACACCTTCTCCACCAGATTCCTGCAATAGGCAAGCGAAAAATGGCTGTCCTGACTCACAATTTCATTCCGCTTTGCCAGCTCCTCCGTATACTGGTCTAACGGATAGACCGTGACTCCCCCATACCCCTGCTCCACATGGCAGACCAGCGGCTCCACTCCGTATGCGGTAATGGCCGCTTCCCCCGCCTCATCCAGGCCCACAGTCATATGGGCCATGCCGCCAACCATGCGGTTTGCCACGCCTTCCCCCGTACCGGATGTCCAGTTGACAAAATTTCCCATGGAATAGTAAACCAATGTTCCGCCATCCTCCCCGGCCACCCATTCCACAGGCTCTATCACATGCGGATGTGTCCCCAAAATCAGATCCGCGCCGTTTTCCGCAAAAAAGACCGCCCACTCCTCCTGCTCCGCAGTTGCCTCCAGCACATACTCCGTTCCCCAGTGTGGACAGACAATCACGAAATCCGCCAGTTCCTGCGCCCTCTGCAGATCCGCCGCCACTCTGTCTCTGTCCAGCAGATCCACTGCATACGGCATATCCTGCGGAAGCGCGATCCCATTTGTCCCATAAGTATAATTCAGAATAGCCAGCCGGATGCCGTCCTGCTCGTACACATAGATTTCCTCCTGGGATTCAAGGCTTTCGTGAATTCCCAGCACAGCCATATCAGGATACTGCTCCTGCCAGAAGGCAAGACAATTCACAATCCCTCTCTTCCCCTTGTCCAACGCATGATTGGTTGCATGAAGCACCACGTCGAAACCGGCCTCCGCCAGCGCATCTCCCAGTTCGTAAGGCGCATTAAATGCCGGATATCCGGATATCCCCAGTTCTTCTCCGCCCAGGATCACCTCCTGATTCACCAGTGCCAGGTCCGCCGAAGCAATTTCTTCTTTCATTTCCGCAAAAACAGCGCTGAAATCATAGCTGCCGTCTTCCCTTTTCCCGCTGTCAGCCACCGGCGTATGAAGAAGTATGTCCCCTGCCATCACTAACGTAATCTCCGGCTTCCCGCCATTTGTATCCTGCCCTGCACCGCCTTTCGCACCAGTCCCGGTACCCGATCCTGTACCGCTGCCGGAATCTTGCCCTGTATTCGTTTCATTTCCGACACTCTTGTCATTTCCTGTTTTGACATCGCTTCCCTGTTCCCGGTTCCAGGGCTGTTCCGACACAGCATCCTCTTCACCTTTCTGTCCTCTGACTTCATCTGGCGTCTGCGCACCATCTGCGTCTGCCGCCTGATTTCCGCCTCCATTACCTGCCGTCTGCGTCCCGCTGCCTGCTGCGGCTTCCCCTGCAGCTTCTGTCCCACCCTGCCCGGACTTCTTCCCGCCTGACAGCAGGACAAACACTGTAAAAATACAGAGCGCAATTGTAAAACCATACATTATGCAGTCACCTTTGCCATGCCTGTAAGTTCTTCTTCTTTTTTTCATCGCACTGCTCCCCATGATCCTTCTTCTTTTTTCATCATACTGCCCCCATGATCCTTCTTCTTTTTTCATCATACTGCTCTCATGATCGTAGATCATATCTTCCAAATCATGACAGAACTGTCAGAAAACAATGTACCTCCACTATATGGATCGTCACGGCATACGGCATACTATCCTGTCTACAAATGCCAATTCCCGCACCCCGACACTAATACCGTTACAAATAATCATATCGGTCCAAACTCGCGCTGTCAATCAGATATCGGATTCTTAATAATTCTACCTTTTCGGAATTGCGCACTCGCGGACAATAGATTATAATCGAAAAAGATACCCAAACCTGGTAAAATGGAAAACGAATACAAGCAACGCCAAAGCAGAAAGGAAGAATCGCCATGAATACAGACAGCAATAAAAAATGCGCCCTGATCACCGGGGCATCCCGGGGTATCGGAAGGGCAGCAGCAGAACGATTTGCCGAGAACGGATACGACCTGGTCCTTACCTGCCACAATTCCATGAGTGCTCTGGAAAGTCTGTCAGCAAACCTGCAGTCCGCATATGGGATCAGCTGCATGCCCATCCTGGCGGATATGGGCGTGGAAGCAGACGTAACCCGGCTGTTTACCCACATATCGCATCTGGATGTGCTGGTAAATAACGCAGGCATGGCATACTTTGGACTGCTTTCTGACATGACAGCCAGTCAGTGGCACCGGATTCTGGCTGTCAATCTGGATTCCTGCTTTTACACCTGCCGGGCAGCCATCCCCCTTATGCTGAAAAGCCATCGGGGCAGCATCATCAATGTCTCCTCCGTCTGGGGAGCCCAGGGCGCTTCCCTGGAAGTGGCCTACTCTGCCTCAAAGGGAGGCATGAACGCCTTTACCAGGGCTCTGGCAAAGGAACTCGCCCCCAGCAACATACAGGTCAATGCCATCGCCTGCGGCGTCATTGACACAGCCATGAACGGTTGCCTGTCCTTAGAAGAAACGGAAGCTCTCCGGCTTGAAATCCCTGCGGACAGGCTGGGCACTCCTGAGGAAGTGGCTGAACTGATCTTTCGAACCGCCCAGGCTCCCTCCTATATGACTGGCCAGGTCATAACGATAGACGGCGGATGGTACACCTGACCGCCGTCTGTTTCTCATCTGTCACTACAAAAATTGCTCTTTTTCTTCCTCGATTACTTCCTGTATATCCGTGCCGGGTGCCAGAGAGTCCACGATTTCCTGCATCTGGCCCTTTGTTCTGGCATCCTTGCAGCGCAGGATAATTTTTTCCTTCTCCGCCTCGGTCAGTCCTGCATAACCGCTCATGGCTGCCTCATTCATGGCAAGAGCCATACCGAAACCCACAGGCAGATCCGAAAACATTGTCCCGTCATTCAGGACTCCGCTTCCGCCGATTCCGTTGATATCCATTACTGCACACTCCTTTCGTAAGGAAGTGTCTCCAAATAACCGCTGCAGGTTAATGCTGATTTTTATTGTTCTCCCATGCTTTTGGCTAAGCATATTGCAGGAACCGCTTCGCGACCCCTGTAGTCAAAGGGAAACTGCAGCAGTTATTTTCTGACAATTCCTGAATTTTGGATCATGATCATAATCCTATTACAGAATGTGCAGTTTTTTATTCTTTATTCACATGCCGCAGGGACGTGACTTCTCACACCTTCCGTCAAGCCACGCATACTGCATACACAATCCGGACAAGGCCGGAAAAATACTTACACCTTGAAAATTCTGACATCCGATCACCTGAAAGCCGCCCCGTTACACAGGCTGTAAAGCATATCACCTGCCGGGTCTAAAGACGTTGTGCCGGAAACGAAAGCTTTCCATCCAGACATTCTCCCTGCGGCCGCTTTTACATATGGCCCGCCTCATACTCCGAAATCTCCCGCTCAGCAGTTTCCACATCCTTATATCCGTACATTTTTACACTGTTTTCCATGATTTCGTATGCGGTATTTCTGCCGGTGCGCGCGTATTCCACCACATATCTGCCATACAGTTCCAGCATCTTGTCGGAATATGTTCCCAGCTCACCTCTGAGATAGGTCTCATAGGAGGTGTCCTCGGCGGTGTCCTCACTGGTATGGATATTCCTGGCATTATCTGCCAGCGTCGGGTAGCCGGCGCTGAATTCCTCCATCCACTTTACCTGTAATCCCACAATCTGCTCTATGATATTTTTCTTCTCCTGAGTCAGTTCCGGAAAATGGGATTTGATCTCCTCATATTTTTCCGGAGCAGTACTCTCCATCATACGGCCGTATTTTTCTTCGATCAGATTATGCCCCCTGTGGTATTCCCTGTAAAAATCATACAGATACTGTAGAAGCATCACCCTGTTCCATGTCAGATACTGGCTTTTGCGCATGATGGAAAAGGTTGTCCAGTCATTCTGACAGCTGGCTCTTCCGCCCTCGTTTTTTACTTTATCAAAAGCTTCAAATTCCAGCCTGGCAATCTCCTCCACCAGCTCTTCGCTGCTCTTCACAGCCAGCGACGCCTTGAAGACCAGTTCCTCACTGTGAGCGTCCAGATAACTCTCCGTATCGCTGATATATCCTTCCCTGTACATCTCCATGGCAAAGTGTGCGCCCAGCTGCTCAATATATGACGTTGTGTCGTTCTCCCTGTTTCTCCGGAAATTATCTGCTTCCTCCGAAATGCCGTCTTTTATCCCACCGCCCGAAATGATCTCCCCGGTCACAGCCTTCTCATGGACAGCCTTCAGCGAATTTTCCGCCTCGTCTTTCCATTCCGAATGCGCCGACGGGTTTCCGTCCATTCTCAGGCTTTCCGCAATTTTCTCCAGCATGCCTGCCACCTCCCTGCCTTCCGCGGAAGCCTGAAGGCTGCGCAGAAGCCATTTGTCATGAGGCGGATACTTCCCTTCTATATAATGCTGAAGCTTCATAGCCTCCTTCATACCGTCCCATACCATCATCTCCGCGGTAAACCGATCTCCTCTTCCAAGCATCCTGGGATAATTGTACTGTGCAGTCTGAGCAAAACGTGCCGCTGCCTCCGCCAGCTTCAGATAACGGATTTCCTCCGGATACCCCTGTTTCAGTTTTTCCCGAAACGCGCTGAAAATGCCTTCCTCGTCCCGGAAAATCTCACCGTTTACAGCCGCAGCCAGAGAAGTATCGTTTGTATTTTTCCAGTCCATAGCCTCATATCGCTCTGCTCCGGCCAGATCTCTGTAGAAATCCGATATACGAAGCACACCGCGCCTGTTCCGTCCATTTACATGGGACGCGCGCCGATATCCCTTGAAATCCCCTGGGAGCTTCTCATAAGCCTGCTGCAGCGCTTTCCCGATCACCTCATAGGTTTCATCCGTAACCCACATACAGAAATCAGGTCCCCAGTCATGATCTCTGGATGCGGCATCGTCATAACCGAAGCAGTCAGAACCTCTGCCTGCGAGCCCCACCGCTATCTTCCCGACATATTCCGGAAACTGTTCCTGTATCATCGTTTTTCCGTACGCCTCATAATATTCCTTCGCCAGCGTCAGCCCTGTGCCTTTTTCCCCGGCATTCCGCACTTCTCCCCTGGCAGCATCTGCGCCTTCTCCGGACTGCGCTTCGGCACCGATGGTTCCCGTTTCTCCGGCTTCCTGCCCCACTGTCACAGCATCCCTGACCGCGCTGCCTTTCTGTCCAGCCACCGGAACCCCCTCTGCCTCTCCCGATTCTGCAGCCCTGTAAGCCGCCTCACATGCCATCAGATTTTCCTCCAGCCTGCGGTAGTAGTCGTTCCTGCCCAGGCTTCTCTCCACGTTTTCCATAGCCTGACGGTAATACTGCACCGCCTTTCCGTAATCCTTCTCCCGGTAAAAATACATCCCCAGCGCCGCCAATGCAGCTGCGGAATGACTGTCCTCCACGTTTCTCGACCTGAAAATCTCCATGGATTTCATGGCATACCGGCAGGCTTCCCCGTTTTCACCCAACTGCAGGCAGGTACCCGCCAGATTTGCATATGTGACGGCAGTCTCATAACCCGCATTATTTTTCTCCACAATGGCCAGTGCCTCCAGCAGTCCCGCCTTTGCCGCCTCATAGTTTCCCGTTTCCTGATACAGAAGGCTGATATTATTCTGCAGCCCTGCCATCAGCATATTGTCAGGCTCCAGTAATCTACCGTATATCTCCTGTACCTGTCTGTAATAGCCCATAGATTCTTCCGTTTTTCCGCAGGCACGGTATGCAGTCGCCGCATTCAGAAGCGTAGTCGCATGGGGAATCGTTCCCTCCAGCCCCATATGCCGGGTCTGTGCGATAGCCTGGGCAACGGTTTTATACACCATTTCATGCTGGCTGCTCTCCCTGTAATAACCGATCAGCTCATTTAAAAGCTGCAGTTTTGCCCCGTCATCCTGTTCCCGCTCCGCATCTGCCACGGACTGCTGTAAAAGCTGCTCTGCATCTTTTCCCCTGTCCGCTTCAAAATATGCATCTACCTGTGCCAGAATATTTTGAATGTCCACTGTCTCTTTCTCCATTCTCTTTCCAACCTACATTTCACAGTTCCGCCGCTCACAGCCGTTTTCCCGCCATACTCCGCATCTCCGCTTTCCAGACAGTTTGGAACCTGCTTTCGGCGCAGCTGTCTGCCTCATCATACTCCCGCTTTCATCCGTTTGTCAAATACTGCCTTTACCATCAACATGGCGATACACCCGCACCCGATTCCGCTGACCACCCCGCAAAGAACATCCGTAGGATAATGTACCCCCAGATACAGGCGCGACAGGCCGATCAAACCCGCCAGTACCAGCGCCGGGATCCCGAACCCCCTGGGAAGATTTTTATAAAAAACCCATGCCGCCGCAAAAGAACTGGCCGTATGCCCGGACGGAAAAGAATAGTCCCTCGGTCTGCGTATCAGCGGGATCAGCCCTTCTATCACTTCATAGGGCCGCACCCTTGCCACCAGATTTTTCAGGATGATATTGTTGATCAACAGGGACACAAGCAATGCCAGGATGCCTGCAATCCCAATCCTCCTGGTTTTTTCGGGAACAAGCATCACAATGGATACCAATACCCACAAAACAGCTCCGTTCCCCAATACAGTAATCCCTTTGACCAAAGGAGTCAACGCGGGATTTCTCACGGTATTTTGAAGAATAAGTAATATCTCTGCGTCCATGCCATCCTCCTGCACTCTTTTCTGATCCTCACCCTGTTACGAAAAAGCATCGTATACTTTGACCGCAGCCGCACCGCAATAGACTGCACCCTTCTGTCTGTTCTATTTCTTCAAAAACCCTTTCAGAGCATCCGCGGTATCCGATATCCTGCCCACGGCAAGTTTTGCCTTCACACCCTCAACCACCTGATTTATCACGTTTTCCGGCAGTTCTACTCCCAGTATGCCCTCCAACGCTTTCACCGGTTCCTTTTGAAACTGTTCCTGCAAATTTTTGTCTCTGGCAATCCTGTCCACTGCTTTTTTGATCTGTTCCTTTACATCCATCCTGAAATCCTCTCTTTCCTTCTTGTGTCTTTGTCAACACTGAAATACTATTGATCCGTCTTTGTCATTAACTGCCGTATGGTTTCCTCGGCACTTCTCAGCTTCTCCTCAGCCTCTTCTGCTCTCCGACGCTCCTCTTCCGCTATCCGGCGCTGCTCTTCTGTTTTCCGGCGCTCTTCCTGCAGGCTCATATGTTCCATATTTTCAAATAAATATCCCATCTCCCGCGCCCTCACTCTCCGGACACATTGCGTCCTTTCTTCTTCAGATGCGTCTATCTTGAAGCACAGGCTCTCCATGACCTTCTCCAACACATCCAGCACATGCCCGGGGCTGTCCCTCACAATCCGGTCCAGCTCCTCAGGCGGTATATGTATAAACTCCTCCAGATCAGAAGCATCCTGTATCTTGTTGAACATCATGATCAGGGACATCTCATTTCCCCTTTTGAGCAGTTCTTTTACTGCAGAAACTGGCAGAAGAATATACCTTTCGCCTGTCCCTGCTTCCTTTTTGTCATTTTACCTGATTCGATGGCGA
>CAJUFB010000060.1 GCA_910585805.1 uncultured Acetatifactor sp.
AAAGAGACAAGGGCTATTAGCTGAAAAATCCAACCGCACAGGTGGAAAAATTTTGAAAAAGTATTGCAAAATCCATCAAAAAGCGGTTAAATAGGATAGGATTCCAAATGTATCCCGCGGCCTGGAAACCTGACGGATACCTGCGAAACGAATATCAGAAAGAAGGAAAACAGCATCATGCCAAACTTTTCAATCCCCCAAAATTATGAATCCGGCTTAAACCTGTACGACACGCAGGTAGCCATCAAGATGGTGAAGGATTTCTTCCAGAGCCTGCTGGCGGAGCGCCTGCATCTTCTCAGGGTATCTGCCCCTCTCATGGTAGACCCCAAATCCGGCCTGAACGACAACTTAAACGGCGTGGAACGCCCGGTTGCTTTCGACATCAAATATCAGGACGGCCGGGAAGCGGAAATCGTGCATTCCCTGGCAAAATGGAAGCGCTTCGCTCTGAAGAAATACGGCTTTTCCGTGGGAGAAGGCCTCTACACGGACATGAGCGCCATCCGCAGGGACGAGGAGGCGGACAATATCCACTCCATCTATGTGGACCAGTGGGACTGGGAAAAGATCATCGAAAAGGACGCCCGCAATCTGGACACCCTGAAGGACACTGTGCGCACCGTCTATAAGGTACTGCGCAAGACCGAGAAATATATGTCCATACATTATGACTACATCGAGGAAATACTTCCCCACGATATTTTCTTCATCACTACCGGCGAACTGGAAGAAATGTTCCCTGACAATACCCCTAAGGAAAGGGAATATTACATTGCCAGGGCAAAGGGAGCGGTCTGTGTAATGCAGATTGGAGGGCCCCTGGGCAACGGCAGGCCCCACGACGGACGCGCGCCGGATTACGACGACTGGGCGCTGAATGCCGATATCATCGTCTACTATCCTGTCCTGGACATTGCCCTGGAGCTGTCCAGCATGGGCATCCGGGTGGACAGAGAGGCTCTGCTTTCCCAGCTGCAGACAGCCGGGTGCATGGAGCGCGCCGAACTGCCCTTCCACAAGGCTGTCATCAACGAGGAAGTGCCCTATACCATCGGCGGCGGCATCGGCCAGTCCCGCATCTGTATGTTCTTCCTGCGCAAGGCCCATATCGGGGAGGTCCAGTGCTCCCTGTGGCCGGATGAGACAATGGAGGAAGCTGAGAAAAAAGGCCTGCAGCTGCTGTAAGCTGCGGGCCTTTTGGCCTTTTTATCCCTATTTATTAAGAAGCAATGACAGCACCTTTGGCCTTGCCCCCTTTTCATATCTGAATTTAAGTGCATGTCTGATAATTTCAGGCAGGTAATATTTGTCATTCTCAATCCGCAAATACCCTTCCTGCCTTAACAGCTGTTCTTCTTTTGCACTCAGTTCAAATGTATCACTGTAAAAAGGCAATATTCTCTTTTCCAAAGGTGCATTCTCAAATTTTTCCAGTACAGGCTGCAGCACCTTAATCTCCTGCTTAATCTCCGCAATTTTTGCCATGGAGCATTTCTGCACCGCCTTTTTGATCTCAGTCGGCATGATATACCTGTCTTCATAATTGCTTTTTCCGACTTCTTCTGTAGCGTTCTGTAAAAAGCGAATAATATCCCTCGCCTGCAGCTGTCCATTGAAATCTGATAGAGCCGCAAGAATCCATCTTGAAGAATAAGCTTCATTTGAGGTATCCTTTCCCAGCTTGTTTCCCCACAATTTTACCAGACTGCCTTCGATCACTTCCGCAGATGCCAGTTCAATCGGAATAGATTCTGTATAAAAACCCGAAACTGACTGGTTCACCAGCCACAAAACCAGCCTCAGCGCTTCTGTTTTAGACCATTTTAATTCCACACCTTTATACAATGCATGAAACTGTTCAAAATTCACTTCTATAGAATTCTTCGCCATATCCTTCCTGAGAAAAACAATACATCCGATATTTTTACAATCTGTTTTTATGACATTCAGAAAATTCTGGCACAACGCAGACACTGCATTTTTCTCCGTCCTCCGGTCCAGGGTCTGTTCCAATATTTCTTCCAATCCGTCAATCACAAACAGAACCCTGCGCCCCAGCAACGCACATTCCCTGTCCATTTCTGCCAGACAGTCAAATTGCCCCGCCAAAAACAGTTTGTGCCAAAATTCTTCCCATTCAATCTTATCATGCATTTCCCTTGAAAATTTCGCTATCTCACGGGCATTGTCCATGCAAAAAGATGGCCTGAGCAATGAACTGTTTTCTCCCCTGCCCCACAGTGAGGCATAATTTTCCAGGCATCCTGATATCATCGGCTGTATCTCCCCGGCATTTTTAGGCGCAACTATGGGAACTATAACCGTATTCTTTTCCGATACTTCGCCTGTCGACAATTTTGACAGAAATACTTCCCAATATTGGCTCCGCAGCATTTCTCTGTACAGAAATGTTTTTCCCGCCCCCTTTGCCCCCATTATCACTGTAGCCGGAATGGTATTTTCGAATCGTATCAGCAGATTATGAATCGGCTGTGTCAGCAACACATTAAAATCAATATTTCCTTCCGCATTGATCTGATTCTTAGCCAGATCATGAATTTTGCCGATAATGAATTTTCGATCCGTTATCTCCAGCTGCTTCTCCTCCTTCCTGATATAAGCATCTTTCACCAGGAGGTTGATCCTTTTATAGAACTCTCTCCCCTCCAGATTTTTTACAATCTGAGATAAGGACTCTAAATGAACCAGTTCACTGGCAAACGGGAGTTCCGTAATGATATTATCCGTTAGCGAATCTTCCGCCCCCTTTTGATCCATTACTCCTACCATCCCACTGATAATATCACCGGTATCTTCTCCCTCCATTACCATTGTCAGAAAAATCTCCGGGATCTTAACCTCCGGATTGATCGGAAATCCCTTTGAAATCTGCTGCAACAACAATTCTGTTCCTTTTACTGACTGATAAGATGTAGAAGATACAATATATTTCTTCACTCTGGGATCAAACAAGATCGGCGCTGAAAATTCACTGATTCCCGCACGCAAATCCACCAGTACCGCTGCTGCACCCAGTTTTTTTCCAATTTCAGATAATGTTTCAGCAATTAAAAATTTTCTTCCGTAACTCTTTGCTATACTTTCAGGACTTGCATACACATCCAGAAGTTGTTCCACATATCGATAGGTGGGCAGAAAAAAATGCTCCACAAGCATTTTATCCGTTTCTATAGAAAACATCATTTTACTTATCTTATCTGAAACTAACCCCGAAATTTCCTCTGCCGACTCACAGGACTGAATGACCTCAAGCAAATCCAGATAGCTGAAAACTATCTCTCCCTTTTCTTCCCACAGCCAGGTTAACCCCGGTGCTTCCAAATCCGAGTCAACAATCAACATCCTTTGATCCGGTGCCAGTGAAGACCATGCTTTCG
Organism: uncultured Acetatifactor sp.; assembly: GCA_910585805.1. Lineage (GTDB taxonomy): Bacteria > Bacillota > Clostridia > Lachnospirales > Lachnospiraceae > Acetatifactor. The sequence continues at coordinate 3,402 of CAJUFB010000060.1, forward strand.
CAAATGCGATTGCAGAAAGCGTTCTTCCTACACCCCCTTTATAGGAATGAAATGCAATGACCGGTACCCCTGAAAGTTCTTCCTGAAGCATATTTTCCGAATATCCCCTGTCCTGATACAATATCCTACCGAACAAAGGAGTAACTGTCTTCTCATCCTCAAAAGCCTCATCCTCGTTTACTTCATAAGAAATACTTATTTTCTGATTTCCCATCTCTAATGTCAAAATATCACCTGAAACATCCCCCAAAATACTTTTCAAAATATCCCGCATATGAGGGTGCTTGTCCTCAGATCTCAATACAACTACAATCTCAGCAGGATATACCTCTATCTCAACAGCGTCCTTCTCCCAGATATCTCTGTTCAACTTCAGACATCGCTCTACATCTTTCCATGTATATAATCTGATCTTCACTATCTACACTTCCTCCCCAATCCACTTTGCAACCTTTTGAAGCTCTCTTTCGTATTGCTTTTCCTTTTCTTCATCCCTCTTTTCAATCCTGATACCATATCTGCATAGTTCATGAAAATTTTCTGCAATTACAGTATCCTTATGTACAGTAGTCATTTTCGGAAATACAAATACTCCTGCCTGACCCAATTCTTTTAATATGTTTTCCAGATTATGGCTGGTTATGATTTTATTCCGTTTATCTCTTTTATTTTGAATAATCTTCTCCGGATTGCTTTCATGCCAGCTATCCAACAGCAGGTATTTCAACCCACATTCCACACAATATGTCAGCAGCAATCGCCTGCTCCTGACGGATATATTCCCCTGCTTTAACTCCAGATAAGTACAGTAGTGTTTTCTATACCCATTTCTATAGTCTCTCTTATCTGCCAATATCATAAACCTGCAAATTCCCCTTTCTAAATCCACATCATTTCCTACCGGTAAAGCCCGAATTTTACATTCCGGAAAGCCCGCTCATAGCCCATCCTGTCCATAAAATCCATCAAAAGCATCCATTTCGGATCCGTCCCTATCTTCTGCCGCTTTTCCTCGGAAAGCGGGAACAGGGAGACCTCTCCGGCGCACTCTTCCTTATATAATGCATAGGAATCTTCCAGGATAATCACCGGCTTCTCCGCGCCTTTTTCCGTAATCAACTCTTCCAGCTCTGCCAGTTCCTCTTCCATAACCTCCAGGTTATAGGAATCCAGGTCAGGCCAGGCGCTAAAGGCCGGCGGCATCGCAAGATAATAGGACAGCGCCGGAATATACCCGTAGAGAATGACCTCCTTTCCCTGCAGCTCATTCTCATTGACATAATCACTTATTTCCGTCATCCACTGCGCCTTCTCGGGATTCATTTTTACATTTTTCAGGACGGCATTGTTTTCCACAAAAGCACTGGCATCCTGTACTCCTGTAGCCTCGGCAAAAACGAACTGCGCTCCGAACCCTCCGAACTGAAACAGGCACAGCGCCAGAAATGCCGTCAAAATGCCCTTCGCCGGAAAAGCTGAAACCACCAGTCCGTGTTTCAGCTTTTTATCTCCTGCATTCCGAAGGAAACGCCAACTCTCCCACAGGGTGTAGGGCGCCGCCACAAACAGATTGTTCATGGAGGGCATCACGCCGTTATTGCTTCCTATGGACGTCAGCAGGATGACCAGCACCACCATGCCGCTGAGCAGCTTTTCCTCCCGGGGACTGCCTTTATGGAAAATGCGGATAACGGCAATCAGCATGGCCAGCATCATGAACATGGTCCCCGGCCTTACAACAGGGTCATAGCTGTAGAATAAGAAAGAACAATATCCCCGTACGTACAGCCAGACAATCATGGCGGCACTGACCGCTGTCCATAAAAGCCTTGTCCCAATATGCAGGAACCCGGCTGCCTTCTCACAGGAGCCTTTGCCTGCGTCGGTTGTCCCGGCAGTTACAGCCTTACTGCCGTTTTCCTTCTTTCTCAGCCGCTCTTCCAGCCATCCCGACACCGCAAACAGCGCCATACCTCCCAGCAGAATAACCCCCATTCTGACAGCCCAGTACAGCTGCTCCACGTAACGACCCACAATTCCCATGAGCATGGCAGCAGGTTTGTAGTCAACCGCCGTATCCGTCATGGCAAACAGTCTGGTAATTCCCTCAAAATAAGCGTCTATCCCATAGCAGATATGAATATAATTGAGCAGCACCGCCAGTGCTCCCGCATATCCCAGGAAACACCACAGCGTATGCCCAAGCACCCTCTGCCAGAACCCCCTTTCCGTCCGATGTCCTTCATTCTCTGTCCGATGTCCCGCATTCTCCCTACGGTGTCCTGCACTTCCCGTACGCCCCGGCCTCTTGTCTTTCCTTTCCTCCAGCCACACAATGACATCATATGCCCAGACAGCCACAATCATCCCCATCTCCGGCAGATTAGAGAAACGAACCAGTACATTCGCCCCCAGCAGGACACCCGCTCCTGCCAGAAATCCTTTTTTCTCTTTGGTTAATCCCAGATACAGCAGGATAAAAGAACTCAGAAACAGCACATATGTCAGATAATTATACAAAAGCGCCGTGGGGCACCAGCACAGGCTGATTGCAGCCATCTCACCCACAAAAGCAATTCCCTTTGGCATTTTCAGCTTCCTGGTACAGAAAAAATATCCTGCCAGTGCCAGGACACTGACAAAAAGCCCCGTATACAGATTCATGCCTCTCAAAGTATCCGCATTCGGCAATTTCGTCAGCCAGTTGCCGGCTACATTCGCCAGATAAGTGGAAAACATCCACATGGAACCCATATGCTCCGTTCCCATATACTGAAAATTCGCATAATTATAGCCGGTATCCCACAAATCTATCCCCTGGCCGATGTGGCGCAGCGGATAGAACGCCAGAATCACGATAAACAGATTCTCCAGAAGATTGCCGCTTCGCCATTGCGGCTGTTGGTACTGCTTTCTGTTTGCTTCCATCTTTTATGTTTCCTTTCCCGTGTGGAATCCTGCAAATTTATTCCACCTGTGCGGCGGCAATCCAATGGCTTGTCTGCATGCAGGCGATTGCAATGCAGACGAGCCATTGGTTAGCAACCTACAGGTGGAATTTATTTCGTGACACTTCCTTACATCCCCTGTCAGCCCCCGGCTCTGAATATTCCGTCCAGGCTCTCTATCTTCGCAACAAGGCTTCGGTAAAGCCCTGACCTCATAAGCCCCCGATGTACTAAACCAAATACCTGCTTCCTCAGTACATCCGCCAGTACGCCGCAGGCAAGCACTGCGGCTGCTGCCGCTGACGTCCATAGCAGCAGCATGCCCCAGGCCCCGGCGCGCCCCTCTGCCATCGCTTCCGCCACCTTACCGGCACCGAACCAGTTCTGCCAGGTATAACGAAGCCCCAGATTCTCATGAAGCAAGTATACCCCCAGGGTATACGGTGCCATGCGGTTGATAAATGTTGCCGCTTTCCCGTGTATTTGTATCCTGTAAAAAATCATAAACAGTCCGATTGCCGCCAGAAACGGAAAAATATGATTGTATTCCATACAGAACTTCAGCATAGTCTCCAGACTGCCCCTCTGAAGATAAACTCTGCGCAGAAGCAGCGTTGCCGCAAAAACCAGCAGACAGCCTCCCCCATACAGCACCGGCCCGGGCCAGCTTTTCTTCAAAACTCCGCCGCCGAACCGCCTCACATAAGCCGCTGTCAGGAATACACACAGATACCACAGACAGTCATACCCCTGCCTGTCCATTTCAAACCGCACGGGCAGAACGCTTTTTACAATGCAAAAGGCAAATAAAAGCAGCGCCAGCGCCGCCTGCAGCTGCCGTTTGTTCATCTTTCTCACCGCCGTTCCCACGAAAGGAAGCAAAAGGTACAGAAAAACATATGCGGTCATGAACCAGTAATGTCCCATGGAAACGGGAAACAGCAGCGTAAGGAGGAAATGGGTATCCACATCCGTGCCGGTCATCACGCCGGTGAGCGCGCCCAACAGCCCGATTCCCACGGAATACACCCAGACCTGAAGCCAGAGCTGCACCAGGCGGCTCACTTTAAAAGAAGAGGCGCATAAAAAGAAGCCGCTGATAAACATGTATACGTTTACAGCCACGATGCAGAAGCATTCCAGAAACCACGCTGCAAGCTCCGCCCCTGTCAGATGCGGGTCCGTCAGGTCAGCCAGAAGATTCCCCTTCCCCAGATAGTGCAGCACTACCACCATCATCATCGCCACGCAGCGCAGCAGTTCCAGATTTGCCATCCGGCCCTGTTTTGAGAAATCGGGGGGTGAGGCTGAACTCACTTTTTTCTCTTTTTCCGAAAAAGTATTCTGCGGCATTTCCGGTTCCTCCTGTCTTTATCCTTTCATTCCTGCAAGTCATTTTGCATGATATATCAGCAGGCATCTATCGTAAATGCCATAATCATACGCTTATCCTGCCTGAAAGCCATGCCCGTGAGCCCACTCATCTGCCCTTTTTCCGTTGCACATCATAAAATCAAATAACTGCTGAAGCCCTCACTCGTTATACACTTTTCCGGCAAATAATATTATACCCACAAACGAAATTAATTGCCGTCTGCACAGTATAACGAGCGAACGCATCGGCAATCCAGAGCTGAAAGCGGCAATTAAATGCGTTCACGAGTATAATATCCGTAATACGTTTACTATGATACTTCTCTTATGAATTGTCGGAGAATAACCGCCGTAACTTATTCAGGCTAAACCCGGAAATACCATAAAACTCGCCATGAACCTGCAGCGGTTATTTGTAGACGATTCCTTACACATTATAGCATCATTGGCACCGGTTATCAATAAAGTCTTAAAACATTAAGAACCGCTTTCTCCCTCTATAACGCAATACCGATTCGAAACCGATTCTAAAGTATTTTAAAGCTTCAACTTTCTATTGCCAGTCCGCACAAAATATATCGGGATAAAATGGGGAATGAAAAATATAGACGAAAGGATAATTTGATGTTAAATACTGTCTTAAAAACAGGGAGCATCCCCTCCGCTTCTGTGAATGTCATCACAAAAGCGGCAGAACTCCCTGCGATGCCCTGTCAGGCCGTTAATTCCCGGAAATTTTGATGCTGCCGCTTCCGGAACTGGCTTTTACCTTGCAGGCGCTGTTCCCATAGGCGTAAGTCCCGTTTTTCACCTTCTGGCTTTCCTGCCCGTCCCAGTCAATATAGATACTGCCGGAGCCGCTTCTCACCGCCGCCTCCATGCCTTTCGCCCCTTCCAGCTCCAGCTTGATACTGCCGCTTCCGGTAGACATGTCAGCCAGCTCAGAGGCTCCCACGGCCCGCAACTTGATACTGCCACTTCCGGTAGAAAGATGATATTCCGCCACCGCGGCATCCACCTTGACATTGCCGCTTCCGGTGCCGCATTTTAAATCCCGCCCCTTGATCATCTCGGCTTTCACATTGCCGCTTCCGGTATCAAGACTTCCGGAGATAAATTCCGTATGGCTCACTTTTATATTACCGCTGCCGCTGTGAGCCTTCAGCCTGTCTGCCACCACCTCGTCCAGGGCCACATTGCCGCTGCCGCTGCTGCCCTCGAAAGCTTCCAGTTCCACTCCGGAGACGCTGACATTGCCGCTGCCCACTTTCACCGTAAGCTTCGGCACTCCTTTCGGTATCCGGACAGTCAGTGTGATATTCTGTCCGCCGCCGCTGAAGTTACTGATATTTCCGTAGGAGATAATGGTGTGTCCAAACAGAGTCACCTTCACCATCTTCTCCTCGCTGTCGCCCTCGTCCCTTGCACCTTTCCTGCGTTTCACTCCGGCATAGAAGACACCGTCTTCCTCATGCTGATAATACTCGTAATTCAGCTGGTTGCTTACCCCTTTTACCTCGTAATCCACATGGATCCTGTTATCCTCGGAACGGCTCACAAAGACATTTGCTGCCTTGCCTTCCAGTACTATACCCTTGTAGTACGCGGAATAGGAAAAGCTTTTCTTCAGATCCGTATCCTTCACGTCCTGCTCTTCCTCTTCTTCCCCCGTCTCCGTCACCTGCCCGGCATTTTCCGCCCTGCCGCCCGGATCCAGCTGCGCAAACCCTTCGGGGAGGTCCTCCTCCGAAAGCTCTCTGATCATCTCTTCGATATTGCCCAGTTCGTCAATGATCTCCTCTTCCGATTTCCCCTCATTCTCTCCCTCGGCAAAATGCTGCCTGTAATCTTCCAGGATCTCTTCCTGCAGTTCTTTTCCGAATTTTTCCAGCTTTTCCTGCAGTTTCTTCATATATTCCAGCTTCGTCATGGCCTCATCCCTCCTATTCCTGAATTAACTGGTTTACCGCATTGGTAAATGCTTTCCATTCCTGCTTTACAGATGTCTGGTACTCTTTCCCCTTTTCCGTCAGCTTGTAATATTTTCTCGCCGGACCCGATTCGGACTCCACCAGATATGTGGTCACATAATCGTCTTCCTTCAGCTTTCTCAAAATGGGATACAATGTGCCGCTGGCTATGGACATTTCTCCGGATATCCTCTCCGTCAGCTCATAACCGTATTTGTCTCCCCACACAAGCTGGGACAGCACGCAAAGCTCCAGCGCCCCCTTCTTAAACTGTGTATTCATGTATGGCCTCCTTTCTTTCTGCCGGGACTGTCTGGGAATTGTCGGAGGACATTTCCCTGCTCTGAATATACTTTCAAACTCCCGTATTTCGTTTTGACTGGTTCATTGTATCACACACTATTATATATTGCAATATACTATTTTATAAAAAATATTAATATTTTCTAAAATACTGTTCTTCTGATACCCTACGGCTGCTCATCAGCTGTTCTGTTGTTCTGCTGTTCTGTGTTCTGTGTTCTGTTGTTCTGCTGTTCTGCTGTTCTGTTGTTCTGCGCCGTCAGCATCCTATTATACCCGTGAGCGCATACATTTACCTTGTTGTCCCACATAGCAGGCGCAAAGAACCGTAAAACCGCCTGCCCCCTGTTGACAAGACCGCTCCAATCCATTATAATTTTATTACACTTGTAAGATGCCGGAACGGAACGTATCTGCCCGAACCTTTCAGTTCACGGACAGGTACCCTGAAAGATAAGCTGCATTAAATTTGTGAACGCATTCATTAACCGTTTCTTACCTTACATAATGGAATATAGAGCAGATTCTATTATATACCCGGGAAATATACCAAAGACCGCCGGAATTTATACTCGCGCTCAGAAACATTTGCCAACGTAAATGTATAACGAGTGAGCGCTTCCGCGACACAGGACAAAAGAGCGGCAAAGGAAAGCGCTCACGAGTACCAATCCGTCCAGGACGAGCATATATGACTGGCGGTCATAAAGCTGCTATAGTAATAGAGGCTTTGTTATAGTTTACTGCAAATTTCATCGACATGCAGTATAAAATAATAGTGCAGCGGCGCTCACGCATTACACATTTTGTTCACGACAGCACAATTTCTGCGAAGCATAAACTCTGCTGTATAAAATGTTTCAGACCATGCGTATAAACATAAAGCACCCATAAGGAGAATACCTATGAAATCTCTGCCCCAGATATCAGAAGCGGAATTCGAAGTCATGAAAATCGTATGGAAGCATGCTCCCATCAGCACCAACGAAATCACGGATATGCTGGTCAAAACTACCAGCTGGAGCCCCAAGACCATACAGACCCTGATCAAGCGTCTGGTGAACAAGGGCGCCCTTTCCTATGAAAAACAGAGCCGGGTATTCGTCTACACCCCTTTGGTGGGCGAGGCGGAATACATCGGCCAGGAGAGCAGTTCCTTCCTGAAACGTTTCTACAATGGCAATATTACAGCCATGCTCTCCGCCTATATCGACAATGACAGACTGTCGGAGAACGATATCGACACGCTGCGCGCCCTCCTTGCAAAACCGCCCCACAGGGACAAATGAACCTTCCAAAAAGGAAAATAAATGAGGATAAATGATATGGCAGACTTTACTGTACGCTTTCTTCTTTCCAATATCGTAATCAGCATGATAACCGGAATTCTCCTGGCGGCAAGGCATCTTCTGCGGAAGAGCCTCACCAGCCGTACACGGTACCACTTATGGTTTCTGCTGCTGGGAGCGATGGCCGTTCCCTTCCTGCCGCTGCAGCCGTTTCGGATGGCGCAGATTTTTCCCTGGCTGAGCACCCGGAAAGTTGCTTCCGCCTCTCCCGACGGAACAGTCCCCGGGGAAGCCGCCGGCCTGGCAGCATCCGGAAACTTAAGCTGGATGAACGATTTCAGCGTATCTGTCAGCAGCAGAACGCCCTCTCCTGTAGGGTTTCTTTTGTGTGCTCTGTGGTTTGCCGGCATCCTTGCCATGCTGGTCCTGCTTGTCAGGTCCGCTCTCCGGCTCCGCAATCTGCAGAAGTCTGCCCTGCCGCTGCAAAGCCCTGCCGCATGGACTGTATATCGTAACTGTATAGTCGAAATGAAGATAACCCGTGACATTCCCGTATACAGTACGGTCTTTTTAAAATCTCCTGCCATTACAGGAATTTTCCGGCCCCGCATCTATCTGCCCACTCATCTGATCTCGGATTTTCACGCTGAAGAACTGCGGTATATGCTGCTGCACGAACTTCAGCATTATAAGCATAGAGATGCGTATGCCAATGTCTGGATGAACCTGGCTCAGATATTTTACTGGTTCAATCCTTTCGTCTGGCATGCCCTGAAAGAAATGCGCAATGACAGAGAAATCGCCTGCGACACATCGGTGTTGCAGATGCTTCAAAGCGGCGACTATGAAAGCTACGGAAACACTCTGATCAATTATGCGGAAAAAATCTCACTTACTGCCTTCCCTTTCGCCGCCGGACTGGGCGGAAGCATGGAACAGATGAAAAAGAGGATTCTGAATATCGCCGGATACAGCCCGGTCTCTTTTCGCGGGAAAATGAAAAGCCTGGCGTTTTTCGCCTGTATTGCGCTCCTTTTATCATGCTTTCTCCCCGCGCTGTCCACAGGGGCGGCTGTTTCTGACCTCTATGCCTTTACGGAAAGCGAAAATCAGGTTGTCTACGCAGATTACAGCAGTTATTTCGGCGAAAATGAGGGATGCTTTGTACTTTATGACGAAGCCGGCGGCTCCTGGCTGATTTATAACAGGGAGGCATCCCTCACCCGCATCCCTCCGACTTCCACCTACAAAATATATCTCGCGCTTCACGCCCTGGAAAACGGTATCATTACGCAGGATAACTCCCTGCTTTCCTGGAACGGGATGAGCTATCCCTATGATACCTGGAATGGAGATCAGACCCTGGAATCCGCCATGGCCAATTCAGTCAACTGGTATTTCCAGAGGCTTGATCAGCAGATGGGGCTTGAATCCGCGCGTAATTTCATCAGAGAAATCGGTTACGGAAACCAGCTCGCGGATGGCGATACCTCATCCTACTGGCTGGATTCTTCCCTGAAAATCTCTCCGGTGGAACAGGTTGAACTACTGCGGAAACTCCATGACGGCACCCTTCCCGCTTCGCCGGAAAATGCAGGCGTCGTGCAGAACGCAATCCGTCTTTCCGTCACGGAAAACGGTACTCTCTACGGAAAGACAGGCACGGAATCCGTCAACGGAAAGAATACTTCCGGGTGGTTTATCGGATATATTGAACGCGGAAACAGTACTTACTATTTTGCCACGAATATCCGGCAGGACGACTACGCCACCGGCACTGCCGCCACGGGACTTACCCTTAGGATTCTGGCTGATCTGGGAATCTGGGCGCCGTAATGCAGTTATTTATGTGGAAACGACACCCATTTGCGGAAAACGCTTCCCGTCAGTCACTCCTGGTATTATTTGCCCGGGATGCCCTGCCCGTAACGATATCCTCCGGACTCTCCAATCCGAAATAATAATTGAAAATACTCCGCCCCACATCAGTGGCATTGGATGAACCGTACCCGTTGGCAATCCGCACGGCCACCGCAATCTGCGGATTTTCCGCCGGCGCATACCCCACAAACAGGGCGTGGTCCGGATGCAGTTCGGATTCCTGGGCCGTTCCCGTCTTTCCCGCAATGCTCAGCTCCATGTCCTTCAATATGGCATTGTTCCGGGCAAACTGCATCATGCCTGTGCGAACCGTCTCCCACACGTAATCCGGCAGTTCCACCTTTCTGACCGGTTCCGTCTCATATTCCGATATCTCCCCGTCTTCCCCCGCGATACCCTTTAACAGTGACAGGGAAAACAACTCCCCGTCTGAAGCCAGAGTATTCACGTAGCGCGCCAGCTGTACGGTGGCATAATTATGGGTGCCCTGGCCGATTGCCGAGGGAATCCCGTAAGCATCCGTCACATGAGGCGCCGCTTCCGTGATCTCAACTCCCGACTTTTCATCCAGACCAAACATTCCGGCATATTTCTGCAGGAAGCCAAGAGCCGCATTATCTGCATATACACCGCTGTTATCCGATGCCCGGCTCCCCTCATACACCATCGGCACCAGATTCCCGCTTCCGCCCGCATACTCTTCCGATTCCGCATTCCCATTTCCGCCCGCATGCCCTTCCGATTCCGCATTCCCATTTCCGCCCGCATGCCCTTCCGATTCCGCATTCCCATTTCCGCCCGCATGCCCTTCCGATTCCGCATTCCTATTTCCGCCCGCATGCCCTTCCGATTCCGCATTCCTATTTCCGCCCGCATGCCCTTCCGATTCCGCATTCCCGTTTCCGCCTGCATACTTTTCCGATTCCGCATTCCCGTTTCCGCCTGCATACTCTTCCGATTCCAGATTCCCGTTTCCGCCCGTATCCCCTTCCGATTCCGGATTACCGCTTCCGCCTGTATGCTCTCCCAATTCCGTGAGCCTGACTGCTTCCGTCACTCCCAGCATCCCCAGCCGATACGCAATCTCGCACAGATAGTCATTGCAGGAAAACTGCAGCGCCGTGGGGGCATTGGGCACGGTTCCGTGTCCGTAATGGTTCCAACAGTTCAGGCTGGGCGTAACCTTGTCGAACACGCCGTCGCAGAGCACGGAGCTGTCCCGGGAAATCACGCCCTCCATCAGCCCCGCAGCGATTGTCACCGGCTTAAAAGTAGAGCCGGGAGCCGTCAGCTGCTGGGTCGCCCTGTTGAAAAGCGGCAGAGACTTATCGTTTAACAGTTTATTATAATACGCGGAATCCATCTGGTTGGCCAGCCTGTTGTTGTCATATCCCGGATAGGACACCAGCGCCAGCACTTTTCCCGTCCCCGGCTGAATCACCGCCGCCGATGCGGAACAGGGGTCCAACGCCAGCTGCGCGGGAGTAATCTCCAGCTTTTCTATCTTCATTTTCAAAAAAGAAAAGGGCTCCGTTGCTCCCGACATCAGGCTCTCATAATCCTCGTCCGAAGCGGATAAGACGCCCTGGTCATATAAAAGACTGCAGATTTCCTTCCCCGTGACCCGCTCTTCCCGGACCAGCCACTTGAAGAGCATTTTTTCAAATCCAATGCTGTCTGATATTCTTGTCTCCATCCCCTCCACCAATAACAGATACATTTCCTCCGTGGTGAGATACTGCTGCCCGGACTCTACGGCTCCCGCTACGATCCAGCCGCTTTCAATGGCATGGGTCAGAAATTCCCCCGGACTGATATTACCTCCGTTTTTCCATTCCCTCCAGACATCATCGTTGCTTATGACATCCCCTTCCCCGGCGAATATATCTTTTAAAATACCGCTTTCATTGACGATATACCGTATGTATTCCTGCATTTCCGCGCTGAGAGACCCGTACGCCGTATTTCCCTCCAGTAATTCCCTTTTCAGCGAATCCCATACCTCTTCCCGTTTTTCCTCCAGCCTGTCCCCGAGTTCCCGTTCCAGGGCAGTTGCCTCCGGATGCCGGAACGCTTCCAGGCTTATGACGGAATTGTCAATCAGGGCCATGTAAACATCATACAGAGAAATCCGGATATCCGAAGCGTCCGCGACGCGCGTCCTGTCAAATTCCTTTGTATTTATCAGATTGCTCACCAGGATTCCCGCCAGGTTCTGCTCCAGGATATGATACAGGGCAATCTGCAGCTCCTTGTCAATGGACAGATAAATGTCCCGCCCGCTCTCCATCTCCCGAAGGACCTCCCCCTCTCCCAGCACTTTTCCTACATTATTGACCTGAATCTGCCGCTCTCCGTCAATGCCCTGCAAGGTCTCCTCAAAATACTGCTCAATCCCGGCTTTCCCAACCAGGGAATCAGCGGTGTAATCCCGCTCCGAACCGGCATACTTCTCCAGTTCCTCCGTGGAAATCTTCCCCGTATACCCCAGAAGATGGGAAAAAGCCTCTCCCCCGTCGTAAACCCTTTCCCAGTCCTGCCCCACTTCTATCCCGGGCAGGGACTGGTTGTTTTCCGCCAGATAAGCTGCCGTCTCTTCCGATATACCCCTGGCCAGGATCACCGGCACATATCTCCTGTAGGCATTGAGGGAGAGCTGGTACCGCACCCCCACCAACGCCAGCTCCTCCGCTTTGGTATAACTTCCGGGCAGCCCGTATTCCTCCAGTTCTTCCTCCGTATACGGCCCCCTTCTTTCCTCGTAAAGCGCAAATTTATCCTTTCCCGCCAGAAACTGCACCATCTCTTCGGCAGTTGTCTCACGCTGCGCCTCCGTCAGATTCTCCGGGTTCGCTTCCCCGAATACATCTGCCAGAAATCTGGTCAGTCCCGTACCCGCAACGGTATATTCATACTGCCCGTTGTCCCCTATCCTGATCTTCAGTTCCTGATTTAACGATTCTCCGTCTTTTTCCAGTCTTTTCATCACATGGTAAATCACACCGTTCAGCGTCAGCTGTCTCTCCCGGTTTGTGGCATAACTCTCCCCGTCCACCATGGTCACCGTGAAAACAGGCTTATTGTAGGCCAGGATTTCTCCGTTGCAGTCATAAATCCGCCCTCTGGTATTGCTTTCCCGCACCTTTCTGGTAATCCTCAGCTCAAATTCCTCCGCATACCGCTCCCCCTGCACAATCTGCAAATCCCACAGCCGGTACAGCAAGATCAGGAACAGGGCCGCAACCAGAATCTCCATGGTGTACATCCGCAGATTCCGTCCCCTTCTGTCACGTTCCGCTTCCGCCGAACCAGAATTCCAAAATCTTTTTGTCCTTTTTGACCACATAGCCGCTTCCTCCTCTGCCCTTTACGTCTTCTGTCATACTGACGAGCATAATAGGACGGTTTACCGTTTTTTCTGGGGTAAACAGTACCATCCATCCCAGTTCGGTTCCTGAGGTATCGCTCTGGGAAGCCTTGATTTCCGCTGTTCCTGTCTTGCCTGCCAACAGGACGTCTTCCCTGTGCGCGCCATATCCGGTTCCGCCCGGGTCGTTGACAATCCCTTTCAGCGACTCCAGCACCTGTTCCGCAGTCTCCCGGGAAAATGCGCCCGGAATCCAATATCCGGCTTCGTCCTGCTGCACCGCTGTTGACTCGTTCTCTCCGTCCTGCTGCCCCTCTGCCGCAGGCTTCGGGCTTATGACCACCCAAGGCTGTACCAGGTTCCCCTCATTACAGAATGCCGAATACATACTTGCCAGATGCAGCGGATTCACCAGAATCTGTCCCTGGCCGTACCCGCTGTCAGCCAGCTGTATCTCCGTCTCCATATGCTCCCCATTGGAAAAGCGGCTCCGCGTCATTCCGATCTCAAAAGGCACGGTTTCCCCGAATCCCAATTCGCTCAGCGACGTCTCCAGCCTTTCCGCCCCAATCTGAAGCGCAGCCTTTGCAAAATAGATATTGTCCGAAAGGAGCATTGCATTTCTTAAATCAGCCGGACTGGCCGGATGCAGCGTGGTTACATGGTACCCGCCCCAGGATCGGTCTTTCTGCCACCGCGCTCCGTCGTTTCCAAGATCCGCCAGCGGGTCTACGGCTCCCGTCTCCAGTCCGATTGCGGCAATCACCGCCTTAAACGTGGATCCCGGGCACCATGCCTGACGAAAACGGTTCAACATCGGAATGTTCTCATCTTCGTTTAAAGAAGCCCACTTTTCCGTAGACATGCCCATAATAAAATCGTTGCTGTCATAGGAAGGCGTACTGACCAGCGCCAGAACCTCCCCGGTATAAGGCTCCATTGCCACGGAACAGCTCTTATCCTCCTTGAATTCTTCATACAATTCTGCCTGAAGCGCTGCGTCAATGGTCAGCTTCACATCCGTTCCGTGCTGCACCGCCCTGCGCGCCAGTTCCCTTTTCTCTTGTCCCTCTTCATCCGTGATATAAATCCGGTATCCGTTCCTGCCCCGCAGTTCCTTTTCATATAAAGCTTCGATTCCGCACCTTCCGATGACGCTGCCTGGCGTATATCCTTCCCCGGCATGTTTCTCCAGGTCTTCCGCAGTGACATTCTGGACATACCCTGTCAGATGGGATGCCGCCTCCCCCAACGGATAACTGCGCACTGTCTGATCCTGTATGGCGATTCCCGGCACTTCCAGAAGCTTCTCATGCCGCTCCAGTTCCCGTTGCGCTTCCTCCGCCTCCGGCGACATCAGTTTCCGCTCGTCCACCCTGGGAATCAGCTTCAAGGGGACAAAGGAATCCTCTTTTACCCATCCGGCGGACAGCTTTTTCCGAATGACATCCTCCTCCATTCCCAGAAGCTCCGCCGCCCTGCTCACCGCCTCCTCTTCGTCCTCCAGCTTCCCCGGGACGATTCCCACGGAAGACACCACGCCGCTGCCTGCCAGAACTTCCCCGTTCCTGTCCACAATGCGCCCTCTGTCCGCTTTGGTGACGGAGACCCTCACCTTATCCGCAGAGCAAAGTCCCGGGAAAATCAGGGAGTCCGACCAGACCAGCCGCCGGCATCCTCCGATTTCCAGAAAGAGAGCCTCATTTTCAAAACTGATGTTACCGGCAAGGGTATCGAAGGAAACCTGAAATGTTACAAGCCCCTTTTCCTCGTCGTACCCGGTGATTTCCGTTGTCATGTTCTCCGCCTCGATTCCCTCATAAATGGCGGAATTCCGGCTGACAAAGGCTTCTTCGGAAATATTGCCGGAGCCTTCCGCATCCACCATGGCGTACATCTGCTCATAAGTCTTTTGGGTAATCAATTCCATGTACTCCTTCAGCAATTCCGGCGGGTTCTTTTCCTGTTTTTCGGAAGCCAGGCCGTCAACGCCCGCCCGGCTTCCGTCAGCAGGTTCCATATCCGAATAGCCTGCGAATACTTCGCTGATTCCCGTCAAAAAGTCCCTGCCTTCATTTCCTCCCGCCCTCATGGAAAGGCGCAGAGCATATACAACCACGCCGATGGCCAGCATTTCCAGCAGAATAACTGCCTTCAATACGGACTTCGCCCTTCTGCTTTTTTGTCTGTTCCTGTCGGTTCCGTTCCTGTTAATTCTGTTCCTGCCGGTTCCATTCCTGTTAATTCTGTTCCTGCCGGTTCCGTTCCTGTTAATTCCGTTCCTGGCAGTTCCGTTCCTGTCGCTTCTATTCCCGCCAATTCTACCCCTGGGTTTTGTACTCATGACTACTCTCCTTCAAGCTATGTTTTATAGTGAACCACACTATTCCGGTACAATATCACCGAAACGCTTCGATGTGACATTTATCAGATACTCGGGTACCGTGAAACATTTTTTTCAATGCGATTACAAATATTACATTCGTAAGATTTAAAGTCAAAAAATATAATCACTCTTTAATATTACAGCAGTAAGATTTAAAAGTCAAGTATAATACCAACAACCTCCCTGTTCCAACGGCATCCTCCCTGTTCAATTTGGTTTCCGCCATGTGAATTCCCCTGGGACCCAGATATAGATGAAGCCCGTCTGCAGCATGAAGCCTGTCTTGCAAAATGAGCAGGGGAGCTCATTTTGACTGCGCGGTTTCCGCGGGCAAGAGTCAGGACTTTCACAGTATACTCCCCCTCCTTTGCAAATAAGTATGGCAGCCCCATAGCCAGCGCAATCTCCCGGTCCTCCGTCTCTATTCCAAACCGCTCCGGAATGTTTGCCAGACCTGCATACGCGCAGGAAGCATTGAAAGTCATATATTTCATAACGAACGCTCCCTCCATAAGCGCCCGTCCTCCCGGGAAGTATCCATATGGGAAAATGCCCGGCGCCTGCCGGAAACTGTAATTCTTCCAATGCCGGCGAAAGGATTCCCGGGAAGGTTCCTCAGGGCTTCAGCCACCCTGCCTGAATCCCATGGTCAAGATTGTCGGAAACCCAGCCGTACACCTTCGGCATAAATTCCTTCACCACCGCCATTCTCTTTTCCACCATTGCGCGGTTGGTCCCGCTTTCCACCCAGGTATGCCCGTCTGTCAGGGTGTTGTGAAGGAACGGCTGCAGTCGGTCCATACAGGCGGCATATTTGGCATCCGCAGTCTCCATGGCGTCAAATTCCTCCCAGAATGCCCGAAGCATCTGCCCCTGCTCCCGGGGAAGCCGGGCAAACAGCTGGTCGGCCGCGGCCTTCTCTCTCTCCTCTTTCCCCTGATTGCCCTCCACATCGTAGGCAAAGGTATCCCCTGCTATGATTTCCACCAGGTCGTGGACAACGCACATCTGGACCACCCTGCCTATATCCACCGGCTCCGCCGCGTATTCTTGAAAAAGCATGGCCATGACCGCAATGTGCCAGGAATGCTCCGCGTCGTTCTCCCTCCGGCTCTTATCGATCAGCAGTGTCCTGCGCAGGATGGCTGTCATTTTGTCGATCTGCGCCGTGAACAGGAGCTGGCTGTCCATCCTTTCATCATTGCTGCTCAAGAAATGTTCCATTCCCATTGTGTGCCTCCTATCTTTATTTTTCTGTTTCTCCTCCCGTAAACATTTTGGCCAGATAAAACAGTATTCTTGATATGGTGCAACGGCAATCAGTTTGATTGTCTGGATCGGCATATCCCATCCGGCAGTGCCCAAAAAGAAAATCTGTGACACAAGGTTTCCTGCGGTTAGAATTGCAAAAAATTCTGCCGTAAAAGACAAACCTATGCCTGTTTTTGCAAAAAAGCTGAGAAAAATCAGTAACCGCCGAAGTTCTTCACCCCGGCGGTTGTAAGGAAATATCTGCAATGTTCTATTTTCTGTTTCGGGACAATTAAGCCGCTGCCCTTCCTCACCGGCGCTTCACAGCAGCACCAGCTTTATCTCTGCACCCGCCCGGAAGCATCGCCCCCTGCCAGTGTCTCCACCTCTTTCCTGGAGACCAGGTTAAAGTCGCCGGGAATGGTGTGTTTCAGAGCGGAAGCCGCCACGCCGTATTCCAGGGCAGCCTTAAAATCCCTGCCGTCAAGCATGCCGCAGATAACGCCGCCTGCAAAGGAGTCTCCGCCGCCTACACGGTCAACGATGGGATGAATGCTGTACTCCCTGGAGTGATAGAACTCTTTCGTATCCCTGGAGTAAATGCATGCGGACCAACCATTGTCGGAAGCGGAATGGCTCACGCGGAGAGAGGAAACACAGTATTCAAAGTTGTAGTCAGCCACCATCTGCTCGAAGATGGACTTGTATCCGGCCAGTTCCAGATCACCGCTGGTGACATCCGTCTTACCCGGCTTATAGCCAAGCACCAGTTCCGCATCCTCTTCGTTTCCGATGCACACATCCACATACTGCATCAGGTTCTTCATCACCTTCTGCGCTTTCTCGGATGTCCACAGCTTCTTGCGGAAGTTCAGGTCCACGGAAACCTTCACGCCATGCTTCTTCGCCGCCTTCAAAGCTTCCTCTGTCAGCGCAGCAGCCGCATCGGACACAGCGGGAGTGATTCCCGTAAAATGGAACCAGTCTGCGCCTGTGAAAATGGCGTCAAAGTCAAAGTCAGCCGCCGTTGCAGTGGAGATGGAGGAATGCGCCCTGTCATATACTACCTTGGAAGGCCTCATGGATGAACCGCTTTCCAGATAGTAGATGCCAAGTCTTTCGCCGCATCTTGCGATATGTTTTGTTCCCACATTATACTTCCTCAGAGCTGCCACTGCACACTCGCCTATCTCATTGTCCGGCACCGCAGTAACGAACTCCGCATCATGTCCGTAATTTGCCAGAGACACTGCCACATTGGCTTCCCCGCCGCCGTAATTCACGTCAAACTCATCCGCCTGAATAAATTTTTCAAAATTGGGAGTGGACAGCCTCAGCATAATCTCACCCATGGTAATTACTTTCGCCATTTTTGTCAAATCCTTTCTCATATTATGTCTTATCGGAAGCAATCCCCCTGCTTCCCATAAAAGGCGCATTTCCCTGCGCCGCACAACTGCCGGAAGCGGCATTTGCCGCTTTTCTGCCCTTGTTTTGCAGAAGCGCTCACCGTTATACATTTATGTCGGCAAATGTTATTGAGCGCGGATATATATTATATACGTTCACAATCATCACACGGAATAACATACAGACATTTCCATCCCTGAGTGCACATTGCAGCACGGCCATGCCCGTCCGCAAAGCCGTGCAAATGACCGGACAGAATCATTTTATTTCTGGAGAAGATGCACCGCAAAGCCGCCGATTTCTTCCTTCAGATAAATGGCATTAATTTTGTCACCCTTCATGATTGGCTCCTCAAACTCCACACCCAGCACGGTGCTCATGTAGTTGATGGCTCTCACGATGTAATTCGTCCTGATGGCAATATGCCCATGGGATCCTCTGCCCTTTGCGTTCAGCACCTCCACAATAGTGCCCGCAAAGCTGCCGCCGCTGCCCACCTTCACCGGCGTGCCGAACAGGAATGACAGGCGGTTTACGGTCTTGTCAGCCTCTTCCTTACTCTCGGAATTGATGCCGATATGCGCAAGTTCAAAGCCCAGCATGGTCTGAACCGCCTCCCTGGTCAGCTGCTCAATCTTGTCCCACTCGCCTGCATTGATCAGGTCGCCGGGAACCATCCAGGAGCCGCCGCACGCGATGATCTTGTTGAAATCAAGGTAAGAGGTCAGGTTCCCGGCATTGATGCCGCCGGTAGGCATGAATTTCATATTTACATAGGGAGCCGCCATGGCCTTGATCTTTGCCAGTCCGCCGGACTGCTCGGCCGGGAAGAACTTCACCACGTCCAGGCCCAGTTCAATGGCCTGCTCAATATCGGAGGGGCTGGATGTGCCCGGGGTAATGGGCACGTTTTTCTCGATACAGTACTTCACTGTCCTGGGATTTAATCCGGGGCTGACGATGAATTTCGCACCGGCTTCCACTGCCGCGTCAACCTGTTCCGCGTTCAGTACCGTCCCGGCGCCCACGCACATATCAGGAAAGTTTGTGGTCATGATCTTGATGGCCTCCGCAGCCGCGCCGGTACGGAAGGTAACCTCCGCACAGGGGAGTCCGCCCGCGCACAGCGCCTTCGCCAGGGGAAGCGCGTCCTCGGCCCTGTCAATCTTTACAACAGGCACGATACCGATTTTACTGATCTGCTCTAATACTGCGTTCATTTTTCCCTCTTTTCCGCATGTCCGCACATGCTTTTTCATTATTTCATTCCGGTTCTTTCAACCCCTCAGGAATTGTCGCAGACACTTCCTTATGCCAGCACTTCCTTAACCGCCTCCGCAATCTTGTCGCATTTGCAGTTTGCAAAGAAATATTCCCGGAACTTCGCCCCTGACAAAGCGCCCTTTACCAGTTCCCTGTCCAGATTTTTTAAGATGGTTACCATATCAGTATGAGTTACTTCTTTTACTTTATCCAGTATTTTTTTATTTCTCTGCTCAGGCTCCACTCTC
>CAJUFB010000061.1:0-1896 GCA_910585805.1 uncultured Acetatifactor sp.
CCGCCAATAAATCGGCGGTTTACGGACGCACCATCTTTTCTTTTATGTAGGGATTGCCCGTTGCCAGAGCTTTAAAATAAGCATCTATTTGTTGTCTATTTTTATTCACTGCTCCTCTTAGAAAATATCAGCTGAAAGTGGAACAGGCGACAGAATAACATCTACCGCCTGTTTCACCTTTAAGCCTTAACAATAATGGTATCAGAAAATCCCGCTGCCTTAAGCTTTGCCTGCATGGCAGTGGCATTGCCCTTGACAGTATATGCCCCTACCTGCACCCGGTACAGCTGCTTTGTGCCGCTTACTGCAGTCTCTGCTCCAGGCGCTGCGGCTTCCGGATCCGCCGGCCCCTCTGCCGGCTGCACCCGTTGGCCTGTAATGCCATAAACGATAGCCTCTGCCATCTTCTGATAATCATAAAGCTGCACGTCGTCCTTATCATCCACAAAGCAGCACTCGACCAGCATCGCGGGGGCCTTGGACTGCTTCAGGAAGCGCAGGTCTGTCCTGACCTTTACCCCACGGTTCCGGAAGCCGAGCCCTGCGACCGCAACGCACACTTTCTCTGCATATGGCCCGGCCTTGCTTGAGACGCTGTAGACAAGCACCTCCACTCCGGTCGTCTTCCCGTTCCCGGAAGAATCTTTTGCGCCAGAATTAAAGTGAATGGATACATCCAGATCAACAGTATGCGCATTGCAGGCATTCACAATCTTCGTCAGTACATCGGACTGGCTTGTGCCGTTCTCGCAGGTGCAGTCATATACAGTGTGTCCCAGCTGCCGGAGCTGGCTGATCACAGCGTCTTTCACCTTCCGGGCCTCCGTGGACTCCCGGATGAAGCCGATTGCGCCACAGGCTGATTTTCCGTCCGGGTTGTGCCCGGCATGTACATTAATCCTCATTACTCTCTTCTCCTTCCTCTCCAGGAACTTTTGCTTTATCCTCCACCTGCTTCCTGATGTACTTGACTACCGGGAGCAGGAAAGGCGGCATGTGGACGCCGATATCCAGCATATTCTCCAAAATGCTGATGATCTCATTTACCACTAACCATACAGCTACCACAGTGGCCACCACAAATGGCAGCTCTATCCCTACGCCTGCATACTCAATGGTGTGGTTGATCAGGACGTCGATCCATGCCCCTATCAGAACCAGCAGCCACATACATACTTTTTTGATGATCCCCCGGATCCCCTTATAGCTGTTTACGTTCTCCGTCCGGTACCCGGCTGCCCATATGCCGGTGATATAGTCGATGATGTTACATCCAACCATCAGGAACACCGGCGCGGCCAGAATACCTAACCAGCTCATAAGCGCGGATATTGCCGCTATTACAGTTGCTTTCACCTTGTCCATACAAATCTCCTCTCTTTCTTTGCATTCAAAAACCGGATACCCCTGTTTGAAGCATCCGGCTGCATGTTCTCTATTATTTGATTATTCATCAGTTTAAGGGGACTGTCCCTGCTCTTCATATGCATCACCTTTCCTGTTACAGGTTTCACAAGGTCTAGCTGCTGGTACAGCCATAAATTCCGCCTTACCCCCGGTTTTTATTTTAGCTGTATGCCACTACGTTATTGCTGAGCGCAACTACCACAAATTTCCCGTCGCCATAAGTTACAGAACTCCATTTTGCGGATGACGGCATGGTTACAGCTTTCCATGTGACTCCATCCTTGCTGTATGCTGCATTGCTGCTTCCATTTTCGCCTTGGTCCACTGTCACAAATTTCCCATCTCCAAAGGTGACTGATGGCGAAGATGCCGTTGATGGCAACGTTACAGCTTTCCATGTAACTCCATCCGTGCTGTACAACGCATTGTTGCTTCCATTTTCGACCGCAACATATTTCCCATCTCCATAGGTAACTGATTGCAAATATG
>CAJUFB010000061.1:1996-22969 GCA_910585805.1 uncultured Acetatifactor sp.
CCGTTGATGGTAATGTTACGGCTTTCCATGCAACTCCATCTGTGCTGTATGCTGCCTCATTACTGCCAAATGCAACCGCCACGAATTTCCCGTCTCCATAGGTGACTGATTGCCAATATGCAATTGATGGTAATGTTGCTGCTTTCCATGTAACTCCATCTGTGCTGTATGCTGCTTTGTTATTGCTATATGCAACCGCCACGAATTTCCCGTCTCCATAGGTGACTGATTGCCAAGATGCCGTTGATGGTAATGTTACGGCTTTCCATGCAACTCCATCTGTGCTGTATGCTGCTTTGTTACTGCTATATGCGACCGCCACGTATTTCCCGTCTCCATAGGTGACTGATCGCCAGTTCGCAATTGATGGCAATGTTGTAGCTTCCCATATAACTCCATCCGTGCTGTACGATGCTTTACTGTCATTATATGTGACTGCCACAAATTTCCCATTTCCATAGGTAACCGACCGCCAGCGTGCAGTTGATGGTAAAAATGCCATCTGCCACTCTTCCCCAACAACACACTTTGCCCACACCAGCTTCGGAACCCCGTTCAGACCAGCATAAACCTCTTTTACTGTTTTAACGTCTCCGCCAACCCCGGCATAAATTTCTTTTGCCGTTTTTATCCCTCCATTGCCAAAAAGTATCCCCATGCCGCCACCTCACTCATAAACCATACAGATAACACCATCTGCAAGGCTTGTTGGAGCTGTTGTTGCAAATATCACATTTGCCTGACCGTCTGCTCCTTTAGCACCTGTATCCCCCTTTATATTTCCCTTATAAACCCATTTCGCCGTGCTTGCATCCCCAGCCGTGGTGCACTGGTAGACATTCCAGGTGCCAGTGTGGAGGTAAAGGTCATTTACCAGGGCCAATGATATCCCTGAACCGCTGAACACGGCCGCCGTTGTGCTGGTGCCAGTGATTGCAGTCCCCCAGTATATCATTGATCCCCTTGTGCCTGCATCCCCTTGTTCTCCTGTGTCACCTTTCAGGTTCCTAAACAAAAAGTTGAACACTTTCGCAGTGTCAGGGCCAGATGCAGCTACAGTAACAGACGGTATCCCCACATTTGCATCTATCGTTGCAGTAGGGGTACCAAACCCGGCAGCCACCCCATCCTTCCCATCCAGCGCTGCCGGCCTGTCTGCCAGATCATTGTAACTGCCGCTAAACGCTACCTGGGAAAGTTCCACCTCATTGGCTTTCTTCCCTATAGCTTCCTGTAATGCTGTAACAACATCTGCATTTTCCCTCATGGCATCAGCAATTTCGCCCAGTGTATCCAGTGTTTCGGGTGCCCCGCTAATCAGGTTCGCTATCAGCAGATCCGCATAAGCCACAGCCTGGGCATAGACAGCATCCCATTCTGCCTGTTTCGCGTCGCTGACAAACCTGTGCGTACTGTCCTGCTCTATCATTGATGCCGGATGTGATGTCGGATGTTCATAGTTGTTCGCCCCTTCCGCAATTCCGGCGAGCTTCTCCTTATCGGTATCTGAATAATCATTATGGGACAGACCCATGCCTTCCATCTTCATCACAAACCCCAGTTTTTCCACTGTCATGTCTCCATCCAGGACAGTGCCATTTATGCGTGGTTTGTTCTCCATTTCGTTATAATCCGTTGTACCCGGTTCCCCAGGAGCACCTACCACTTTTCCAAGATCTATCTCTGCCACTCTCTCATCCTCCTCATCAAATCCAGTATCAACTATTTTTGCGGATAAAAAATAATTTGATAAGGAATACAGTATCCAGGTGCATAATCAGATGCTTCACCGCTTCCAAGAGGCGTTTTTCCGCAACTCATACCTACAACGTTATATTTATTGCCCCCAGTCCAACTAAACTTTACCATTCTGGAATAAACCATGTTGTCCACTGGATTAAAAAACATCATCATAAACCGAGTATTATCGGAATTCATTAATAGTTTGCCTGTCGACAGCATAACACGTTCATCACCATGGCTGTCCATAGTTCCCGCACTTTTATAATTACCATATCCCATATACAATACCTCAATATGTGATTTGGTGGTACTCCACCCGGTTGTATCAATTGTACAGATTGTCGTACCGCCCCTACCATCCAGAGTTTCCCCGCTATAATTGTATATAACCGGATCTGGGGAACTGTCACTATTGTTTCCCCCAAACGGTATTACTTCTGTAGTTTCAGGAGATGTATAACCCCAGTTTCCATCCGTATCCTGCCCGAACTTAAGCCCGTTCAGCCCATCGACCGCTTCCTTATATTTATCAGAGAAATCATTGGAAGACAGCCCCTTGCCATCCTCTGAATCAACCTTATCCTTTAAAGCATCCTGAAGTTCTTCCTTCGACACATAATTATCCGGGGTATAAACCACCGTAATCTCCTCCGCATCACCAATACTGACCAATGTCCTGAATACCACATTGTATAGGCGTCCTGATGAAAAATCAGGCATATAATCAGGGTTTTCCGGAGTGGTAACACAATACAGCACGCTTTCTTCCGATCCTGCTATTCCTGCATAAATACCGACTTCCGTCATCAGATAGCTTTCTGTAAGCCCCTGGTTCGACAGATCCGCCTTTAGGCTGACCATTCCGCCATCCATCTTCTTAACGGATGTAAACGGCACCCTCTGGCGTTCTTCCTTCAGGCTTCCCATTCCCCTGATATACTCCTGGCTACTTTCACCTTCCGCATACCTTCCGGATCCGGCAGCCAGGTACCTGAATTCCATCTCCCCGCTTCCCTGCAGCAGTTCAGTAAATAAATCTATTCCCTTGTTTGTCAATTTGAAATCCTTATAGACTGCCATTTATGCCCTCCTTTTTACTGCAATCCCATTATCCATATATCAGGTGTCCGTCCTCACGGATTCGGTATTTCTCTGCACCAGGAACTACATCTGCATCTATGATAAGATGCCCATCCTCATTGATATAAATTCCGGACAACAACTCTTCTTTTTCACTAATGACCCATAAATGCCCATCCTCCCTTACTTCAAAAAGAAAAGGAGGTTCCAGATCTTCTGCCGTTTCACTACACACACATTCCGCCACACATTCCACAGCAGACACGACACTACTATACAGACGCTGTTTCAATCCCCCTTTGTATGCCTCTTCCGGCAGTCTGCATTTTATTTCTGCCTCACTTCGGGCGATACAGGCACTGCCCGAATACAGCTGCTGCCTTAAGTTCCTGTTAAACTCCAGCGCATCAAGGTGGGAGCGCGTATTCTTAACCTTCCTGATCATGCGGGAAAACTCTGCCATACTCTCCGGATCCATATGCACATCCGTCGATACCCGGAAGCAGTATGGCTTTCCTCCGTACTCAAACCATTCCTGTACCTCCCCGCTGCCAAAGACATTTGTCACAAGCTCCTCGACTGCTGCCGGTGTCCCGGCGGACATATACCAGATAAGCGTATTTTTCACCAGCCTGCGTTTTGTTTCCAGGTCCATGTCACTACTGTAATATTGTGTACGAAGCTCCGATGCAAGGAGATCTATCACTTCTTCCGGCTGCCCGTCCAGGTTATCATAAATATAAAGTCTCTGGCTGTACCTGTACAGAAGCCGGGTCCCCTGCTGCAAAGCATAACTTAAAGCCTGAACCTCTTCGTTTCGGGAAATATTGGATGGAAAGATGTCTGTTAACTGCCCGTCATAATAACTAATCATCCTCCAGCCCCCCGTATACAGCTTTTACACTGGTACATTGCGCCAGGGCAGTCGCTCCGACTGTCTGGAAAACCGGCTCACGGATCCGGACACGTTTTGCCCCTGCATCCAGAAGCCTTGCCGTCAGCTCATCCGGATTTATATCCCTCCCGATTCTGGATGACTGCCATATCTGATAATCCTTCACTGCATTCTCCACCTGCGCCTGGATTGCCGCGGCAGCATTTCCGTCGCTGGCATTAATATAATAAACCAGATCAATGCCATATTCTGCAGTCGTGGGCCTGAGCACCTGCACGTTATCTGTAAGCGGCCTCCTGCTCCTCTGGTTCAGATAGTCGCGTATCACCTCCAATGTAGTTTCATCCGGCAGCCGCCCATCCGCCATCACAAAACGGACATCTACCACACCCGGCGTAGGGCTGGAAATTTTAACATCCCCAATATCCAGATTGCTGTTTTTCACCCAATACTCATAGGCATCATCCGGTCCGGCGGTAGAAAAGCTGGAAGGGGCTAGATAAGTCCTTTCGGCCATGTCCTGGTCACTCTCCGTCTCCGTCCCGCCAGTACTCGCTTCCGTATTTGTCACAGAAGCCACAAAGCCGACGGGATCCACCAGTGTGCGCAATTCCCCGGCCATATAATCATTTCCTGCCGTCCCTGCTTCCGTACACTGTGCCATAACCGTTGTTTCCATCTCCCCCGCAGGTATCTCCGCATACTGTACTGTCGCGAAGTACACCTCATAGGAGGCTGTCACCCTGGTCCCTGCAGGTATCCCGGTCACGGCCTCCCTGGGGCCGGAAAGCGTAAACTTAACAGGCACCTTCGCATATTTCGCCGGATTTCTTGTAACCCTCTTCAGCGCAGCCATGTTCTCCAGATAACCATCATAGGCATATTTCAGAAAGTTCATTTTTCCTGCCTTATCAATATGCTGCAGCCCCTGATAGATGATCTGCGCACATCCCAGCATAATGATCCTGTTCGGGTCTGCCTTTGACAGCTGTATGCGCTTTCCCGTGATCTCAAGGTATTTATCCGTAAAAAAAGCAAGCATCTGGCTCTGTATGTCCTGCAGCGTAAGCCCGTCTATAAAACTGATGTCCGGCAGGTTGTCTATCGTATTAAGCAATTCAGACATTCCCTCATCCCCCTTCCGTATTCTTTGCCCCCACTATGACCTGCGGCGTCAGGTTCCCGTCCTGTGACTGTGTATACCGGATATCCAGGATTTCAGCCTTATTCTCATATACCTCCGTCTTCTCTATGACCTCCAATGCAAATAAATTTACAGCCACATTCAGCGGGGCATCCTGAAAACCGGGATTTAACCCGAATAAGCGGTCCCCCGGGCAGGTACCCTCCGCCGTTTCATACAGCAGGGCAAGGTTCCTGCGCATCTCTTCCTGCCTTGTCGCGCTTAAATAATCAAACCCCGTCAGCACTACTTCTGGTATACCAATCATCAGGCCGCCTCCTACACATACTCTTCCAGGGTAAGGTCACAGGTTATCCTGGCCACCTCTCCCCGGTTCAGTATCCTTTCCCATTCCTCGCCTATCTCTGTAATGACATACTGTCCGGAACCGACTTTCCTGCTCCCGATCACTACTGTCTGCGGGATCCCGTCAAGGATAAGCTTTTCTATATTCTCCACCGTGGTACGGGGCTTTACGCCATGCTCTGCATTAAGCACAACCGTAAATGTAATAGACGACGCATCCGGACCCAGAAACTGTATCCTTGGCTTTAACCCGATCCTGCTGTGGGAAGCCCAGCGCCCTTTGACCGTCCGGCGGAATTTCTGAAAATTTAAAATCCTGGCATCGCTTGTTTCAAAGACTACCGTTTTCCCTATGTGCCCAATTGCCATCCATGCACCCCCTATCCCTGCTGCTCCACCCGGCTCAGGCGGCTGTCCATCCCTTCCAGCCGTTTTTCCATGGCTTCGATCTGCTTTATCAGCTCCCCGGCCTCAAAGGATCTTCTGCCCTGGGAAGAACTTATACAAACACGCTCTGCTTCAATCGTAAGCAGCCCATCCTGATACATAAAATAAGCCTTTTCCCCAATCTCTTTCCGGTAAGAACACGGATTGCCTGCCGGGTTGCCCTGGTTCCAGTATGTCCCCAGCACAATCCCCATCTCGCTCCCATTACTCAGATGGATGACCACAACTTTTGCGCCGACTTTGGGCAGTTTATATTCATCATTAAAAGTAGCATAAGGCAGCAGCTGGGTAACTTCACCATCCCTGTCCTGATACAGGACGCTCACCATCCCTGTATCTGCATCCACGCTGCTTACCGTCCCGATCCTGTTCCCTCCATCCATATGGGCTCCCTCCTAACCTTTTGACAGGCTTTCCACGGCACACCATCCGTACCGGGTACCGCCCTGACGCCTGGATACGCCGTACTGGTATTCATAACCACTTCCCAGGATTTCCGTAATATACATAACCATATTGCTGCACTGGTTCGCCCTGCCTCCGTTCCCTCCCCAGTAAGCCGGGCCGTTCACGATAACCTTATCCCCAACTGCCAGGCCGGATACGCCATTTCCTGCCGTCCCCTGGGAGGCCACGCTTCCGGTAATGCGCTTCTGGCATTTATGCATCTCCAGTGACATTGTATAGGCGCCATCCGCCCCTATGCTATGTGTGGCCTTATCAACAAAATATTTCCCGTCAATCCTGTTCAGGCCTTTTACCCCTACCGTGCTTCCTGCCACGATCCTGGTATCCGCCATTATGGTGCAGTTCATTGTTTCCGCCTTTTCATTTTCGGCATTAACCCTGGCACATGCCATGATCTGGGCTTCCTGAAGGCTCTCTACCTTTTCGTTTATGTTCAGGATCCGGTTTCCGCCACCTACAACGCAGGTAAGCTCCTCATCATCACTGCCACTGGTATACCTGATCTCAGCCCCCGTGTATGTGCCTGTAAGCGTTGTATTATAAGACCAGTCCTGCATATCCCCTGCAGTAATTATAGTTATTTCTGCCCTTGTCTCAAACTCACCCTTGTCGTATATAATAACCTTACCGCTGTAGATTTTGAACGCCATCCCATAATCTTTGCATATCCTGCTCAGGAAACTGCTGTCAGATTCCTGGTTCTGCTCCACAGTCCCCAGCTTTATCGTATTCCCGGTATAATCAAAGAGCAGATGATATTTCCCGGCTATCTCCGCCCCTATCTCCTTAAGGGTTACTTCCTGCCAGGTTTTACTTCTCTCCGTGCTCCGGATGGAATTCCCCTCCGGTACGGAAACCCCGCCAATCGTACACGTATATTCCGGTCCCCTGAAACTAAGATCATCAAGGCAAAACTTCCCGCATGGGAACGCCACACTCTGCCCGGCTTCCTCCCAGTCCTCCAGGACAATCTCAGCCGTGATCTTATCGCCTGTCTGCGGCAGCCAGCTTCCTGCCCAGCGCAGATCAATATTCGACAGGGTAATACTCACAGTATCGCTTTCCTCTGATGCCGGATCCGTATAGCTGAAGCCCTCCGTATACTCCGCCATGACTGCAGCGGACTGGTTACTGCCGCTTCCTGCTTTCATGTATGTTACCCTTGCAGCAGCCCTCCTTGCCTGTGCCATCCGCTTTCCTCCTGTCAGAAATTATCATAAGGATCAACTGTCCCCTCTTCTATGGTCCTCCAGGGCGGAAGGGTGCTCTTTTCCTCCTCCGGCAGTTCCGGAGTATTAAGGACTGTTCCGGACGAAAACACAAGTATGTCCAGATGCCTGTAATTATTTGCCATAAGGTAGGCGGCGTATTTCTCGCCGCCATACACCTTAAACGCTATTTCGTCCCATGTTTCCCCCTGGATGGTCGTATAAGTTTTTTCCACCGCATCCCCTCCTAGAGCTTCTTTCTGCGGTTATCTTTTTCCCACTGCCTCATGCGCTTTTCAAATTCTGCCTGGCTCATGCCATCGGCTTCCGCAACATCTTCCTTTCCAGCGCTGCCATACAGGTTGTAAACCGGGGCCCATTGGATTGTCATCCCCCCTGTACATGCAAGTTCAGTCCTCGGTTGTCCAGTACCTCCACCGCCAATGCTGCGCAATTTCTCCACTAAAGCATCAATCATGGACGTGCCGCTGTTCTCCCTTACTGCCTGGGAGACGATCTCCTTCATCCGGACCCATAATGTATCCAGTGGAAGTACTGCCTCTGGCCCGGCCTCTCCCACACCCTGCAGGCCATTGCCGGCCGTGTTTAGTACAGTAGGTGAATCGAAAATGCCACCAAGCGCATTCCAGTTCACTGAAAACTGTGGAACACTTACATTTCCCCCGTTTCCGTATGTAACAGAATTCATTGACACATCTATCACAGGTATTTTGGGCTTCGGGATCGTTATGGCCATGTTCTCAAACGCTGACTTGACTGCCTGTGCTGCCGTTTTGGCTGCAGCCGTTACAGTCTCAGCCAGGCGCTGCATTTCTGTCTGTGCACTGGAATTAGCCTTTTCCCATCCATCATCCAGGGCTGTGTTCACATCGGTTCCAAGATTCGTTGCTGCCTGCGTTACTGCCGGTATATTTCCGCCCATTGCTGTGCCCAGGGCATCTGTCCCCATGGTTCCGATCGATGCCATGTTTGCATTGAAAGCTGCTGTATCAAACCCTCCGGCCATCATGCCATTATTCAGACCTGTAGAAAAGGCTTTTGCTGCCGCCGCACCGGCATCTGATGCCCCGGTACTGTCCATGCTGCCAAATGCCCCTGCCGCCATACCGTTAACCGCCGAAGATACTACGCCAGTATTATTGCTGATTCCTGAGGCGTATCCCTTTACTACCGCCTCACCCTGTCCGGAAGTATCCGGCAGTTCGATATCTCCGCCAACAACCAGGCTTTTAATGGCACTCCACAGGCTCTTTCCGGTTGCCAGTATCCCGTCAATGATGCCCTTAATGATCTGTATACCTACATCAAGCCAGTTTGTAGTAAAGATCGTATCTATGATAGCCTCAATAAGCTGTGGTACTGCCGCTATAATCTGTGGTATAGCAGAAAGCAGCCCCGAAATCAGGGCAAAAACAATCTGGATCGCCGCCTGTACAATATTCCCCAAATTCGCTATAATTCCCTGGATAAGCGATATGATCAGCTGTATACCCATCTGCAGGATATAGGGAAGCATGGATAAAAGCCCTGTCACCAGATTTCCTATCAACTGGATTGCTGCACCTATCAGCATGGGCGCATTTGCACCGATACTGCTCACCAGGGTCTGAACCAGTGTGAGGGCAGTCGATATAACTGCAGGCAGCCGTTGCACGATCCCGCTTACAAAGCCCACGACTGCCTGGGTGCCGCTGCTTATAAGGGCCGGAAGCTGCCCCGTAATACTGTCTGCCAGCTGTGTTATTATGTCAATCCCTGCAAGCACTACCTGAGGGACGGTTGTAAAGATCCCTCTTATAAAAACAGTCAGGACCTGTGACGCAACATCTGCCAGGGAACCCGAATTATCAGCTATGCCCTGTATAAAGCTGCCTGTCAGGCTGACTCCCATATTTACCAGTTCCGGCGCATAGTCCGCTATTACATCAACAGCTTTTGCAAGGCACCCGCCCACTGCGCCGACCATGCCCTCCATGCCTCCATTCTGGTAAGCACTGCTCAAGTCCTCAACCATTGATGTAGCCAGCTGTGTCATTTCCCGGAGTGGGCCATTCAGATCCTTGTAGACACTGATCCCAAGATCGGACAGCCCGGACTTCAGGATATCAATGTCACCCTGCAGGTTGTCCAGCTGGATGGCATACATTTTTTCGCATGCCCCGGCACTGTTCTCAACTGCTTCTGACAGTTCATCGAACCGGTCCGCACAGCTTGACAGCATGGCATTGGCGGCTGTAAGGTCTGTCTTGTTAAACAGTGTTGAAAGGATGTTATCCTTCTGGGCATTGCTCATACCGTCCATAGCGCCCTGCAGATCCTTAAATACTTCATTCAGGCCACGCATCTTACCTTCTGAATCATATACGCCAATCCCCAGGGACTGGAGCGCCTCCGCTGCTTTATCTGTAGGGTTTTGCAGGCTCAATATGATATTCCGAAGATGTGTTCCTCCCTCTGCGCCTTTTAACCCGTTATCTGCCAGAATGCCGAGCGCTGTGTTCAGCTCCGTGGTGCCTCCGGCAAGCCCCTTGGCTGTCCCGCCAACCGTCAGTATCGCTTCCCCAAGCTGTGCTACACTGGTATTTGCCTTGCTGGCCGTCTGGGCCAGTTGGTCGGAGAACCGCGTAAGGTTTTCTTCCGTGGCTTCTATCCCCAGGGCGCTCATGCTGTCAGTCACCATATCACTGGCTGACGCAAGGTCCATGGCTCCCGCCCCTGCAAGTTTCAGCACAGTCGGCAGCGCTGTCGCCGCCTTCTCTGCATCATATCCCGCAAGGGCCAGGTAGTTTAAGGCTTCCGCCGCCTCCGTAGCGGAAAAGGCAGTACTTCGCCCACACTCCCTGGCGGCATTTTCCAGTGTCTCAAAAGCTTTCTGGCCCTCTTCCGTAGTCTTGTCGATCAGCATGGTGGCGGACACCTGGCTCATGGCATTCTCAAATTCCATCCCAACGTCCACCACAGATTTTCCCATGGCTGCGACAGCTCCGGCTGCTGCGGCGGTTGCGGCACTGACTGCCTTTGTAATACTGCCAAGCCCCTTGACTGCTGTGCCCAGCGCACTTTTAAAAGAGCTTTCCACCTTACCGGCAATCTTTATGGCAATCTCCATTTCCTTACTTTTTGCCATAAATTTCCGCTACCTCCCCTGCTATTTCCACCAAATCAAAAACGGACAGGTTTTCCAAACTGTCTAAACCTGTCCGCAATATGATCGATAAATGTATGGCCAGTTTCCGGATACCGGCTGAATCGGATGCTTTCAGTCCTCGGCATACAAAAAATTTGTTACACGGTTTTTCACCTTAAGCGCGTCCTTCGGCGGCAGCGCCCGGAAGAACTCTACCGGCATCCTGGTTGCCCTGGCAGAAATAATGCATGCATACTCCAGCGACATCTCCGGCAGTACATTCACAGTCCCGCCACGCTCCATAATCTTATTCGCCGCGATCATGTCCGCTGCGCTCAGATCTTCCAGGCCGCTCAGATCCACGCTTTCATAAGTCTTACCTTCAAAAACAAAAGGCTTACGAAACACTACCAGATAAGAGCTGTCTTCCTGGACGTTTTCCGTGTTCGTTACTGCTAATTCCGTACTTATCCCCGGCCTCAAATCCGTAACCTTTTCCATCAACACATCCTCCTCACTTTCTCCATCAGGTCTTTGCCATTGACCTTGAACACAAAATTAAGCTTGTCAAGCTCCACCATGGATTTATTGTTGACCTCAATTAAGATGTAAAGGATTTCCACCTTTATCTTGCTCTTGGTCCCATTGCCCTGCTTTGCGCTTCCCCCTTCAAAGGACTTATTTTTGCCACGTACTACCACCCGCATCGGTTTAAATCCAGTCGCCCCAGTGGCTCCATCAGTAAACTGGATAGATCCCCGCAGAGTAAGGTCAAGCGCTGCGCTCTGGTCAGCAAGCTTAAAGATTTCCTCATCCATCTGCCGGAACGGGATCTCCATCTCCATACTGGAAAAATGCCCCAGCGCCGCAGACTCAAACTCGCCCAGGAGCCCGGGCCCGCTTACCGTTTCCGTGATCCCCTCAAAGCTGGGCAGGGCTACCTCCTCAGACAGCCCGATCAGCATACTCCCGGAAAGATATACATTGAACGCATTTATTTTTTCAGGAATATTATTCATCTCATTCACCTCCGCTCAAAGCAGCCGCCAGCATGGATGGGTCAAACTCCAGGACATTCAGGATATCCTCAGCCGGGGTATAGGGCGCAAGATACTGCCGGAACTGAACTTTCCCATTTAAGATATCCTCTTCCGGGTTATCCTCCTGGACATATACCATTCTGGCACCGGCACACTTCCCCTGGGCCGCATAGGAATTCCCGCGTATGTTCTCCGCATCGCATACCGATTCTATCAGGCGGTAATTGATCGGGTCATCCACCTTTTGGAAATACGTAAGGATGAAGCTGTTCCCCCACCAGCTGAAAAAGCGCCTGCACCCGAACCAGCGGTCTTTCGGATCCGTCGTATCCGGATAGGCAGCCGTATTATTTCCCCAGCTCTTAAATCCATTGATATTGATAGCGGTAACCACCCCAAAACTGTTGACAAGGTTCGCCTGTTCCTTATCCATAACCACTTCTGAATCCCCATCGTCATCCAGGCAGAGCCCCGTGATCGGCAGCGACTTGTTTGACATATACAGATTCGGCACATCATCGTTGGATGCATCGACATAAGCAACCAGGGCAGAGAAAACAGCGCTGTAATAATATACCTCATCCCCAATCCTGACCTTCGGCCATACCGGCTCCATATGGCAGCTGACAAACCCTGATCTTTCTTTTACTGATTTTACATCCGTATATTTCACCGCCCCTGCGGCGGTACAGTCAAGGTCTACGATACATTCGCATTTAAAGATCCCGTTAATATTAAGGCATTTTGCTGCCATCACAGACGCAACCACCGGATCCTTGGAATACCCCGGGGAAGTAATGATACCGGGAACCATCCCGAAAAGAGGATGCACCTGGCGTATAAGTTCCAGCCCGGACTCTTTCCCTGTAACGGCATCATAACCCCCAATAATGTCTTCCGCCGTTACCAGCGACGGGTCAACTTTCTCCCCGGAAACATTCACCTTATCTGCCGTGGCTGCGCTTCCGCCCTCCAGCAATGTGACCACAACATGCCCTTTACTGTCAAAACCAGCTATATAGTCCGTCCCTTCCTCAAGCTCCGTCACCCCGTTTTTGACAGCAACTTTATCAAGCAGCATACCTTCCACATCCACAACCGCCTGCATGTCCTTCACATCGTAGCCCTTCTCTTCAACAGAAGCCCTGTGCTTCTCCGGATCCAGGACATTGATCAGGACGATCGGCGCCACAGCCAGTTTTTTAAATGTTGCACTGATGCTCTGGTTCAGGTTATAGTCCTTCAGATTATCAGAAAACCCCACTGCCGCAGATGCCTCCGCAAAGCTGTATGCAAGCTTTACCACATTGGCAGCATGATAGGGGTCACTGGCCAGGTTGACCGGCGATACCCCGACAGCTACCTGCAGGCCGGCTGTCCCTACTATCGGCACAGCAAGGCTTGTGGGATTTTCCAGTACTCTCACACCATGGTTATAAGCCATTTCTACCTTCACTCCTTCCTAAAAATTATTTTCACAGGCCCTCCTGTATAAAGCATTCATGGCGCTGCCCTCTTTTCCAAGCTCCACATTCACCTGCGGCAGTTGTCCCACCGGCACAACGAGCTGCCGGAAAACCGGCCTGTCCTTAATGAATTCTTTTAATGCCTCAGGAAGCCCGTTATTAAAAACAGCATACTGCTTTGCAATCCCTGGCATGTCCGGGCCAACATAGACCACTGTCCCCTCCACGCCTTTCTTTTTGGGTGCTGTTCTTGGCACTGCCTCCTTTTTTACGTTTTCACTCTTTTCTGTTTCACTCATGCAAACCTATCCTCCCTCCTTACTGCCGCAACCTCCCAGCTCAAATATATCCCACCGAAGTAATATGGGTATGATTCCTCTTCCTGCAATGTCCACAGGACAGGATACTGTACCGTATACCTGCCGTTCAGCACGGGCCTCTTCGCAAAACGCTCATAGATGTCGGAAATGATATTCATTACATCCTTATGCCCCTGCTTCTCAAAGGCATCCTCAAATACGCCGATCTGCAGGACCGTATTCACTGTCTGGGCACTGGACTCATCTTTGATCTCGCCGTCGGCAACTTTGACAACAATATATGGATAAGGGTCTTCCGCCGTAATGTCGTCCGCAAGCCCGTTCTCCAGCAGCTCCTCCGGGATATCTTCCTGCATGAGCGATTCCGGAATCGGGAGGTTCTGTCTGAATACATTCACCCCGCTTAAGTTCCCCCTGGGGTCCTTCAGCCTGAAATCTTTCAGGATCTCCTTCAGCTCATCCGCCAGGTCATCCTGTAGTAATGCCGCTACCATACTGCTATCCTCCCAATACTTTCCTTATCTGCTTTTCCACGTTCTCCTGCACCATCTTTTCTATTTCCGGCTCAACAATCCCGTATACCCTCTTTTCATTCCCGAGCATCGCAGGAATGGAATTGCCGAAAAACGTCTTGATCGGAAGTCGGCCGGGGCCTCTCCTCTGCGCCACAGCCACATGGGTGACCTGTGTCCCTGCTTTTCCCTTTGCCGTATCCTTTTTGCGCAGCTGCCCTTTTCTTGCCACATTGTTTACAAAGGCTTTCAGGCCGGCCATCTGCAGCGGTTTCAGGTTCCCCGCTTTTAAGACCTGGGCTTTTGCAACGCCGCCGGCCTTTGAGATCTTAAAGTTCTTTAAGGGGATCGGCTCACCCTTCGCCCTTATCA
This sequence comes from uncultured Acetatifactor sp., assembly GCA_910585805.1. GTDB lineage: Bacteria > Bacillota > Clostridia > Lachnospirales > Lachnospiraceae > Acetatifactor. The sequence goes on from CAJUFB010000061.1 coordinate 16,185, forward strand.
CTGCTTCCGGTTCACTTACCGTCGCATTCTTAAGTTTCATTGCCCTGTTAAACCCGGCGTTCTTAACAGTGTATGTTTTCTGCGCTTCCGCCCCGAGCCTTTTCCTTGCCTGCCTGGCGGTCTGGTTAATGGCATTCTTTAAAACTGTTGGGGCTCTGTTCCCCATATCCCCCAGTTTTCTTTCAATCGTCGCCAGGGACCCCCTGTCAATTGTAACCTCTATCAACTCTTGTTTGCCTCCAGATGGATGGAATACACACCGCCCTCATTCAGACTGTCCGTCACGATAAATGTGGCCCCGTCTATTTTTACAGCCTTACCCACTCCGGGAAGGGGGCCATAATCCAGCGCACTGACATAGACAAGCGTCTGCTTCCGGTATATACCATCCATATGCGACTTCATCCGCTTCTCCCTCTCCGTAAGTTCGTTATCATCAATGATGATCAGCATCGGTTTTCCATTGACAAGATGTTCCTCCCCGAATTCCGCAGGGTTCAGGAATACCGTTTTCACATCCCGCCTCAGGAGCTCCTTAAATGTCAGCGGCTTATGCACTGCTTTTCCTCCTTCCCTTTTCCGGTTCCGGCCGTGCGCCCCGCACCCTCCTGGACGGCGGCTTCCCAACCAGATCCTGTTCCGGTCCGGCGGAAGGGCAGGCAGCGCCCGGCAGACCTGCCGGGGCTGTTGCCTGCTTTGCTTTCACCGCCTGCCCTTCAGGCACTTCCCCGCCTTTCCACACTGCCGCCCCATTTTCAAGCCATGCCCCTACAAACCCGGCGTCATGCGTCGGCAGCTCATCACCAGGTTCATAGTTCCGGTTTTCAATCAGAATAGATGAGACCGCTATAAGCCGCTCCATCAACCGTTCAGCTTTACCAGGATAACGGTGTCGGCTACGGCAGCTGCCTGAGCCGCATATCCCACCGGGGATGCCCCATCACTTCCCGTGTCCGTGATTCCATTCCCGTCAAAATATACCTCCGTCCCCATCTCAATGGCCCCCGCTGCCGTCTTGGGGATCTCGAAAACTCCCATAACATGAAGGGAGCCTACTTCCCCGGGAAGGATGTCCGTCCCCGCCACGCCAATATGCCCACCGAAGGAAATCACTGTATTCGCTTCGATCTTCGTGTCTGTGTCATTCCTATAGTCGAGGACTTCCCCTCTCTGCCAGTATGTAGCTTTACACATGGATCACTCCTCCTTTCCTTATTCTTCAGACGGGATCTCAACGCCCGGATTCATTGCCATGCTGCGGAAGTCCCTTACCGCGATACCCCAGTCAAGGTAAATATCCCAGACAAAGCCCAGTGTGCCGGGAACCTCCATCCGCCTTACGGTGGGGGTTTCCTGTCCGTTCAGGTAATCCACCTGTATGCCCCTTGCGCCGCTTCCGAACATAAACCAGGGGCATACCCCGTCGCCCGCAAGGGCGTTCAGCACAGGATCCTGGACTGTCTTTAAGGGGTAGTTATACAGCGGGTTGCTGTCATTGTTGCTGCTCCCCACTACCTGGGCAGAATGGAAAATAACGCTTAAGTCAAACTCATACCCCACCGGCACCACAATGATCTGCGGCGTAATATAAATTGCTTCGCCGAAATGGTCCGTCTGTTTGCCCATCTTCGTAACCATTGCCTGAATAGAAGACTGGGAAGGCCTGGAGCCTGTTTTCATTATGTTCTTATGCTTCTCGCAGAAGAGCTGCTGGCCGTCAAACACCTTTATATTTTTATAAAGGATCGTGTAAACCTGTTTATTAATGGTTTTCTTCGCTGCGGCTGCATATAGTCCCGGCACTTCGGTCAGGAAACCGATATCATCGTTAATGAACGCCTGTCTGGTCATGCTGAACTGCTTCCCATAGGTATCCAGCTTACGCTGCGGCAGCAGCTCTGTCTTCGGCTTGTCCGGCTTGATCTCGCCGTTTTCCGGTACCAGCAGGAAATCCCCCACCCCTCCGATCACATATTCATGGTCAGCCGTCTGCTTAAAGTCCTTCAGGCTGCCCTTTGTCGTGATGGCTTCGAAGGTCGTAGGCACTGTATTGTAAAGATGTACGATGCTTTTCTTGATCGTATTGTCAAGGATGGCCGGGAACGCTGCGGACGGATTATAAAACTGGCGGCATAACTCCACATAAAGGTCGTCGGAATCCATCCTTAAAAGCGCCCCTGTGTTCCGTCCTTCCCTGGATAGACATTCAATGCCCAAATCCCTGAGGCTCATCGCCCTGAACTCATTGCATCCCTCTGCTGGGTTCTGGATCTGGATGCCTGCCCGGAGGATCAGTGCATCCGTGGCCCTCTGCCGGAACGTGTCCCCTTCATCCCTGGTGACCTGTACGCCCACCGGCCTACCGGTCTGCCTCATGCCGTCCAGGATGGCACTGCGTACCTGGTCCAGGCTGGCGCCGTTGCGGATATGCTCCGCCGGGTCAATGTTGAAATCACGGCAGATCGCAATGATCTCCGTTACCCTGCTGCGCTCCGCTTCGGTGGCGCTGCGCTGTTCCTCTGCAGGCGCTGCCGGGGATGGTGTCTGCGGGGGATTTACCTCCGGAGGCGCTGCTGCCGCTCCGGTCCCTCCTGCCAGCCCTCTCTCCTGCGCGTCAATCTCTGCCTGGGCCTCGTCGATCTCCCTCTGGAGGGCGTTAAACTGCGCCTGTTCCTCTGCGGTCAGTGCGCGGTTGCCGTCCGCCCTGGCGGCGTTTACAATCGCCTGCTGCTTCAGCATGGCGGCTTCTCGTCTCTGTTTCGGTGTCATTCTGCTCCTACCTCCTACTTTCTGTTTTTATTTATCTGAAGCTGTGCCTCAAAGCAGGTTAATGTTTTCGGCACCGTTGCTTCCTGCTCCCGCAGGTCACGTCCCACCCCGACCGTGGCATCCGCCGGCACGCTCACAATACTGATCTCAAAGGGCATCCACTGCCTTGCGACATCGCAGGGGCCGGTGAACCTTCCGTCAGTGGATACCTTATTCGGCATTACTTCCTCGATCACGTCAATCCGGTATCCGGTGGAAACACCCTTAAGGGTCCCGCCCTTAACTTTCTGGAAGATAACCTCACTTTCTGCGTCAGTGTCAAATTCCACCTCAGCCATGCCCCTCTGATCCTCGATCCAGGCACGGCTGACCTTTCCAATGACCTTATCCCGGTCATGGTTGAAGAGAAGGACTCCTATCGTATTGAGCCGCGTGAGGTCCACTGCTGCAGGGCTGTGGTCCAGGATCTCGTTTCCCCAGTACCGTTCATAAGGCTCTTCCGATGAAAAAGAAAGAATGAACCTGCGCTCATTCCCCTCCCCTTCCATAGCCCGGATTGTTGCCGAACTAAACGCCCTTATCTGGTTTTCCTTCCTGCTGTCCCTGGCTGTCTCCTGCCGGCTGCTGCCCTCCCTGGGGCTGGCTCCCGTCTGCCCCCTGGACTGGCTGCCCTGTTGGCTGGCTTCCCCCGCCCTGACCTGCAGGTAATTCAGGCATTGCCCCCGCATCCTGTTTTTTGTCTGCAGGCGTAAGGTCTGCTTCTGTCCTGTCAAATATAACACCTCCCATCTCCAGGCCTTTTTCCCGGGCATATTCCAGGACAGCGACAGTCTCATCTATCTGCTCTTTCCAGTCCTTGCCGTTTTCCGCAGCGATCTGCTGATATGTCTTCTGCCCGGTCTGCAGTGCTGTCTTTGTTGCTGTGGCTTCCTTCGCCGGGTCGATCCACGGCTTCGGCGGCGCCACCCACTCGTGCTTAAAATATTTCTGCTTATCCTCCCAAAAGCCCGGGATATTGAATAAGCCGGAAAGCACCCCGGAAATGATGAAGGTTTCATAAACCTCATCCATGACCACTTCCTTCAGCAGCTCTATATCCTCTATGTAGGTCTGGCCATCCTCTATGATCCCCTGCCTTGCGCTGCTGTAGTTGCTCTGGCTCATATCCCGGCTGGTTGCCTCATAGCTTAAGCCCTGCCCGGCCCCTATGAGCCTCTGCTGCAGCTTGATGTAGCTTGCGGCATCCGTTGCCTGGCCTGCCGGGTTTACCACCTGTATCTCATCCCCGGCATTCAGCTCCTTGATCATTCCGGGGCTTATCCTTTTCCCATCATAATCTTCGCGGGGCCTTGTATCCCCGCCCACGACCCTGGCAAAATTCCCGGTCGTAGGAATGATCTTTTTAACGAAAACGGCAAGGCAGGCCGCTATCCGCTCCTTCACGCTCACCGCCGTCATAAACTCATTTGCATCCCTTACCCTGGTAATCGTCGGGGCCAGGTCACTCATCTCCCGGACCTGTGAAGGGCGGTCTTTCGTGAAAAAGAATATGATATCCTTTGCCGGCACATATACGGATTCTGTCTGCCCGAAGCCGTCCGCACTGTATTCCCGGATCCAGTAACCCACCGGCCTGTTATAGGAATTCAGCTCTATCCCTCCCACTACCCGGTTCCTTTTACTGTGCGGGGCTGCCTGCCCCGTATCCAGCTCATCCACCTCCAGTGCCTGCAGCTTAAAGGGAATGAGCCCGCCGCTGGTATAGCATTTCTTGAAAAGAATCCCCCCATCTACTTTTTTCCGGCGCTCCGCCATGCGCAGCATCTGATTAAAGCTCTGCGTCTCAGTAACATCACAGTTCTTCCGTTTGCACCATTCCTTCCAGGCATCCTGTATCTGCCTGTTCAGGGCATCACTGTCCGTCCTTGCACGCAAAGTCCAGCCATGCCCTACCACGTTCCGCCGGTACGCCCCGATCACGCTGTTAGCCATATCGCTGTTACGCTCCAGGTCCCTGGCCCTGGCCCTTATGGTGTCCCGGCTGTAGCGGTCCGTCTGCTCTGCGCTCTGGTTATATGCAACCCACCCGGCATTCAGACGGTCGTAACCACCGGCATCATAATTCCTCTGTTCATCCAGATACTGCCGCCAGGCCTCCCGTCTGGCTCCGGCTGCAGGAGATATAAAGCCGATAATATTGTCTAATATGTTTCCCACTTTTCCTCCTATCTCCGGTCAAACACTGCGACATAACAATCATCCAAAAGCCCAGGCGTATCTCCTGCTACCTACGCCATAAGGTCGTTTTTTATCTCATATAGAGTTTTAAGGTCTGCCCGGTTCAGCTGCCGGGATCCTATCTTATAACTTTGCCCGCCTACACAGATCGCGAATATAGCATTGTTTACTTCAGTCAGCATATCCTGTGCTGACAGCTGTTCTCCCACATGCATCCCCCTTCCTATAACCAGCCTTCATTCTGGCTTATCCACTCTTCTTCAGGTGTATACTGTTCTTTCTTTGGCCCCCGGGGTTCCTCCTGCATATTCTGAAGATGGAGCATACGGACTCCCAGGGTATCTGCTGCCGCCATGGCGTACACTTCGCAGTCAAGATAATGATTATCAGCATGGCTGTGTTTCGGCACCCATTCAAGCCTTGGCTTACCGTTTCCGTTCTTAACAAGGATCTTATGCTCTGCCGTCACCTGCTCTGCATATTCATCATCACAGCCTTGATACACCATCCAACTTCCGGAGCCGTTCTTCCGGTGCATCCTGCTGGCGATCATATCCTTATATTTTCCACCATCAATGATAACGAGATCCATACCATACGCCTTAGAAACATCCTTATTGACAGTGCTCAACTTGAAATGGCTCTGCATGGGGTTGCTGGAACCTTTGGACGGTTTCGCCCATTCTGCGTTTGTCGCGCAAAAGTCGTAAACAGAATCAGCCTCGTATCCGGAATCTATGAGGCACAGGTTTACAATTGCAACATCTCCGGACTCCTTCCTGTATTCAAGGTTCATAATCTTCTCAATTTCTAAAAGATTGTAAGCCTGCCCATGTGCCACATTCTGGCTGGTAAGGAAATCTCCCCATGCCCTTATGGTCCAGTAAACACTGCTTTCCTGTATATCCACCCCTGCAGTAAGAAGCTTTGCCCAATCCGGCACAGTAAACTCTGCAAGCTCCGTCTGCCGTTCCATAACAAGGTCTCTGCTGGTCTTTAGCTTGGTATCTTCCCATGGTTCCGCAAGCCAGGAGTTTACGAAGTTTTGTAGTTTCTCCGGATCCGCCTTGCTGTCCATGAATTCCTTCGCAATTTCGGAAAACCGAACGAAGGGACTGTAAAGCGTATTGATCCAGAAACAGACCTTTTTTACAAAACGGGTTGTCTGCCTTACGATCTCCCAGTGTCCCTTCTTTACTGCCTGCTGCTTCTGGGCATCCGTGATAACGCATCCGCACTCCTGGCAAACGTAAAAAGCAAACTCCGCCCGGTCTGCGTCGCTCAAACCCTCCGAGTCGTCTATCGGCTCAAAGTTCCCCAGCTTCTCCTTTATGGCATCCTCTCCGTATGCGTCCACAAGGTCCTTATCTTTTCCGGGCCACTTAAGGTTGTCAAAGTGAAGCTCTATAAACTCCCCACAATGCGGGCAAGGTATGAAGTAATGCTTTTCTGCGTCAGCTCCTTCCTTGGCTTTCCAGATGTGGTTCGTCCTTATGGTCGGTGTGCTGGTCATATAGACTTTGCTGTTTCGGAAAGTCTTTGTACGCTCTTTTGCCAGGCTGATCGGATCCGCCTCTTTCTTGCTGGCTCCTGGGTACTTGTCCACCTCGTCAAGAAAAAGGTATTTCATGGCGAAGGAAGCAAGCCCGGAAGGGCTGTTACTCCAAACAAGTTTTATAAACATATCATCAAAGTCAAGCTCTAGGTTGCTGCTGTTCTTATCAAATTTTTCCACCTGTGCGGTTGGATTTTTCAGCTAATAGCCCTTGTCTCTTTTG
>CAJUFB010000062.1 GCA_910585805.1 uncultured Acetatifactor sp.
ATACTACCAGAATAGGAGACTAATTATAAGACGCCGATTATTTGCCGCTTACAATGTACCTGGTTTTGCAGCCGGTTTGCCGATATCAGGCTTCTTTCGGATTCATCAGATCAAGAAAAAAGCAGGTGTAAGTCATCTGCATATAAGGCTCCAGCCACAGGAAGCCAATGCCGAAACTTAAAATACACAGCAGCATCAAAGGGAGAAATCCCAGTTCCAGAATAAACAGCCTTTTACGCTGCCCTCTCATGATACGCCAACAGAGCGCCAGGGTTTCTCTGCCTGTATTCTGCGGAAAATCCAGCATCAGGTAAAAGGACATGGCAATTCCCAGAGAGACAGGGACGTATAAACAGCAGCCTGCCGTCATGGCAGCCAGTGCATACAGCAGCCATTTGATATCCCAGGTAGTTAGATAATTCTGACTCAGATATTGTCCGGGATACAGGCAGACTGCCTGGCAGAGCATCATGGCAGCAGATATCACCAGGAACTGTTTTGAATCCGTCCGGAATCCATAGAATAAGTCCCGGATTGCAGCGGGCTGTCCGCAGGCAAGGTTCAGAAAATAGAGTGTGATACCGGCATTCATGACTCCTGATATGATACCGGCCGCCAGCAGAAGCGCATCAAACAGGAAGGAGACGGCTGTGGCGGCACCAGCGGAGCCGGTCATGGCATAGACCGTATTCATGGTAGTACCGCAGACAGAGTTGATGGAAAGACGTACCATGCCGGAGATCAGGGCGCTGAGCAGAATGATCAGGATGCTGCCGCTGTACTTGCCCTCCATTTTGTCTTTTGCCGCATTTTTCAGTTCAAAGCCCTTTTTATATTGCTTCATATTATTAATTGTATCTCCGTTTTATTTCAATGTTTTTGTGTGCTTCGGCGCATGAGGAATCAATGGCTGACACAGTTCCCCGATGTGTCAGCATGATATCGTGTTTATAGCAGGTTCCGGACTGAGACTCGAAACCTTACAGATAAGTATACTATACCGCATAATCCAGGTTCATGCCTGTATATTTAGCCTTGTCGGCACTTTTTAAATCCTGCTGGTAGGGATTGTCTTCATTAAAATATTTAATCTGCGTGTGAGTAGTGCCGCCCGATACGTAAGTGCGTCCGCATTCCGGACAGACCGCAGTGTGGATGGAGACGGAGGCGGAGATTACTTTTCCGTTCTCTGTGGCCGCTTTTTTGTAGGCATTGGATACATGCTCCTGTTCGTGGGCGCGTACTGCGGAGGCAGCGCTTTCCGGGGATACATGCTGAGGGCTCTTGAAGGATACCATCTCGTCGGAACCGTCCTTGTATTTGCGGTTCTTACAGGTCCGGCATTCTTCAGTGGGGTCTTCGATACCCGTTTTTTTCTTCCAGTCATCACGTTCCTTGCCGGAAAGCTGTGCCTTTCCGGATTTTTCGGTACCATCTTCCGTCCGTTTTTTGCCGGAAAGCGGTTCTATACCGGTTTTGCCAGTATCTTCCGTTATTTTCATGGAAGGGGCACTGTCTGCCGCTCCGTAGCCTGCGGATGTCCTGCCGGTTCCGTAAAAATTGTCATATGAATTGCCGATTGGTGAAATTGTCATGATGACAGCCTCCTGTATATTTTAATCTCTCCGGGTCTAATTCCCCGCAGCTCTGCTGCGCAACAAACTAATGACGAGCGAAGCGAACTCGGGCTGATACCCCGCAGCTCTGCTGCGGGCATGTTTCCCGTGATTTTGCCGGGACAGAATAGTTTCCGGGTTTCATTCTGCGCGTATCATAAATTATCATAAAGGAACTTTCTTTTGCTGTAAATATATGAGCTACTCAAAGGAGTATCCGTATCCCTCCATCATTTCCGAGAAAGGAATTCCGTATATCTGCTGTGTCATCGTATCAAGCTGCATCCGGAAAGAGTCATTTTTCATTAAAACGGGCAGCATGACAAAGGAATAAATCATCAGAAGGACTGCGCTGGCGAACCCGATAATGGAAAGGGTCAGTCCCGTGACACAGGCAGTACTCATTCTGCGTCCTTTACGGTGGGCCAGTACAGCAAATAGGATGCCCAGGGCGCCCAGCGGCAGGGATAAGATAACGGTACAGCAGGTAGTTACAGCCAGCAGGCCGCATACGGCTGACGCGACGGAAAATGCCTGCCCATAAGGCCTGTGGGTGGGCTGATTGTAATAGCTGCTGTTGGAAGCGTTGCTGTTCCATCTGTCCCACTGGTCATTGTTCCTGTTATTCTGATTGTTCTGTCCGTTCCGGTTATAGTCCATTGCCCAGGCCCGCTCCTTTCAATGTAGTAATCACTTTTTCTGCCTTACCATTCTACTTTACCATTTTTCCCCGGTTCTGTCAAAAAATATTTGAGGAAAACATTGTTTTGGAAGCATTGTCAGCTGTAAGGAAGTATCTGCAAATAACTGCTGCAGGTTTATGACAATTGTTATGGTATTTCCGGGCTTTTGCCTGAAGCAATTGCAGCAGTTATCTTCCGGCGATTTCTAAAGTGATTTGGTGAAAAAGTACTTTTTTAACAAAGCCGGATATGTTACAATCAAAGTAAAGTGGAAAGGAAGGGTATTCGGATGAAAAAATACATTTTGGAAGTGTGTGTGGATTCCGCAGAGTCAGCGGAAGCGGCGGCAAAGGGCGGGGCAGACCGTCTGGAATTATGCGGAAACCTGGTTATAGGAGGCACCACGCCAGAGGAAGTGCTGTTTGAGAAAATAAGGAAGCTGACGGATGTGAAAATCAATGCGCTGATTCGTCCCAGGTACGGCGATTTTCTGTACACGGACTATGAGTTTGATATTATATCCCGCAGTGTGGAGCGTTTCCGGAAACTGGGGGCAAACGGCGTAGTGGTGGGCTGCCTGCTTCCGGACGGCTCCCTGGACGTGGAGAGGATGAAGCGGCTGAAGGAACTGGCCGGCTCCATGGATGTGACGCTTCACCGCGCTTTTGACATGTGCCGTGAGCCTTATGAGGCGCTGGAGCAGGCAAAGGCGATCGGAATCCGGACGATTCTGACCTCCGGGCAGCGGGAGAGCAGTTGGGAAGGGCGGGAACTGATTGCCGGCCTGGTGAAAGAAAGCGGCGGGAAAGTGGATATCATGGCAGGCGGCGGTGTGGATGCCGGAGTAATCCGACAGCTGATTCCCGTAACCGGAGCCGCAAGCTATCACATGTCTGGAAAAGTGGTGCTGGACAGCCGGATGGTTTACCGGAAACAGGAGGTGTCCATGGGACTGCCGGGACTGGGAGATTATGAGATTTTCCGCACCTCGGAGACGAAGGTAAGGGAAGCAAAGCAGGCGCTGGATGACATGCGGGAGCTTCTTTTGCGTACTTTGGAACCCTGAAAAGTGAATATTGAATACAGAGGTGTCCGCAAATAACTGCCGGAAATTATACTGAAAAGATACAATCTGATTATTGACAGTAATACAGAAAAAATATATCATATATAAGAATAAAGCGGAAAAGCGGAAAGAATGCGGAGAAACTCAGAAGTCTCATGAAAAGTGGCTCAGAGATTTCGACAGGCTTTTGAGAGAAAGAGAGGAAATTATGGCGCTTAGTAAGAAGCCTGTGACGGGCATGAGAGATATACTGCCGGAGGAAATGCAGATTCGTGATTACGTAATCGGCGTAATCAAGGATACCTATGGAAAATATGGTTTTACTTCGATAGAGACTCCCTGTGTGGAGAATATCGCGAATCTGACCAACAGGCAGGGGGGTGATAATGAGAAGCTGATCTTCAAGATATTAAAGCGCGGCGAGAAGCTGAAGATCGCGGAAGCCGCTGCGGAGGAAGAAGTGGTGGACGGAGGGCTTCGCTATGACCTGACTGTACCTCTGGTGCGGTATTATTCCAACAATGCGGCGCAGCTGCCGTCTCCGTTCAAGGCGCTTCAGATGGGCAATGTATGGCGGGCGGATAGGCCTCAGAGAGGGCGCTACCGCCAGTTTACCCAGTGCGACATTGACATTTTCGGGGAGACATCCAACCTGGCGGAGATTGAGCTGATCCTGGCAACCACCACTACTCTGGGAAGGCTTGGTTTCAAGGAATTTGAAATACTGATTAATGACAGGCAGCTTTTGAAGGCCATGGCAATGGGCAGCGGTTTTGCGGAGGAGTATTGTGACAGTATATTCATTACTCTGGACAAGATGGACAAGATAGGCATGGACGGCGTGAGGGCTGAACTTCTGGAGAATGGTTTTGCCGGGGATGTGGTGGACAGGTATCTGGAGCTGTATAAGGGGCTGGAGGAAGCTGAAAACGGTCTGGACTATGTGGCGGAGAAGCTGGGAGAAAATTCGGTGTCTTCGGTGACGGAGGGGCTGCAGGAGATTATCGACAGCGTCAACGCGGCGAAAACGGCGGATTTCAGGATTGTATTTGACCCTACGCTGGTGCGGGGAATGTCCTATTATACGGGAACCATTTTTGAGATTGCCATTCCCGGCCTGGGTGTCCGCTGCGGCGGTGGCGGCAGGTATGATAAGATGGTGGGGAAATTCACCGGCAGGGATGTACCGGCCTGCGGTTTTTCCATCGGGTTCGAGAGGATTATCCTGCTATTGACAGAGAGCGGCTTCAAAGTACCGGGTGCCCCGAAGAAGACAGCTTATCTGGTGGAGAAGGGCGTGACCGGAAAGGCTCTCCATGATGTGATTGTCAAAGCGCAGAACGCCCGGGAAGAAGGCAACCAGGTATTGGTTGCCCGTATGAATAAAAACAAGAAGTTCCAGAAAGAGCAGCTGGAGGCGGAAGGTTACGAGGAATTTGTGGAATTCTACCGGGAAGTACTCCATATAGTATAATGCTTCTGCGATGAACTTCAATATATAGTGTTGCTTGAGGTGTAAAGAGTATTTTGCACTGGAATCATAGATAAAAGGAAAAATAAAGAGGCCTGATTATATGGGGCAGAAATCGAGGAAATAAAATGGCAGAGTCAATGAAAGGATTGAAAAGGACACATCGCTGCGGAGAGCTTTCCGCGGCAAACATAGGAGAGAAAGTCACCGTCATGGGCTGGGTGCAGAAGCAGCGCAACAAGGGCGGCATTATCTTTGTGGATTTAAGGGACAGAGCAGGCATCCTGCAGATCATTTTCGAGGAGGCTGACTGTGGCGCAGAGAACTTTGCGAAAGCGGAGAAGCTGCGCAGTGAGTTCGTAGCGGCAGTGACGGGCAGAGTGGAGAAGCGTGCCGGAGCGGTAAACGAGAATCTGTCCACCGGTGAGATTGAAGTCCGGGCGGAAGAAGTGCGGATTTTATCCGAGGCTGAGACGCCGCCTTTCCCCATTGAGGAAAATTCACGTACAAAGGAAGAACTGAGATTGAAATACCGTTATCTTGACCTGCGCAGGCCCGATTTGCAGAGGAATTTGATGCTTCGCAGCCGGATGACGGCGGCGGTACATGCTTTCCTGAAGGAAGAGGGATTTCTGGAGGTGGAGACGCCCATTCTGAATAAGTCCACTCCTGAAGGGGCGAGGGATTATGTGGTGCCCAGCCGGATTCATCAGGGCTGTTTTTACGCGCTGCCCCAGTCGCCTCAGATTTTCAAGCAGCTGCTGATGTGTTCGGGATATGACAGGTACTTCCAGATTGCCAAGTGCTTCCGGGACGAGGACCTGAGGGCGGACAGGCAGCCGGAATTTACCCAGATTGACCTGGAGATGTCCTTTGTGGACATGGAAGACGTGCTTGACGTCACCGAGCGGATGGTGGCAAAAGTCTGTAAGGAGACAGTGGGGCTGGAGGTGTCCCTTCCCTTGAAGAGGATGACCTGGGACGAAGCCATGAACCGCTTCGGCTCCGATAAGCCGGATACCCGCTTCGGCATGGAGCTTACGGATGTGTCCGAGACGGTGAAGGGCTGCGGCTTCGGCGTGTTTACCGGTGCGCTGGAAGCCGGCGGCAGTGTGCGGGGCATCAATGTGAAGGGACAGGCGGAGATGCCCAGGAAGAAGATTGACGCGCTGGTGGAATTTGCAAAAGGTTACGGCGTGAAAGGCCTGGCTTATCTGGCGGTGCTGCCGGACGGAAGCTACAAGTCTTCCTTTGCAAAGTTTATGATGGAGGAAGAACTGAAAGCGCTGGTGACGGCCATGGGCGGAGAGCCGGGGGACCTGCTTCTCTTCGCGGCGGATAAGCTGAAGCTGGTATGGTCCGTGCTGGGGGCGCTGCGGGTGGAGCTGGCGAAGCAGCTTGGGCTTGTGGATGACAACCAGTACAATTTCCTGTGGGTGACGGAGTTCCCGCAGTTCGAGTGGAGCGATGAGGAAGAGCGTTATGTGGCAATGCATCATCCCTTTACCATGCCCATGGAGGAGGATCTGGAGATTCTGGAGACAGAGCCGGGCAGGGTGAGGGCGAAAGCCTACGATATTGTAGTCAACGGCATGGAACTGGGCGGCGGCAGTGTCAGGATTTTCCAGAGTGACGTGCAGGAGAGGATGTTTGAGGCTCTTGGGTTTACGAAGGAGAAGGCGCATGAGCAGTTCGGATTCCTGTTGGATGCCTTTAAATACGGTGTGCCGCCTCATGCAGGGCTGGCCATCGGGCTGGAGCGTTTTGTGATGCTTCTGGCGCAGACGGATAATATCCGCGACGTTATCGCCTTTCCGAAGATTAAGGATGCTTCCTGCCTGATGTCCGATGCGCCGGGCAAAGTGGAGGAGAAGCAGCTGGAAGAGCTGCACCTGCAGGTGACGGAATAGATGGCATACATTGCAAAATATCTTCTGTCCATAGAAGAATTCATGGATACGGAAAAAGGAGAAGCCCTCATGGAGAGGGCTTTTCTGCGTGTGGATGAAGCCCGCAGGGAGAAGGCAGGGCGCATGAAGACACCTGCCGGGCGGGCAGCCTGTCTGGGGGCAGGGCTTATGCTGCGGTATGCAGTGGCGGAGGCGCTTCGGGACGGGGGAGGGGGAGATCCGGGCGGTTTTGGGGAAGGCAATGCAGGCGGGTTTTGCGGCAGGCAAAGGCCTTATTCTGTCACGGAACTCCTTGACTGCGGCAAAGAGATTCCGAATAGAGAAATTGCTTACAGATACGGGGAGCAGGGCAAACCCTATTTTGCGAATCTGCCCTTTTATTTCAGCCTGTCCCATTCCGGCAGTTATGTACTCTGCGGTTTGTCCATGGAGGAAATCGGAGCGGATATTCAGCAGCACTGCGGAAGGGATGTGGGGAAGCTGGCGCGGCGCTTTTATTCGAGACGGGAGGCTGCAGTCCTGGAGCAGGCAGGAGCGGAGCAGGAAAAGCAGTTTTATAGGCTGTGGACCAGGAAAGAAGCCTATGGCAAATTGACGGGGAAGGGAATTGGGGCAGCGCTGGGGGTGGATCTGCTCCCGGAGGTCAGTCCGGCGGTGGAAGCTGTAGCGGAAATGTCATTCCTGCCGGAGGGCAGATGCCTGGTTTGGGAGGAATACGGCGTCTCTGAGGACTACAGTATTGCTTTCTGCCAATACACGGCTCCTATTTCTCATAATCAGCCAGGAACGGGTCACCAATATCCAGCCGGACAGGCGGCCTGGGAGCGGTAACGGAATCCACAGCAGGGGGAGTTGGTGCGGAACTGCCGCATATGCCCTGGCCGGCAGGCAGCGGGCAGATGGACCCGAATTGTTTTCCGAACTGCAGGTTTGCCTGAATCAGGTTATACTGCAGCAGGATTTTTAACGTCTGGGAAAGGCATTCCGGGGTATTGCAGTTGACCTCGCAGATGTCCTTCAGGGAATGTGACAGATTCAAAATGTCCAGGGATGTGATAGCCATGGCGGCCTCCGGCAGTGGGGATTCTCTTTTATTATATGCTGTCACAGTGCAGAGGTTACGGTTTAAACAAAAATTCAATCTGAATGGAAACATAAATATTTCCGGTTATCCTGTTCTATTCAGGAGGTTTCGGTGATATAATCACAATCACAGGACGCAATGGTGCAGAGATGTGTCCTGCATGAAGTTTATTACAAAGGAGACATATATAATGGGAATGAAGTTTAGAAACAGAATGAAAAAGATTCTGACAGAGGCGCTGGTGGCAGGTCTGCTCCTGGTGCCGGCAGCGCTGCCTTACACAGGGGCTGCGGAGGGAAGTCTGCCGGCAGAGGGGACGGTTGGGAATGAGCACCCTGGAAATGGCAATGAGGGCGAGGATGAAGGGATTATGCCCTGTGGGGATTTGATGGACGAAGAAGAAAATATGATCATTTATGAATGAAAAACCTAATCCGCCAGTTATGTTGGCTAATATTTCAATTCAATGGTGAAATCATCAGAAAGGTATTGTTTTAAGGCAGAAGCGTTTGTGGAGCGTTCTGTTAATATACTGATAGCATATGCCTGTATTGCAGTCATATGTGTTTCTTCGAAGCGGGAGCTTTCTCCCAGAGCCTGACAATAAAAAAACAGGAACATGCCGTAGCTGTTAATATGGTATTTCATAATTGAAATATCAAAGGAACCGGGGAGCGCAACGGTTTCCTGATAGAATTTTAACATGTACAGGCTACGGCTGTACATATATCCGGTGACAGGCAGAAATTTAGACTGCATCAGAACATCAGGCCTGGTTTTTTGGACATATGCCAGTATTTGCAGGAAATACAGAGAACTTAGATGAGAGTTTTTCGTATGCCTGTATTCGTGGGCAATATTATTGAGGATGGATAATTCCTCGCAAGTCAGTCGGTAACTGCAGATTTGGTGTATGTCAAAGCCAGGCAGGGTAAGGCTCAGGGCTTTCGTCAGGCGCTGAAGTCTTTCATCAGCGGAATTTGATTGAAAAGCAGTGTTAATAAGATACTTCTGGTAGTATAAAGTATCGTTTTTGTCAATCAGGTTTTCTATTTTAGTATTGTAATTTTTTTTAAATATTTCTTTTGGCATGGTTCGATGATGTGTCGCTTTAAAATACGAATCATAAAATTCAGCATCCTTCCGATTTCCCCAATAAGGAAAAATTTTACCGGATTGCCCCAATCGCTCAAGCAACGCAGCTACAAGAGCGACATCCGGCTGCAACATATTATTCTCTATTTTGGAAAGCTTGGATTTACTGCACAATCCATGGCAGAGAACCTGTTGGCTGACCTTCTGTTCCAGACGCAGGTCCTGTATCAGATTGCCCAGAGTATAGGGGCTATCTGTAGTCGCTTCATAGAGCCCATCGGTTACCTGGACAGATTCCTGAAAGTTTTTCGACGGATAATGAATCAGGGGAAGAGTTGGAAACTCTTTCATACTGCCTGTAATCCGGTAATCGGTTTTTGTCATGAGAAATTCTCGGCAAAGTGTGGCGTAACAGCTCTCGATTGCCTGGGCAGAATAAAAAGCTGCCTTAATATGAGTGTCTGCCTGGCTGTAATTCTTCAAATACTGGCAGCATAATCCGGTGAGGAATGTCAGTTCAATTAACGGAGCATCATAGGTATTTACAGCAGATTTTTTACGGTTGAAGTCAGCCAGTTCCAATGCAGTTCCATAATCCCCGGTGCCAATCAGATATTTGACATAAACAATGGAAGTGTCTACCTGCATTCGCTCCTTTTCGACGAGAGCAAAAGTGCTGCCTGTCAGGCAGTGATCCAGTTGTTCGCAGATTTTGCGGCAAAGTGACGGCATATTGATATAAAGTGCTTCCTGGGCAATGCATGTCAGAAGCTGGATTTCATTCTGGGACAGAAGGCATTCAGGGAAATCTGCAAGGTCAATACCCGGTCTGGTTATATGCAGCGCGTCCAGAAGGGTATCGTAATTTAGCTGGTGGGAGCAGCATCCGGACAGGAACTGAAGCCTGCAGTGGAGCAACAGCCATTCCTGGTAATACAGCCTGTTGTCAGCCCAGTTTTTTTCTTCCAGTTTGTTAAGTTCGGCGTAGGCGGCCTGCAGCTGCCAGGCATCCAGATAGAGACGGGCACGTTTCAGTCCATAGAAGCATTCGAATCCGTCCCGGCTGTTGAAGACAGGAAAACGCCCGTACTGTGCGCCAGCGCGTTCCATCAGCGCCTGAAAGGTGACATGGCTGACGTTTTCCGTACCATTCTCAATGCGTGAAAGTGCTTGCGGGGTACAGATGCCTTCGGAGAGTTGTTCCTGAGTGAGCCCGGCTTTTAATCGGGCTTCTCTGACGAGCAGGTTGGCGTTATGTATTGGCATGGGGAGTTTCTCCTTGGTATGTTTTAGGTTTCAGGAATAATTAAGTAAGATTTATTATCTGTAATTAATTATATTATGGCAAAGTACAAAATGCAAGGACTTAACTTAAATGGAAATAAAAAAAATTCGGTTCAGTTAGTGGGAAAGGGAAGGGGGGAGTACTATAATATATTTAGTTTCAAGGTTGCACACGCATGTTGCATATCAGCAGCGTTACATGGGAATGGTGCAACGTTTGGAACAAAATAAACAGAGAAAAGAGAAGCGAAGATGAAAGTAATCAGAAAACCTCTTGAGAAGAAGGACATGGAATTGTATTCCTGAAAAATATTTTCTTGATAAGTATGTAGAGAGATTATATGAGGAGGAAAAGGGGGTTCACAATTTTTGATGATGTTTTTGAACTCAAGCACTGCTTTATTGCCTTTTCCTGGATATGATGCTATACTGAAATACAAAGATTTACAGTGAAGAGGAGACTGAATTATGAAAAAAATATCTCAAATAGCGGTCATTAACTTTCCGTTTTTCTATACCCTGGAACGGATAGTTATGAAACTCATGGGCTTTGGGCTGATGTTAGTGCCCGCCTTCATTACGCGATATCTGATGGACAGCAGAATAGAACAGGGCGAGAAAATTCCTTTGTACTGGTTCGGTATAGCAATTGTCGTGACAGCGGCGATACACTTATTCAATTTTTACTTCATGCACTATCGGTCCCAGATGTTTACGAACCAGCGGGCATCAGACTTCAACAGTGTGATAGCGCGTAAGATTGCCAGCAGCCGTATGCCGGAGTATGAGGCCGAGCCAAAAAGCAAGATATATAATATCATGAATTCAGATATTGCGTCCATATATACCTTGAGTAATTATATTGTTGGTGTTCCGGTGAACATTATAAAGGCAATTATGGTCATGTGGCTGTTGTTTGACGCGCATTACGGATTTGCCCTGATAGTGTTGGTGATGGCGCCCCTGTATGCTCTCTCCAGCTATACCAATCAGGGACAGCGAAAGAAACTGATGGAAGAAGAGAGGAAGGCGGCGGACATATGGTTGGAAGGGGTTGAGGTCATGATTAACAGTAAGGTAAGCATAGGTCTCAACAGAGCTTTTCCGTACATATTAGAGCGCTCGGAAAGGGAGAAAGATGCCTTTTACAGAGCCAGGAACCGACAGCATTTTTATCTGCTGATTACGTTGGAACTGCCAAGGATGATTAGTACCCTGTCGCTTCTTTTGATTTTGATAGTTGGGGGAAATATGGTGGTCGGAGGGTGGCTTACCTTGGGTACACTGGTGTTTGTTACACAGCTGATTGGGTATGAATTTGAGTCTCTGGCAGAGCTTGCTTCTCTGCAGGCGAATTTTCTGAATGAACTGCCGATCTTCCAGCGGGGGAAAGATTTTGTGGCGCTTCCGGACGGGGATAGTGCGCCGGCGGCGAAAACGGGAGGAAGACAGGACATGGAAGACGGGCATCCTGCGGCGGGAAAAGGAAATCATGCAGAAGAAGGGAACCTTATGCCAAAAAAATCGGAAAATGGACAGGGACACGGGCAGGCAGCAGGTGATGCAGGCATAATCAGCCTGAAAGATGCCGGTATCCTGCGGCCTGACGGTAGCAGGCTGATTCAAATAGACGACTTTTTCGTCGAAGGACCGGGGCTGATTCTCATCAGAGGGGAAAACGGATGCGGCAAATCCACACTGTTCAATATCCTTTCCGGTGTATTTTCAGAGAAACAATTGGAGACAGGAGAGGGCGGAAGCTGTGAAATTTCATCCATGTACAGGGACAGTCTGGGGTATCTGTTTTACCCAAACTTTATTTTTGCCGGAACGGTGAAGGAAAATGTTCTCTATGGGCGGGATATCCCTGAACGGGAATTCGAAAGAGTCCATAAACTGCTGAATTTGCCGCCTGCCGATAAAGAGGTCAGGATAAGGCCGGAAAATCTGTCGCTGGGGGAGAAGCAGAAAATCTATTTGGCAAGACTGTTGTTAGGTGATTATAAGTGCATCTTACTGGATGAGCCTGGCAGCAATCTGGACGACAGGACAGAGGAGAATCTGATTCAGGCGCTGGGTGAGATGAAGTGCGGCAGGCTTCTGTTGGTAATCAGCCATAATGACCGATATGACAGGATAGCGGACAGGATTTATACGGTAAAGGATGGAAGTATGGCGGCAGATTAAAAATTGAAAATAGGACAGTTCGGTTTTTACAGATCGTATTTCGTTTCTCAAGGTTTGCATTTCATTTTTTATCGGCTGTATTTCTGCTTTCAATTTCACATCTAACAACTGTGAAATTGAAAGCAGATCGTCATTTGTCAATGCCATAATGAGACACCCTCCTTTCAAAGACTGTATCCATCATACCACAAATAGAAAGCGCTGTCATTGCTTAATTTCAGAATTTCCAAAGTTTCGACAGATTTCGGTTTTCGATTGGCCGGACCATGACGGGATGAAAGACAGGATTTATACGGTGAGGGACAGCGTATGGCTGCGGATTCCTGCAAAAAGAGATTGACATATGCCGAATGATTTCATACAATAATCATGTTGGAGAAGCCCTTCTTGCGAGGGTTTTTATGTGCGTAGACGAAAAAAGCGGGAGATAAATAAACCAGAGAGGTAACTGACATGAGAAAGCTGATGAAGTATCTAAGCGGCTACAGGAAAGAGTCCGTCCTTGCGCCGCTATTTAAGCTGCTGGAAGCCTTTTTCGAGCTGCTGGTGCCGTTGGTGATGGCCAGCATTATCGACAGAGGCATCAATGTGAACGGTACAGGGGGAGCGGATACAGGGCATATCTGGCGGATGGGTTTGTGCCTGCTGGCGCTGGCAGTGGTGGGGCTGGTGTCTTCCATTACGGCACAGTTTTTTGCGGCCAAGGCGGCGGTGGGATTTTCCGCGGGTCTGCGGCAGGCGCTGTTTGACCATATCCAGGGGCTGGATTTTACTAATATTGACAAGGCGGGAACATCCACCATGATTACCCGCATGACCAGTGACGTGAACCAGATCCAGTCCGGCGTGAACCTGGTGCTGCGCCTGTTCCTGCGCTCGCCGATTATCGTATTCGGCGCCATGATCATGGCTTTTACCATTGATGTGAAAAGCGCGCTGGTGTTTGTAGTGGCGATTCCGCTGCTGGCCGTGGTGGTTTTCGGCATCATGGTGTGGACCATGCCGCTGTACAAGAAGGTACAGGCGAACCTGGATAAGGTTCTGGGAGTCACCAGAGAAAACCTTACAGGTGTCCGGGTCATCCGGGCTTTCCACCAGGAGGAAGTGGAGGAGGGACGCTTCCGCGGATTCACCGGGGCTTTGGCGGACAGTCAGATATTCGTGGGAAAAATCAGTGCGGTGATGAATCCCGTGACTTATGTGATCGTGAACGGAGCCATTATTTTCCTGATATATATCGGAGCCGTCCAGGTCAACGTGGGGAACCTGTCTCAGGGCGAAGTGGTGGC
Organism: uncultured Acetatifactor sp.; assembly: GCA_910585805.1. GTDB lineage: Bacteria > Bacillota > Clostridia > Lachnospirales > Lachnospiraceae > Acetatifactor. Next base: position 13,686 of record CAJUFB010000062.1, read on the forward strand.
CATTATCAACTATATGTCCCAGATTCTGGTGGAACTGGTGAAGCTGGCGAACCTGATTATTACAGTGACCAAGGCACTTGCCTGCGCAGACCGTGTGGCAGGTGTGTTCGAGATTCGGAACGAAAGCCGGACCAGCGCGGCACAGCCTGGATTATCCGGCGAAGGAAAACAACCGGTGCAGACTGAAAATGTCACCGGCGAGGCAATACCTTTCCTGCAGTTTGACCATGTTTCCCTGACCTATGCGGGAGCCGGGGCCGAGACTCTGCATGACATTGATTTTACGGTAAACAAAGGCGAGACCGTGGGCATCATTGGCGGCACCGGCTCCGGCAAGACTTCACTGGTGAACCTGATTCCCGGTTTTTACCCTGTGACAGGGGGGCACTTACGCCTTGAGGGCAGAGATATCCGGCAGATGCCGGAGGAAGAACTGCGGAGCCGCGTGGGCATGGTGCCTCAGAAGGCGGTATTGTTCAAGGGAACCATCCGCAGCAACCTGCAGTGGGGTAAGCCTGATGCCACGGAGGCGGAGATGTGGCAGGCCATTGACACGGCTCAGGCCAGGGAAGTGGTAGAAGGGAAGAAGGACATTCCCGGGAAGAAGGACATTCCCGGGAAGAAGGGCGGGCTGGATACGGAAATCGCCCAGAACGGTAAGAACCTGTCCGGGGGCCAGAGACAGCGCCTGACCATCGCCAGAGCCCTGGTGCGCAAGCCTCAGATTCTGATACTGGATGACAGTGCGTCCGCTCTGGATTACGCTACAGATGCCAGGCTGCGAACGGCAATCCGTCAGCTGGAGGGCGGAACCACTACTTTTATCGTCTCCCAGAGGGCTTCTTCCATCCGCCATGCGGACAAGATTGTGGTGCTTGACGACGGTGAGGTGGCGGGTATCGGAACCCATGATGAACTGCTTCGGAATTGTGACGTGTACAGGGAAATCTATTTTTCACAGTACCCGGAAGAACGGCTGAAGGCGGCGAAAACGGGAAGCGGAAGCAATGCGGCAAGGGAGGGTGTTTGATATGGCGGTAATAAAAAAACGTAGTACAGATATATCCGAAAATAGATGCATGGCGGATGCCTTCAAATATTCTGCAGGAAATATTCTGCAGGAAATGCAAAAGAGGCAATCTCCGGGACAGGGAATGGAGGCGCAGAAGATGGCGGCAGATAATAAAAAAGGCACGGAAGGAAAGAAAAGTGCGCAGTCAAACGGCACCCAGGGAAACAGTTCCGGAAATCGTTCCGGCCAGATGGCCACCCTGCGCAAGGTGCTCAATTATATCCGCAGGTACTGGCTGATGGTGGGACTTTCCCTGATACTGGCGGCAGTGACGGTGGTTTTGACGCTCTATGTTCCCATTCTTACGGGAGATGCGGTGGACCTGCTGCTGGGAGAGGGAGCGGTGTACTTTTCCGGTGTGTTTGACCTGATGAAAAAAATCGGCATTGCCATGGCGGTGACGGCTCTGGCTCAGTGGGTGATGAATACCTGCAACAACCATATCACCTATCATGTGGTAAAGGATATCAGAGAGGATGCCTTTGAGAAGCTGGAGAAGCTTCCGCTGAAGTATCTGGACGCACAGCTTTACGGCGATATCGTCAGCCGTGTGGTGGCGGACGTGGATACCTTTGCGGACGGTCTGCTCATGGGATTTACCCAGCTTTTTACGGGAGTGCTGACCATTATCGGCACCCTGATCTTCATGATGGTCACCAATGTGCCCATTGCGTTGGTGGTGGTGTGTATTACGCCGGTGTCTTTCCTTGTGGCCAGGTTTATCGCCACGAGAACCTATTCCATGTTCAAGCTTCAGTCTGAAATCCGCGGGGAGCAGACTTCCCTGATAGAGGAGACCATCGGAAACCAGAAGATTGTGAAGACCTTTTCCAGGGAAGAGGCGGTGAAGAGGCAGTTCGGGGAGATTAATGACAGGCTGCAGGGCTGCTCGCTGAAAGCGATTTTCTTTTCCTCTATTACCAATCCTGCCACGCGCTTTGTCAACAGCCTGGTGTATGCGGGCGTGGGCATCTTCGGCGCGTTTGTGGCCATAAGGGGCGGTATCAGTGTGGGACGGCTTTCCTGTTTCTTAAGCTATGCCAACCAGTATACAAAGCCCTTTAACGAGATATCCGGCGTGGTGACGGAACTGCAGAATGCGCTTGCCTGCGCTGCCAGGATTTTTGAACTGATAGAGGAGGAGCCTCAGGTTCCGGATGCGGAAAATGCGAAGGTATTGACAGATGCTCAGGGCAATGTGGCTTTGGAAAATGTGCATTTCAGCTATGTGCCGGAGCGGAAGCTGATCGAGAATTTCAACCTGACGGTGAAGCCGGGACAGAGAGTGGCTATCGTAGGCCCTACCGGCTGCGGAAAGACTACAATCATCAATTTGCTGATGCGTTTCTATGATGTGGACAGCGGACAGATTAAGGTGGACGGCAGCGATATCAGGAACATTACAAGGGGGAGCCTGAGGACCAGCTATGGCATGGTGCTGCAGGAGACCTGGCTCCGCAGCGGGACAATCCGGGACAATATCCGTATGGGAAAGCCGGATGCCACGGAGGATGAGGTCATTCAGGCGGCGAAGGCGGCTCATGCCCACAGCTTTATCAAGCGTCTGCCGAAGGGTTACGACACTGTCATCACGGAGGACGGGGGCAGCCTGTCCCAGGGGCAGAAGCAGCTGCTGTGCATCGCCAGGGTTATGCTCTGCCTGCCGCCCATGCTGATTCTGGACGAGGCGACTTCCTCCATCGATACACGCACGGAGATGCGGATACAGAACGCATTTGCGAAGATGATGGAGGGCAGGACCAGCTTTATCGTGGCCCACAGGCTTTCCACTATCCAGGAGGCGGATATTATCCTGGTGATGAAGGACGGAAATATTATCGAACAGGGGAATCATGAATCTCTGTTGGCGAAGAACGGATTTTATTCTACGCTGTATCACTCGCAGTTTGAGGGGTGAAGGTGACGGGACGTACCGGGGTATTAGTCGTGTGAAGGAATAAATGGAGATTTGAAAAAGCTGCAGGATAGCTTATGTTATCCGGCAGCTTTTTAAATTCATAATAATTTCAATAGTTTTTGGGATAAAATCCAAAAACTATTGATTATTTAATATTTTTTGAATAAAATATAATTATGTCGGAGGAAATATGCTATGGAAAATATAAGAATCGAACGGAAGGAATATCTGGAGAAGCTGATGGCATGGAAAGACAGGCAGGTAATCAAAGTGATTACCGGAGTCCGCAGATGTGGGAAATCTACTTTGATGGAAATGTTCCAGGATCATCTGAGAGAAGGGGGAGTCTTGGAAGAACAGCTGATAGCGGTTAACCTTGAGGATTATGATTTTCGGGAGCTGCGGAAGCCTGACAGATTGTATGCCTATGTGAAAGAACGAATTGTCAAAGGCAAAAGAATGTATCTCTTTTTGGATGAAATCCAACATTGTGAAGGGTTTCAGGAAGTTGTGGACAGCCTGTATATCAAAAAGGACATGGATGTGTATCTTACAGGCTCCAATGCCCATATGCTTTCCGGCGAATTAGCGACATTGCTGTCCGGCCGTTATGTGGAGATAAAGATGCTTCCGCTGTCTTTTCAGGAATATGTATCTTCTACCGGGAGTACGGACGACCTGTCCCGAAAATATGCGGAATACCTTGAAACAGGCGCTTTTCCCTATGTGTTGGAACTAAAAGGTCATTCCAGGGAAATTCGGGATTATCTGGAAGGGCTTTACCATACGATCGTTATTAAGGATATCGCTTCCCGTAAGAAGATTACGGATATCATGATGCTGCAGAGTGTTACGGAGTTTGTGTTCGATAGTATAGGAAGCCAGCTTTCCACAAAAAAAATAGCGGATACCATGACCTCTAACGGCAGAAAAATAGATGTGAAGACTGTGGAGCGGTATCTTGACGGTTTGATGGAAAGCTTTATTATATATCAGGCCAGACGGTATAATATCCGGGGAAAGCAATATCTGAAAACACTTGAAAAATATTATGTGGTAGATATAGGGATGCGGTATATGCTTTTAGGAACCAGGGGGACGGATGTGGGCCATATTCTGGAGAATGTCATATATCTGGAATTGAAGCGTAGAGGATATGAGGTATATGTGGGAAAAATGGACGAGCTGGAAGTGGATTTTGTAGTTAAGGAGCCAAAGAAAACCACATACATCCAGGTGGCGGCATCCGTCAGGAACTCAGATACATTGGAAAGGGAGCTGACGCCGCTTCAGAGGATTCCGGATCATTATCCAAAGTTGATTTTGACACTGGACGAAGACCCGGAGGCGGATTACGAGGGCATTCGCCGCATCAATGCACTGGACTGGCTGATGGGGACGGCAAAATGACAGGGAAGGCGTCTGTCGGGCCGGTTTTTCGGAAGAAATTCTTTCTGCTGCTTAAGAATTGCTCCTGGAATGCCGATATATCTTGCATATGAAAGGAACGAAGCTGTTGTTTCCGGCAGAACATGTCGTTTGAGATAATATACTTCATTACTGCCGGTGTTTCGTGAGCGTAGTCATTCCTAAAGATAGAAGCACCGATTTATTGGCTGCTGTTCCTTTACTGTCTGCGGCAGAAGCGCTCACATGTTATACATACATCACTTTTTACGGTAATTCCAAAATAACAGGAGGGGGCTATGAAATTACAGAACAATATAACGATTTTCAGCGGAGACACGCGGAACAACGCACAGGCAGAATGGACGAACAGGCAAGCCACGGAGTCCTGCGACAAAAAAAGCAAGACCATATACGCGGGAGATTTCCTGAAGGAGTTTCCGCTGCGGGAGAAGATACAGCAGAAAAAGTCCGAAGCCCAGCAGCGGGCTCTGAAGATTGTGAGCGATGCCTGGGGCATGGACAAGCAGATTGACGATGAAATCAAGGTGCGCGAGGAGGAGTCCAAGGTGCTCCGGGAGGATAACCAGGAGGCGCTTGAGAACCTGAAGGATGTCAACCAGAGGATGGAAGAACTTCAGGATGCCTTCGGCATAAGCCCGGACAGCGAAGAGCAGCAGGAACTGGAGCGCATCATGCAAATGCGGAAATCCCCCACGGTGAGCCTGGAAGAGGAGGAACTCACGGAATATCAGAGGCGCGCGCTGGCGTTGGACGACGAGGCGACGTTTTACAGGAAGCAGATTGCGGCCAACAACGGCAAAATCCTGGAGAATAGCGAGGTAAATTCGGCTATCCGGAAAGAGCGCATCAAGTCCCACACCATGGTGGACGCCCAGAAGGAGGCGGAGGAGGTCATGGATGCCGCCCAGGATACCGTCATCGGTCTGGTGATGGAGGAGGCTAAGGAGCATCTGGACGAGGAGCAGGAGAAGCGGGAAGAGCAGGCCGAGGCCATCGAGGAGAAGAAGGAAGAGCAGGAGGAAATCCAGGAGAAGCGGGAAGAGAGAGAAGAGGGACTGGAAGAATTGATAGATGAGATGCCTGTGGAGGAGATGACGGACCTGCAGCAGACCGTGGACGAAGTCAAGCAACAGGTTCAGAAGGTTCTGGCTGAGGCCAATCTGGCGGCTGAGGATGTGAAGGGCGCGAGGGTGGATGCGTCCGTGTGAGAGACGGGGAAGGATGCAAATGCCATATGGCAGAGGCGGCAGCATCTGTTTCTGCACGGGCATAGAATATGGGAATGAGGACAGGAGGGTATATGAAAGTACAGAACAACATTACGCTTTTTACAGGTGATACCCGGAACAGTGCGCAGGCATCAGATAAGGCCGGGTGGAGCCAGGCTTCCGAAGAGAAGAACAAAACCATTTACGCCGGGAATCTGCTGACGGAATTTCCTTTACGGGACAGAATCCAGGAGAGAAAAGCCCAGGCACAGCAGAGGGCGATGAAGATTGTGGGCGATACCTGGAACGGAGACCGGCAGGTAGAGGGGCTTGTTGAAGAGAGCAGGGAGCGCCGCAGGAATCTGCAGGTTACTTATAAAGAAGCGCAGGACAGGATAGCGGAAATCAGGGAAGAAAGCGAGGCCCTGAGGGATGTCTATGGAGTAGATGCCGACAGTGAGGAACAGCAGTACCTGGATCTGCTGCTGAAGGAACAGGCGGCGAACAGTCCGGTTTCAGGGGTGGAACTGACAGAGGAAGAGAGTGAGCGCCTATATGAATTCAGGCTTCAGGGAAAAGAACTGACGGAATATCAGCAGCGTCAGTTGGAGCTTAACGGAGAAATCGGGAGCCATCAGCTTGTTGCGTACAAGGCCAAAGCGGGGATCGAGAAGGAGAACGCCGTTATCCGCGGAATCCGTGAGGAACAGCGGAAAGTCCATCCCATGACAGATGCCCAAAAACAGGCGGAAGAAGTGATGGAAGCCGCCCGGAATGAAATCATCGGTATGGTGACAGAGGAAGCGAAGGACCATATTGATGAGGAGCAGGAAGAGAAGAAGGAAGAAGCCGAGGCCATCAAGGAGAAAAAGGAAGAGCAGGAGGAAGTTCTGGAGAAACGCGAAGAGCGGGAGAAGGAACTGGAAAGGCTCATGGAAGAAATGCCTGTGGAGGAGATGGCTGATTTGAAGAATGTCCAGGCGCAGGTACAGCAGGAGATTCAGGATATGGTGAGCAGGATGAATCTGGTTGCGGAGGATATCAAGGGTGCTCAGGTGGATGCCAGTCTGTAAGGAAGCGTCTACAGTATCAATAGAAATGAGGAGTATGGCAGTATGAACACATTGGAAGCAATTAAATTCCGCAGGAGTATCCGCAAATACAGGACGGATATTCCTGTTCCAAGAGAAGATATCCGGCAGCTGCTGGAAGCTGCCATGATGGCTCCCAGTGCCTGCAATACCAGACCATGGGAATTCGTGGTGATAGAGAGCCGGGAAGTGAAGGAGCAGGTCATGAAAGCCATGCCTTATACCCAGATGCTGCAGACAGCGCCGCTGGCAATCGTGGTTTGCGGCAAACCGGAGGTACAGGAGAATATCTGTCCGGGATTCTGGCCTCAGGACTGCGGGGCTGCCGTGGAAAATATATTGCTTGCAGCGAAGGAGCTTGGGTACGGGACCTGTTGGTGCGGATGTTATCCTTTGGCCAACAGGGTTGAAGCGATGCAGAAAATCCTGGATGTGGAAAGCGTTCCTCTGGCGGTAGTGGCAGTGGGAAGGGCTGACGAAGAGCCGGCTGCAAGAGGATACTTGGACGAAAGCAGAGTGAAGTATTTGTAGTTATCGGGGAAAGTAGAAATGATGTGCGGCATCGCAGCTTCTGGCGATGCCGTATTTTTTGCGTAAAAGTGTATCACGAAATATGTTGAAATAAATCTAAATTCGTGATAGTATTAGGTCAGCAGATTTTCTAAATACACACAGATTCTGAACATCAAAGATGCAATTCTTGTAATTCGGAAAATTCCTGCTTAAAAATTCAAAAAAGGAAAAGCGGGAGATTGCGTATTACATTGGAATGCTCTCCCGGAAAATGCAGAATGTCAGGGAGTATTTTACCAGTGACCTGGGATTTGTGGTGGATTATCTGAATGAAGGAAGCTTCGAAAAACGCAGGAATCAGAAGATTATCCATGTGGAAGCACTGTGTGAGATGATGGAGGCGCTTACCGGGGATACCCGGTTTACTGACCAGGTAGAGGATCTGTTGAAAAAGCAGAAAGAAGGGAAGGAGATTGTTATGTGTGAATATATCGATATGTTGGAAGCAAGAGGAGAGATAAGAGGAGAAAATAGAGGAGAAACACGTCTGGCGAACCTGATACAAACGCTCCTGAAAGAGAAAAAGTTTGATGACATAGAAGCCGTGTCAGGAAACCGTGAAAGACGTCACGAGCTGTATAAACAGTATGGAATTTGAAAATTTTTTGATTATGTGGAGTTGTTTGGAACTAAATTTTTCCGGAATGTTGATGGAAATCCGGGCCACTGTTTTTAGCTGAGGAAATACAGTAGAACAAATGTATTGTCTGCAATTGTCTACAGGATTATAGAAACACAAAATAACGGAATCCCATATTTTATGAGATTCCGCTATTTAAAAGAGCGATAGACGGGACTCGAACCCGCGATTTCCACCTTGGCAAGGTGGCGCTCTACCAACTGAGCCACTATCGCATACGTCCATTCCTTAAGGACAAGATTTATTTTACTACATGCGATTCCATTTGTCAACTGTTTTTTGAAAGATTTAAAGAGATTTAAAGAGACTGAAGGTAACAGTTCAGACAGGGCGCTGAACTGTTACGAGAATGCACACAAAACGCGAAAAGAATGCATTTTGGCGCCCGCAAGTCTCGCAAAATTGCACAGAGCGCAATTTTGACTTTGCGAGAGGGGCTGTCTGAACTGTTACGACTGGAGTTTAAACGTTACGTTACAGGAGCAGACGGCGGCAAAAAGAAATAGACCTTGAATACCTCACAGAAGAAAAGTTTTACCCTTTTGACTCCCGTGACATGTACGCTTCTGAGCAAGGCATAGATGATTCCCCTTTCTCCCACATAGGGCGGTGCATGGTTTACAGCTTCTATTTTTTTCTGTTATAACCTATCATGCTTACTATCATTGAAACTATAAAGAGGACAATTACTGCAATCCCTGCCGCAACAGCATAAGAGAGTATGGAACTTGTCATAGCAGAAAATCCAGCCCCGTCTTCAAAATACTTAACAAAATAGAACATGGGAATAACTGTAATAAGCCCCATTGTCTGCGCAGAACGGAAACCAAACCAATAGGTTAATGGCAGACAGATTCCAGTCCATAA
>CAJUFB010000063.1 GCA_910585805.1 uncultured Acetatifactor sp.
AATACAATAAAAATTGCCATAAACTTGCAGCAGTTATTTGCAGACACTTCCTTATGCACCGCCAGCTTTCCGTTTTTCTTAATCCTGTTCCATTATTCACTTAATCTCACTTAATATCAATGCCATATTCAGTTTTTTCGGAAAATATACCTGCTTAATTTACTTAAGAATTCTGGCTGAAAGCTGCAAATCAGAAAGCTGAGAACAAGAAAAAAGATGCATTCATTTTCACTTCCGTATATCCTTCCCCAACCCTGCCTTCGCCCCGGCATGGCCTCACCTGTTCCGGCCTTTCCTCTCTCCTGCCTTTGCTTCGGCATGGCCTTCACCTGTTCCGGCCTTTGCTTCGGCATGGCCTTTCCTCTCTCCCGGCCTCTGCCGCTGCGGATTCTCTCCCTCCGGCCTCGGAACCTGTCCCCCGGCCAATACAGGTATCCTTTTCCCCGCATTGCGTCTGTTCACGCTCTCCCGCAAAAGCGCATAGCACGAAGACATCAGCGGTATAAAGAACAACATCCCTGATACTCCAAAGAGACTGCCGCCCACACTGACCGCCATCAGCACCCAGATAGCCGGCAATCCCACAGAATTTCCCACCACCCTGGGATAGATCAGATTTCCCTCAATCTGCTGCAGCACCAGAAACAGTATGATAAACCACAATGCCAGAAGCGGGTCGTCTATCAGAATCAGAAATGCCCCTACCGCGCAGCCGATAAACGCGCCCACAATGGGAATCAACGCCGTAAACGCGATCAGTACCCCCACCATCAGCGCATAAGGCATTCTGAACAGTGTCATGGAGATAACAAACATCGTCCCCAGAATCACCGCCTCCAGGCACTGCCCGGTAATAAAGCTGCTGAAATTCCTGTACAGCAGACTGCAGACCTCCGTGGTCTTACTGCTGACGGCTTCCGGCAAGTAGGCTGTCAGGACCCTGCGCCCCTGGCCGGCCAGAACCTCTTTTTGCGAAAGGATATACAGTGCAAATATAAACGATATTACAGCATTTACCACTCCTGAAATAATGCCGCTGGCCACGTTCACCGTTGAATTCAGTACATCTCCCGCGCCGTTTTTCAGAAAGTCAAATATACTGTTCACTACGGATTCCCAGTTCATCTCCAGTTTTTCCAGCTTGCTGACCTGTTCTGCCAGTTCCGGATATTTCTTCGTCAGCTTGTCCAGCTCCTCTATGATACTGTCCATAAATGCCGGAATCTTCTTGCCCACTTCTGAGGCTGTGGAAGCCACCTGAGGCACTACCGTCCCTATCACCACCGTGATCACCAGCACAACAGAGATCAGTGAAAGCACCATGCAGACAGGCCGCTTCAGTTTCTGCGCGCTCTTCCCTTTCCATCGGGCCAAAAGCTTCTCCTCAAATGCCCGCATGGGAATGTTCAGCACAAATGCAATCACCCCTCCCACCAGAAACGGAGACAATATGCCAAACAGAAAAACAATTCCCTCAAATACCTTTTCGCTGTAAATAAGTACCAGCACCAGAAAAGTCCCCAACAGCATCAAATGCCTGATCTGCCTGATTTTATGCCTGCTAAATTCCATCCTTGTCACCCTCCGTACCTTGATGGATAAAGCTTACCACAGATAGCCCCAATAGTCAAACCGTTCCGGCTCGTACAACCATATCTGCATCTGCCGCAAAAAAATTTCACATTTCACAAAAAAGTACTTGGCAAATGTCTCCGGAGGTGCTATAATAATATCTGTCAGAAAGAAATGCAGATATAGTATATCGGTAGTACATCAGCTTCCCAAGCTGAGGGGGTGGGTTCGACTCCCATTATCTGCTCTCTAAAAATGCCGCACATTCCTCTTTGAAGAAGTAATGTGCGGTATTTTTATATGTCAGGTTCACCGTAGAAAGGAGAACCTTCATCCCGGTTCCCCCTTCTGCCTCTGCACGATCTCCTCCAGAGTCCTGGGCGTATACCCCATATAGTCGATCATCACTCCGCAGTTAAACATCCTGCATGGCTTATCATAGAGCGCCTCCATCTCATACTTTACACGTTCCATCATATTCCACTCAAAACTGATGTGAACATGCCCGTATAAATGATACCAGCCATAATAATGTTGATTAAAACAGGGAATGGGATAATGGCTGAGCACGATCCCGGTCTTATCCGGAAGGTAAATCTCCTTGTAATCCGTTATCTCCGCAAACAGGGACCTGAATTCTCTGTTTTTTAGCAACTTTTTATCGTGATTTCCTACTATGAGATGTTTGATGCCGTTTAACACCTTTACGATCTCTATGGTCTTCGAGGCATTCAGCCAACTGATATCTCCCAGTATGAACACCTCGTCGTCCAGGCCTACGGCACCGTTCCAGTTTTCCATCAAAGCCCGGTCATGCTCTTCGATGGTCTGAAAAGGCCTGTTGTCAAACGCCAGCGCATTCTCATGCCCGAAATGCGTATCCGCAAGGAAATAAAATGCCATTGCCTTATCCTCCGATGATGTCGATCTGGCACATCTTCATGGTCTCCAGGGCCGCCGTGTGCGTCTCCGGCGTAACTCCTGCGCAGCAGGAAGCATCCACGGAAATCCCTGCCTCCGGGAAATAAGCCTTCAGCAGAAGCGCATTGGACACCACGCAGATATCCGTGCACAATCCGACCATTTCCACCGCGATCTCTTCCTTCTCCCGAAGCCTGCGCAGTTCTTCCACCAGAGCCGTGGAACCGAAAGTCGGCTTCTCGATGGTCTTATAATCCTTATCCGACAATGCATACAGCACTTTCTCATGAAGCAGCCATCCTCGGGTGCCGCTGATGCAATGGGGTACCGGCAGTTTCTTCCCTTCCGCCGTCTCCAGATAATCTTCATGGTGCGTGTCAAGCGTGGCAAGTATCCTGCCGTCAAAGCCTGCTATCTTCGCCGCCACCCTGTCAACAATGCCCACTGCCTCTTTCGTCCCCAATGCACCGTCAATAAAGTCATTCTGCATGTCCACAACGATCAGTATTTTCCTCATGATATCCTCCTTCCCTTATTACTCCGTCTAAGGAACTGTCTGTATAGAAACCTGCCTGTTTCGGAGCAGATATCCCCGCCCCGATAAAATCATTATATCATGATACAAGGACAGTCTACAAGACATGATCAAACTTTCTTCTGAAAATTCCGTCATCCGTGTAACAGTTCCCACAGGACACCGAACCGTTACTCGTCCGTTTACAGGAACGCCCAGGATCGATCGCGAAAAACGCATAACAAAACCCGGCAGACTTTTCCGCCGGGTTCCTGTCATCATTATAGACTGCCTTTTCCTTCGCTCACAGCCATCATGTCCTGCAAAATACGGCTTATGCCACCTTGCTCCTGGCCAGCTCTGCCAGAGTCTTGAAGCCCTCCGCATCGTTCACTGCCATCTCAGCCAGCATCTTCCTGTTGATCTCCACACCTGCCAGCTTCAGGCCGTACATAAATTTACTGTATGACAGACCGTTGATCCTGGCAGCCGCATTGATACGTGCGATCCAGAGCTGTCTGAACTGACGCTTTTTCTCTTTCCTGCCCGCGTAAGCGCTGGCAAGCGCTCTCATAACGGACTGCTTTGCGATCCTGTACTGCTTGCTCCTTGCTCCTCTGTATCCTTTTGCAAGCTTTAATACTCTGTTATGTTTTTTCCTGGCGTTCATACCGCCTTTGATTCTTGCCATTCCTGATCTCCTCCTAACATTATTCCATAACCGCTTTTTTATACTGCAGACCGCCAGGATTTACAGTAATGCCTCCGGGAAAATACCTGGCTGGCGGTCTGCAGTCGGGTTGTACTGCAAATTCAACCGGGGCGCAGTATAAATGTCTGCTTCCCGCCTGTGTCCTACAGATAAGGTAAAATCTTCTTCATGTTCTTTACATTGGTTGCATCTGTCATGGCAGGCTTTCTCAGATTACGCTTTGTCTTGGCACTTTTCTTGGTCAGGATATGACGTTTATAAGCCTTATTTCTCTTCAATTTACCGGTTCCTGTTACTTTAAAACGCTTTGCAGCTGACCTGCTTGTCTTCATTTTAGGCATAACTACTTCCTCCTATACTTTAAATTATCTATTTTAACTTCTTCAGCCAAAGAACCTGCCGGACGCATGTCCCGGATATCCAGCGCCTGCTCCGGAGCCGCCCGGCGGATATTCCTAACGCTTTTCAGTTAAAAACATTGTCATACTGCGGCCTTCCACCTTGGGCGCCTTCTCCATTACGGCAATATCGGAAAGTTCTTTTGCAAAATCATCCAGAATATGCTTACTATTACTCATATGGGCAATCTCACGGCCGCGGAAACGCAGGGTCACCTTTACTTTATCGCCCTTGGTAAGAAACTTCCTCGCCGCATTTATCTTGGTATTCAGGTCGTTGGTGTCGATATTGGGAGACAGGCGGATCTCCTTGATCTCAATGGTCCTCTGCTTCTTCCTGGCTTCCTTTTCCTTCCGAACCTGTTCATACTTGAACTTGCCATAGTCCACAATCTTGCACACGGGCGGTTTTGCTGTAGGGGCGATCTTCACCAGGTCCAGACCTGCCTCCTCTGCCAGCCGCATGGCTTCCCTGGAAGACACAATGCCAAGCTGCGCACCGTCTGCACCGATCAGACGCACCTCTCTGTCCCTAATCTGTTCGTTAATCATTAAATCGCTAATGGTTTTGTACCTCCATACAAATGTATTGATAAATATAAAAAAAGCGGATAGCAACGCTACCCACTTAAACTCGCTCAACAAAACACACAAAATCTCCCTGTGCAAAACAGTTGAAAAAGTAACGCTTACCAGCCCAATCGCCGTAAGGTGAGAGTGGATACTCTGCTTGCTGCGGTGTGCTCTCCACACGCTTAATCACTATAACACAAATACAATCCGGTGTCAAGAAGAATTTCACCCTCTTCCAACACTTTTCCAGACCAATAGAAAATGGAAGCAAGGGGACTCGAACCCCTGACCTTTCGCGTGTGAGGCGAACGCTCATCCCGGCTGAGCTATGCTTCCATGTCCTCTATTGTAACACGCTGAGAAAAAAATGCAAGAGGAAAATGTAATTTTTTACAAAAATTTTTCCAGCTGACGGCATACTTCCTTTACATCAATGGGTTTCGCCACATGCGCATTCATGCCGCTGTCCATGCATTTCTTCACATCCTCCGCAAAGGCATCCGCCGTCATCGCCACGATAGGCAGGGACGCCGCATCCTTCCTGTCCAGAGCGCGGATGGCAGCCGTCGCCTCATATCCGTTCATCACCGGCATCCGCACATCCATCAGGATCGCGTCGTAATAATACAGCGGTGACTGGCTGAATTTCTCCAGGCATATCTTCCCGTTCTCCGCCCATTCCAGCTCCAGCCCCAGTGCCGAGAGCAGTTCACTGGCAATCTCCCAGTTGATCTCATTGTCCTCCGCCAGCAGTATCCTCCTGCCTTCCAGAACCACTTTATCCGCCGCGGAAGACTCTTCGATCTCCTTCCCTGCTGAAACATCTCCCACATAAGGCTGCAGCCCGTAAAACAAGGTGGATCTGAAAAGAGGCTTCGCTATGAATCCCGTCACGCCCGCTTCCTTTGCCTCATCCTCGACCTCGCTCCAGTCGTAGGCAGATATCAGCAGGATCGGTATATCATTTCCGTAAAGCCTGCGGATCTCACGGGCCGTGGCAATTCCGTCCCGATCCGGAAGCTTCCAGTCAAGCAGAATGATCTGGTAATCGTCATGCCGGTTATGACGCTCCTCCACTTTCCTGATAGCCGTCTCCGCATTCAGGCACCAATCCGGGGTGACACCGATGGATTTCAAAGATGCAACAACACTTTCGCACAGCTGTTCATCGTCATCCACCACCAGCATCTTCCAGTCCGGAAGTACCATATCCGCTTCCTGCACAACCGCTTTCAGCAGATCCAGCACCACATGGAACTCACTGCCTTCCCCCAGCGCACTCCGCACCCGGATCGTTCCCTCCATGGCATCCACAATATATTTCGTGATCGCCATCCCAAGGCCGGTGCCCTCTGTCTTCTGAACCCTCGTCGTATCCTCCCGGCTGAATGAATCAAATATCTTCTTCTGGTATTCCTCCGACATACCGATACCGTTATCTTTCACGATCAGATGAGTCCTTATATAATCCTCGCCTTTAGGAGAATCCTCCTCATACAGGGAAACCGTGATAGACCCCTCCTCCGGTGTGAACTTTACTGCGTTGCCCAATATATTGATCATCACCTGATTCAGCCTTACGCTGTCACAGCATACATTTTCCGCCGAAATATCGTTGATAAATATGTGGAACGCCTGCTTCTTCGCCTTAACCTGGGGCTGTACTATGCTTACAATACTGTCCATAACCTCCCGCAGTGATACCTGATCCACATTCAAAGTCATTTTTCCGCTCTCGATCTTGGACATATCCAATACGTCGTTGATCAGTCCCAGCAGATGTTTGCTGGACAGCGCGATCTTCCGCAGACAGTTCTGCACCTGTTCCATATTACCCATATTGGCGATGGCAATGGTGGTCATGCCCACGATCGCATTCATGGGCGTCCGGATATCATGGCTCATATTGGACAGAAATTCGCTTTTTGCCTTGTTGGCATGCTCCGCATCCCTTCTGGCAGCTTCCGCGGCGCTGCGCTCCCGATTGGCTTCCTCGCTGGCAGCCTTCAACGCAGCCATCTGTTTTCTCGCGATCTGAAGGCTCTGGGCAAATACCAGCAGCAGCGCCACCATCACGATCCCGCATACAACATAGACCATATGGGTCCAGTCCTGCCCCATCTCCCGGATCAGTATATCGAGGGAGTCAAACGGCAGAACCGTCACAAGATACCACTCGCTGTACGGAAGATTCACACAATACAAATGGAATCTTGATCCTTCCCCGCTCAGAACCGCGGAAAAATCCTCTCCCCGCTCCATTGCAGCCTGCAATTCGTTAACATACTGCTCCGCAACCGCTTTCTCCTGGCTGCCGAAAAGCTCATAGACGCTTTCAAAATAACTTTTGTGCGCCATTTCGTTGCTCCGGAGGACATAGGTGCCGTCCTCACGTATGATATAGGAATCCACCAACGCCTCTTCCTCATCCAGGAAGAGAACGCTTTTCATATATTCCGTTGAGAATCCCCCGACCAGGGAGATACTTTCCTTTCCGTCCGCCATCTCGCAGACAAAGGGCGCTCCCATCAGGACCACACCGTCTCCCTGCGCGCCTCTTCCCACGGCAATCCTCTGCTCTCCCAGACTCATGCTCCGGAGGAAATGCTCCTGATCCAGTACCTCGCTCACATCCCCATAGATCATTTCAAGCTCGCCGTCCGCCGCGCAAAGCGCCAGACAGGAAAAACCCCTGGCAGCGGCACTGTATTCCAGGTCACGCAGAAGTCCCTCCCTGTCCTCCGTATCGGTGAATGCAGTTTCCGCCATGGCGCTGACCTGGGACAGGCGAAGTCCGATGATCGTCTCATAGTGCAGAACGATCTGCTCATTCATTCCGTTCATATAGAGCTTGCCCACCTCTTCAATGGTCTCCGAACTCTTTTTACTCATATAAGCGGACAGCAATGCAAATAATCCGACGATCAGGACAGAGACTCCAATGATACTGAAAATCAGAAAACGAATTGACTTATCTTCTTTTCTATCCTTCTTCATCCTGCCACTTCCTCCTGAACATGAAAACTGAAACTTCGGAACTGTCTTACCCGTCATACATCTGCCCGGCACCTTCAGACATCAATTCCATTATAGCAATCTCTCTTCGAAACATCAAGCAAAAGTAAAAGATATGCTGATAGCAAAAAAAAAACTGCAAACCGTCGATTTCACAGGAAAATCGTTAAGTTTGCAGTTATTCTCATTTACTGCAAAAAAGCGCAAAAACCGAACTGAATATGTTCTGTTCCGCGCTGTCAAACTGCGGAAGATGGGACTTGAACCCACACGGCATTGCTGCCACAAGATCCTTAGTCTTGCTCGTCTGCCAGTTCCGACACTTCCGCCTGCGCTTTGCACAGTTGTTATAGTACCACCTCACACGCCAAAAGTCAACTCTTTTTTTTCAATTTTTACGTCTTTTTTCTGAAAGGAAGCCCGTCCGGCGCCGGACAGGCTGTCCCCACTCTCCGAAGGTCTATTCCGCCAGATACATCTTCAGCCCGTCTTCCGCCTTTTGGAGCGTATCCTCCAGGGACTGTCCCCCTTTCAGATATCCTTCCATGACTTCCGTCAGCACCTCCCGGATCTTCTCGTCCTCGCCTGCGCTTTTTTCCAGTCCCGCGCACACGGCAGTCAGCTTATCCGCCGTCTCCTGAGAATAGGCTTCAATCCGGAACTCCACCGCCGCCCCGTCTGCCACGATCTCGGTTTCCGCCTCCGCCTCAGACCTGTCTCTGCGGGCACTCTGCTCCAGGGCGGCCGTGTTTACCGGAAATCCGCCATAGGCATCTGTCTGCTGAACGCTCTCTGAAAGAAGATATTCCAGAAAATCCTTCGCCCTGTCCTTATAGCCGCTTTTTGTACAGATCCCCGTCTGCACCATGGGAATAAAGCAATTCTCAAAGGCGGCAAATTCTCCCTGGATAAAGTCCATGATCGCCAGAGGGAACATTGCATTGTTAAAACCTTCCACCTCTTCAAAAGCCAGCTTCGCCTCCGATGCAAGCTCCCACATATTGTAAGCGCGCTCATCCTTATCCCGGGTATCCAGTATCCCGCAGTTATCCCCGATGGTTTTCAAAGCCTCCAGATATCTGCCCAGAGTCTCCCTGTCCAGCTGCTTTCCGTCCACGATCTCATTGCAGAAATAAGGATAGAAACGATCCACCAGCTCGCTTACGGTCAGCGGGCCCATATAACTGACATTCTGTCCGGAGAGAAATGCAGCCAGCGCTTCCACAGAGGCCATGTCGGCAGCCGTGATATCCCTGCCCACCGCCATATTGAAAGCGAATTCCAGAGGCACCACATACCGGCGGCCGTCCTCCTGCAGGTAAGCGGATGTGATATTGGAAAGAAGCTCTCCGTTTTCTTCCATGGGCCCCACTACATCATTGATATCCTCCAACAGCCCTTTCTCCGCATAAGAATCCATATCCAGATGATCCATCACCAGGATATCAGGCGCCTCCTCCCCCATAAGCATGGTATTGAGCTTCTGGTATACTGCGCTGTAGTCGGTCTCGTCATAATAATACCGGGGATATTCGTATTCTATTGTAATCATGACCTCCGGATGCTCTCTGTGGTACATGGCGGCAGCCTGATTTAAGAGGTTGCTCTCATAGACGGTATACAGTTTTAATTCTTCCGTGACTTCGATCACCGCCTCTGGATCATATTCATATTTTTTCAGCAGGGAACCTCCGCCGGATTTCTGAAACAAAGCGTATATGGTTCCGTCTTCCCCGGCCGCGATCTCTGTACACCAGCGGTCCGACAAGGAAAAATCCGTCTCCACTCCCGCCAGAAGCTTTTGCCAGCTGATCCCGTCCCCGGACTCCGCGCTTCCCGTTCCGCGGAAAATGCCCTCCTCTCCCGCCAGAAACAGAGTACCGTCTTTCATGGGGCAAAACCGCATCTGGCCGTCTCCCTCTGAAAAAGTAACAGAAACAGCGTCATCCGTTCTGCCTTCCCTCCACCTTTCAAACGTAAGTCCGGCACCGGCGGAATATGTGGCATAGAGCCATACATTTTCCCCGTCAGACAGGACATTGTCATATTGCGCGGTGATCTCCCCGCTTTCCAGCACGGTTCCGTCCTGTCCGTCCAGGATATACGCGGAAGTGAAGGAGATTGCTGCCAATGTACCGTTCTCCAGGGCTACGATCCCTGTGAGCATCTCATAGACGCCCAATTCCTCATCCAATGTCTTCCATTTCTCCGGGGTAATCTCCTTCGCCTCCCCGTTTTCTTCCGTCCACAGATGGGCTTTGAAATCATCTTCCCCCTCTTCCGCATAGCCTGCGTAAAGGCAGCGCTTTCCTTCCCCCGGCACAAGCAGCCGCACTTCCGTCCATTCCCCGGAGACAGGCAGCGCCAGTCCGGCCATCCAGTCGGCGGTCACGTCGGCAAAGCCCTCCTCCGTCTGCGCCCACTCCTGAAAGACAAGTTTTCCCTCTTCCTTTCTCACGGCAACCAGATGGGGCTTACCTTCTTCCATAAAAAGCTGCTTCACCGTCCATTCCTCCAGCTGCTTTGGCAACGCCTCTTCCGTCTCCACGTATCTTCCCTTTACAGGCTCCATGCCGGTACCTGTCTCTCCGTTTTCCGAACCTTTCCTTCCGCATCCTGCCAGCGTTCCCGCCAGCAGCGCCGCGCACAGCAGCACGGCAATCCCTTTTCCATACTTCACCTTTCACCCTCCTGTTCCAGTTCCGCAGCCCCCCGCATCCCGCCTCTTTCGGCGCAGGATTTCCCGCCCCGGGCATCCATACCCGTAAGTCCCGGGAAAACCATGCGGCTGCCCGCCGGTCCCGATTTCGCATGCATCTGCATCCATGAACATTATTTTACATAACTTCCAGGCGCGGTATCCTAATATTTTCCTAATACTCTCCTTCCTTCAGACTGTGGGAGTATTAAGATTTCCTTAGTAATTGTCGGAAAATGACCGCTGCTGCTTATTCGGGCAAAAAACGGGAAATACAATAAAACCCGCCATGAACTTGCAGCGTTTATTTGCAGACACTTCCTTATGCCTCCCGGTTAAAACAAATTGTCCAACTACCGGTACTCTTTTTGTGGCTTTTTCTACATATTACAAATTGTCTCTCCTGAAGAAACGTGCTAAAATATTTCATATCATGTTCAGACAGAAAGGAAACCAAAATCATGAAGAAACAAATTACTTCCCTTTTATGCGCCGCCTTTCTGGCGGTATCATTTGCCGGATGCAGCTTTGGAGGCGACAATGTGATCACCCCCGACCAGGACGGATACGCTGAGGGAAAACTGGGAGACATCATGCGCAGCAGTTTTTTTGACTACATTGTAAACAGCGCGTATCTCTGTGACTCCTATGAAGACTACACACCTCAGGCCGGATACGAACTGCTTGTCGCCGAAGTAGCCGTCACAAACACCTTCGGCGAAACCATTCCCATGTTCGACAATGATTTTCAGGTACAGTGGAGTTCCGATGCGGAAGATGCCTTTGCCTATCCTGTTACCTTCTACCTTGAGGAGGGAACCAGCCTGGGCGATGATGTGCTTCCCTCAGAGTATGAACTGTCCAAAGACGAAAGCCGCACCGGACTTCTGGTCTTTGAAGTACCCGCAGGCGAGACGGAGTATTCCATCTCTTATATGGAATATTTTGAGGATGACACCACAGGCAGTACATTCTTTGTCTTCTTTCCTGCCGAAAAGAAATAATGCCGACGCCAAAAAAGCCATTTTACCGCAAACATGCTGCGGTAAAATGGCTTTTTCTGATAATCTATTGACATTTCCTTAGTAATTGCCGGAAAACAACTGCTGCAATTGCTCCAGACAAAAGCCCGGAAATACAATATAAATTGCCATAAACTTGCGACAGTTATTTGCAGACACTTCCTTACCCGGCAAAAAATACCCGGAACATATCCACAGCATATTTCGTATCTTTCACTCCTGCCGTCTCCACCGCGGAGTGCATGGCCAGCTGCGGCAGTCCGATATCCGCGCTGGAGACTGATACATGGGCGGTGGAGATGTTCCCCAGAGTGGAGCCTCCGGCAATGTCGGAACGGTTTGCGTAAGTCTGGCAGGGCACTCCCGCCTGCTGGCAGAGTGTTCTGATCTTCGCTGCCGATACGGCGTCCGTAGCATATTTCTGACTGCCATGAAATTTCAGTACGATCCCTCTGTTCAGAAAAGGCCGGTTGGTTGGGTCTGCCTTCTCCGGATGGTTGGGATGCACCGCATGGGCGTTGTCCGCCGAGATCAGAAAACTTCCCGCGATCAGCTGCAGGTACTCGCTTTTGCTCAGTCCCAGGCTCTCCCCGATGCGCCACAGCACATCCTCCAGAAAGGTGGAAGCTGCGCCCTGTTTCGTACCGCTTCCCACCTCTTCATTGTCGAACACCACGCAGACATTGATGTAGTCTTCCGGTACACTCTCCAGAAACGCCCTGGACGATGTGTATGCGCACTGCAAATCATCCAGTCTGGAAGAAAGGACAAAGTCCCCGTTTTCTCCCAGTATCCTTCCCTTGTCCCGGACATAGAGAAACAGGTCATGCCCCAGAATCCCGTCTGCTTCCGTTCCCGCCGCTTTGGCAACCCTCTCCATAAACATATGCCTGCCGGCATCGCTGCCCTTCTCCCCGTCGCATGTTCCGTACAGCGGAAGCATGTCTACCTGAGGATTGTACTCTCCCTTGGCCGGCGTATCCCGGCTCATATGAATTGCCAGGCTGGGGATCACCATCAGATCTTCCTCAATATTGATCAGTCTGGTCTCGATCCCTTTCTCCCCCTTTACCACCACACGACCTGCCACGGACAGAGGTCTGTCCAACCAGCTGGAAAGTATCATTCCGCCGTATTTTTCCGTATTTAATTTCACATATGCGTTTTCCGCCGCCATCTCCGGAGATTCCTTCACCTTAAAAGTGGGAGAATCCCCGTGGGATGCCGCAATGTGGAAGCCTGCTGTCTTTCCGCCTGCAGGAAGCCGGAATGCGATCAGCGAGGAATCGTTCCTTGTCACATAATATCCTTCTCCTGCCGCCAGCTCCCAGGCCTCGGTCTCCTCCAGGGGTCTGAACCCCTGCCGCGCCATGGCAGCCTTCAGATTCGCGACAGCGTGAAATGCGGTAGGGCTGTTCTCTATAAATTCCAGCATTTCTTCCGCATACTTCCGATACTCTTTCATTCTCTCATTACCATCCTTTACAATATCCTGTTACAAACACATCTCTTCACAGACAACCTGTCCTGTCAGCGCTCTGCCCGTATGGGATTCTCCAGGAAATCCCGGTAAGCCATACGGATACCGTCCTCCAGTTCCGTGGTGCAGCGGTATCCCAGCCGTTCCAGCCTGCTGACATCCAGAAGCTTCCTTGGCGTGCCGTCCGGTTTGGAAGCATCCCACCTGATCTCACCGGTAAAGCCAACCACCTTCGCCACCAGGTCCGCCAGCTCCCTGATGGACAGTTCCCTGCCCGTCCCCACATTCACGGTCTCATTCCCGCTGTAATGGTTCATCAAAAATACACAGGCATCCGCCAGGTCATCCACATACAGAAATTCCCGCAGCGGCGTTCCCGTCCCCCAACATACGATTTCCGCCGCCCCGGACTCCTTCGCCTCGTGGAATCTTCTGATCATCGCCGGAAGCACATGACTGTGGGTGGGATGATAATTGTCATTGGGACCATAGAGATTGGTGGGCATTACGCTGATGTAGTCAGTCCCGTACTGCCGGTTTAAATACTCACAGTACTTCAGCCCCGAGATCTTGGCCAGCGCATATGCTTCATTGGTCTTCTCCAGCTCCCCTGTCAGCAGGCAGTCTTCCTTCATAGGCTGAGGCGCCATGCGGGGATAGATGCAGCTGCTGCCCAGAAACAGCAACTTCCTGCAGCCATTCCGCCATGCCGCATGTATCACATTCATCTCCAGCATCATATTTTCATACATGAAATCCGCCAGCGCTTCGCTGTTTGCCAGAATACCGCCCACTTTGGCCGCCGCCAGAAACACATACTCCGGCTTCTCCTCCGCAAAAAAGGCTTCCACCTCATCCTGCCTGCACAGATTCAGCTCCCCGTGGCTCCTGACAATGATATTCGTATATCCGTTTTTCGCAAGAGCGCGGCAGATGGCATTTCCCACCATTCCCCTGTGCCCTGCCACATAGATTTTTCCGTCTCTTTCCATCTTAAACCCATTCTTTCCTGATCTCAAATTTCAGTCTTTATACACCACGGCCCTGGCCATTTCCTCTGCCTTATCCCTGCCGCAGAAAATCCCGGCAATAACCAGCGCAAAATCAATGGCCGTGCCCATTCCCCTGGAAGTGATCACATGGTTCGATACCTCCACCGGCCCTGCCGTCACCTCCGCACCCTCCAGATGACTCTCAAAACCGGGATAGCTGCATGCCTTTCTCCCCTTCAGTATGCCCCTGTGTCCGAAAATGCTTGGGGCTGCGCAGATGGCCGCAATGTATTTTCCGGCGGCATGGAAGGCATCCACCTGTCTCATCAGGCCCTCATGCGCCTCCAGATTTCTGGTGCCGGGCATTCCTCCTGGCAGCACAAGCATGTCATACTCCCCAAAATCCGCCTGTGAAAAGCACAGATCCGCCTCTACGTTCACATTATGGGAGCTTCTCACCCATCTCTCCTCCGTGACGGAAACCAATCTGACATCCAGCCCGCATCTGCGGCAGATATCCGCCACGGTCAATGCTTCAATCTCTTCATAGCCTTCCGCCAGAAAAATCGCTATTTTCTTCATCCCTTTAACCTCTCTTCCATAAGATATACTGACGATCATTGAAACTTGCCATGCATCCCGACTCACGAGCGAAAGATGCCGGGGACATTGCGGCAAATTTCATCGCTCGTGAGTATATCTCCGGTATGCCCTGACTTTCCAAAGCGAAACCGTCCGGACACAGTGAACTATCCTGACAGCGCTTTCCCGTTTCCCCTCAGTCCCACAGCAGAAATCTGCAGGCCTTGCACAACTGCCCAAAATGCGGCGGCAGAACGCATTGCAGCCTGCCGTCACATTGCATCCGCAGCTCTCGCGGGACAGAAACATCCGGACTTCAATAACAGTATACACACAAAAAGGAAATATTTCAATTCATACCTTTGGAATTCCGGGAAAATATGTTATAATGAACTGGTATCTTTTTCAATTATGCCAAAACGGCAATGAAACGATAAAATGTAAGGAGGTGAGAAATGGCTATGGAAATAGAACGTAAATTTACAATCCGTGAACTGCCCGATGATCTGGAAGAATATCCTTTCCATCACATTGAACAGGCTTACCTGAACGCCTCTCCGGTAGTACGTGTCCGCAAGGAGGACGATCAGTATTATCTGACCTACAAAGGCAGCGGCATGATGGCCAGGGAAGAATCCAACCTGCCGCTGAACCGCGATGCTTACTATCACCTGCGCGATAAGTCCGATGGCAGGATCATCTCCAAAAAACGCTACCTGATCCCGCTTCCCAATCCTGCTTTCCATGAAAAGGAAGGGTTCCCGGGACCGCCGTCCGATTACACTCTGACCATAGAGCTGGATGTCTTCGACCCGCCCTTTGCCCCTCTTGTCATGGCTGAAGTGGAATTCGGCAGCAGGGAAGCCGCAGAGAACTTTATCCCTCCCGACTGGTTTGACGAGGACGTCACCTATCGCCCGGAATACCACAATTCCTATATGGCCCTGCAGCCATAATTCATCCTGCGGAAAATAAAAACCGCAGTTCCGGTTTTTCGATTCCCTTTTCCGGAGCTGCGGTTTTTTCGATTCTTTTTATATCAGCTGTATATCCCTGTTTCACGGCAGATTCCCACAAACATATTTCATGGCGCTTCCTTAGAAATTGCCGGAAAATAACCGCTGCAGGCTGTTTCGGTAAAAGCCCGGAAACACAGTAGAAATTGCTGCAAGCTTTCAGCGGTTATTTGTAGACGCTTCCTTAAGAAAGGACGGCTTATGAAGTGACAGCATTTCCTGTATAGAGCTGGTAATACTTGCCCTTCTGCTCAATCAGCTGGTCATGGGTACCTTTCTCGATGATGCGGCCCTGTTCCAGGACGATGATGCAGTCGCTGTTTTTGACGGTGGAAAGCCGGTGGGCGATGACGAAATTGGTGCGGCCCTTCATCAGCGCATCCATACCCTGCTGCACCAGCTTCTCCGTTCTGGTATCAATGGAGCTGGTGGCTTCATCCAGAATCAATACCGGCGGGTCCGCGATGGCTGCCCGGGCAATGGCAAGCAGCTGTCTCTGTCCCTGGCTTAAATTCGCGCCGTCACCGTGGAGCATGGTGTCGTAGCCGTCGGGCAGACGCCGTATGAAGCTGTGGGCATTGGCCAGTACTGCCGCTTTCTTCACTTCCTCGTCCGTGGCGTCCATCTTGCCGTAGCGGATATTTTCCATGACGGTTCCCGTGAACAGATGGGTATCCTGGAGCACGATCCCTAAGGAACGTCTCAGGTCCGCCTTTTTGATCTTGTTTACATTAATGGCGTCGTAGCGTATTTTTCCATCCTGTATATCGTAGAAGCGGTTGATCAGGTTGGTGATGGTGGTTTTTCCTGCGCCTGTGGCTCCCACGAAGGCAATCTTCTGTCCGGGCTTGGCATACAGTTCGATGTCGTGCAGGATCATCTTGTCATCGTTGTAGCCGAAGTCCACATGGTCAAAGACCACATCTCCCTTCAGTTCCACATAAGTGGTCGTGTTGTCAGCCTTGTGATAATGCTTCCATGCCCAGAGCCCGGTGCGCTCCCTGCTCTCCGTCAGCTCTCCGTCCGGTTTTCTCACCGCATTAACCAGTTCCACATAGCCTTCATCCACCTCCGGCTTCTCGTCCATCAGCCTGAAAATTCTGTCCGCCCCCGCCAGAGCCATGATGATGCTGTTAAACTGCATGCTCACCTGGTTGATGGGCATATTGAAGGACTTATTGAAATTCAGAAAGCTGGCAAGGCCTCCCAGGGTCAGGCCGGACACGCCTGTAATGGTCAGGATACCGCCGATTACGGCACATACCACATAGCTTAAATTCCCCAGCTGTGCGTTCACCGGTCCCATGATATTGGCAAAACGGTTAGCCTGATAAGCGCTTTCAAACAACTGCTCATTCAATTCGTTAAACTGGTTCAGGCTCTCCTCCTCATGACAGAATACCTTCACCACCTTCTGGCCTGTCATGGTCTCTTCAATACAGCCGTTCAGGGCACCGATTGCCTTCTGCTGCGCCACAAAATACCGGCTGCTCAGGGAACCGATCTTCTTCGTCGCCACCAGCATGATTCCTACCATCAGCAGGGTCACCAGCGTCAGCGGGATATCCAGAATCAGCATACATACAAAGACGCTCACCACCGTAATGACACTGTTGAGCAGCTGGGGAATGCTCTGGCTGATCAGCTGCCGCAGGGTATCGATATCATTGGTGTAGATGGACATGATATCGCCGTGGGCATGGGTGTCGAAATATTTAATCGGAAGAGCTTCCATCTTCTCAAACAAATCGTTCCTGATATTGCGGAGCGTACCCTGTCCGATATTGATCAATATCCTGGACTGGGTAAAGGATGCCACCACGCCGATGGCATAAAATACAGCCACTCTGAAAATTGCCGATGCCAGGGCATCGAACTGCGGATTCTCCTTTCCGATCAGAGGCAGGATATAATCGTCAATCAGCGTCCGCATGAACATGGTTCCCTGAAGGCTGCAGTATACGGATGCAAGGATACAGACGACTACAACCACCCATCCAATTGCGTAATCTTTCAATGTATAATTCATCACACGTTTAAAAAGCATGCCCGGATTTTCTATCTTTGGTCTGGGTCCCCGTCCCCTGGGGCCGCCCGGTCCATGTCCGCCCGGAGCCTGATTTGCTTTTTGGTTCTTATCTTCAGACATATGAAACCTCCTGCTTTCTTAAATCCAGCTTCGTCTCCTCATCACGATACCCTTATCGGGGAAGGCTTTTCCCTCTGCATCATCTGCATGGTATACGGCTGTAATCTCCAGGACATCCTTCCGTTTTGAGACTGCTACTGTTTATTCTGCTTCCCATAGTTATACTCATAAGCACATTTGCTGATTCTTTCCCTTGTTTGTTGATTTGATAAACATACGGACTTATCATGACCGCAATACACACTTCCTGAGCAAAAATGTATTGCCGGTTATCTGTTAATTCTTCTCGTCAAAGTCGCCGCTGCCGCTCATCTGGGCGTCGTAAACTTCACGGTATATCGTGTTGGTTTTCAGCAGTTCCTCGTGGGAGCCAAAGCCATCCACCTGGCCGTCATGCATCACGATAATCCTGTCGGCATGCTCCACGCTAGAAATTCGCTGGGCGATAATCAGCTTTGTAGTACCGGGGATGGCTTCCGCGAAAGCTTTGCGAATCTTCGCGTCCGTAGCCGTATCCACTGCACTGGTGGAATCGTCCAGAATCAGTATTTTGGGCTTTTTCAGGAGAGCTCTGGCGATACAGAGTCTCTGCTTCTGGCCGCCGGACACATTGGTGCCGCCCTGTTCTATGTAAGTGTTATAGCCGTCGGGCATCTTCTGAATAAACTCATCCGCACAGGCCATCTCGCAGGCATGCCTGCATTCTTCCTCCGTGGCTTCCATGTCACCCCAACGCAGATTTTCCAGGATTGTACCGGAAAACAGCACATTGTTCTGCAGCACCACCGCCACCTGGTTTCTGAGGGCTTCCATGTCATAATCCTTCACATTCATGCCGCCTACCAGAAGCTCGCCCTTCGTCACATCATAGAGTCTGCTGACCAGGTTCACCAGGCTGGACTTGGCGCTTCCGGTACCGCCGATAATACCGATGGTCTCACCCGATTTGATTTCCAGGTTGATATCCTTCAGAACCGGGTCCGCCGCATCTTTCTTATAGCTGAAGGACACATGGTCGAACTTGATGCTGCCGTCCTTTACCTGGTCCGCCGGTTTCTCCGGATTCGCAAGGTCCGCTTTTTCCTCCAGCACTTCACAGATACGTCTGGCGCTTGCCATGGACATGGTGACCATGACAAAGATCATGGACAGCATCATCAGGCTCATCAGAATATTCATACAATAGGTCAGCATGTTCATCAGCTGCCCCGTGGTCAGGGTATCCTGAATAATCATATGTGCTCCCATCCAGCTGATTGCCAGGATACAGGTGTATACGGTAAAGTTCATCACCGGGTTGTTCCAGAGGACGATACTCTCCGCCTTACAGAATATTTTATATATGTTGTCGCTGGCCTTCTTGAATTTCTCTACCTCGTATTCCTCACGGACATAGGCCTTTACCACCCGGATTGCGGATACGTTTTCCTGCACACTTTCGTTCAGTGCATCGTATTTCGGAAACGCCTGTGAAAAATGCTTCGTGGCCTGGCTCACAATCAGCCCCAGCACGCAGGCCAGAAATATCACTGCCACCAGGTATACACTGGCAAGGCGTGGGCTGATGACAAAGGACATGACCATGGCGCAGATCAGCGTGGCCGGCGCCCGCATACACATACGCAGAATCATCTGATATGCATTCTGCATATTCGTCACATCGGTAGTCAGCCTGGTCACCAGTCCCGAGGTGCTGAATTTATCGATGTTGGAAAAGCTGAAGGTCTGGATATTTTCATACATAGCCTTCCTCAGGTTCCTGGCAAAACCGGCGGATGCCCGGGAACCGAACTGCCCTCCCAGAATGCCGAAGGTAAGGCTTAACAGCGCCGCCCCCACCATCAGTACGCCGATCAGATAAATATGCTTCATATTGCCCGCTGTCACGCCGTCATCGATGATGGACGCCATCAGCAACGGGATGATCGTTTCCATGATTACCTCCCCTATCATGAAAACAGGGGTCAGAACGGAGTCTTTTTTAAATTCCTTAATCTGTGCTCCCAATGTTTTTAGCATGATTTTCACACTTCCTTTCGTTATTATTCTTATTTCTGCCGTTTTGTCGTGCAGATATTTTCTTCTCCCGGGCAGCTCTCCGTTTCGGCAAAATGCCGTGAAATATTCTCAGGCTTCCTGACGGGACCCGCCTGTCTCTCCTGCCTTTCTTCTCCAAAATCCGGAACATTCTCCTGCGGTAAAGCATCGTACTTCGCTGCAAGCCCCTCCAGATTCTTCATCGCCATTCCCAGAAGCCGGGACAGCTGCCGGACTTCTTCCTCCGTCATCCCTTCGGTAATGCACTTTTCCATCATCTCCATGTGGGCTTCAATCCGTATATGTCCCCGGAGAGCCTCTTCCGTCATCTGAATCCGCTTCAGCCTGGCATCTCTGTCCTGGGCTTTGCGCACGATCAGGCCTTCACGCTCCATTACCTGTAGTGTGTTGGTCGCAGTGGCCCTGGAAATGCGGAATTCCTTTTCCAGGTCTCTCTGGTACACCGGCTGCTCTCTGTGATGGTAAAGATAGCCCAGAATACCGCCCTGCAGCTGACTTTTGGGTCCCGCCTCACACTTTGGAAGACTTTTGCGGATGATCAGCTTGATCTGATTGTGGATGGCACGCAGCACAAATGCGATTCTTCTTTTCTCCTCCATCGGCTTCCTCTCTCTTTACTCCTTTCAGTTCCTGCTATTACGGCTGCCATCTGCATAACATTGGAGTCGGACATATTTTTCTGGAATATCTTCCTCATAGGATTTTACAGAAAAAATGTTAGCACGCTAACCATTATTGTTAGCTTACTAACATTATCGCATTTTACAGGATTTGTCAATCACTTTACTGTAATACTTTATGAAAATTTTGTGAAGTAATACATTCGGAAAATTCTCCGGTAATTGCAGGAGGCATTATTCCGTCTCCGCAATTTTCCTCCGCAAGTTCAAACAGATTGTCCAGGCGCAGTTCGTTTGCCCTGACAGAAGGTATGTTGGTTGGCAGGACAGCCTTTACTTCCGGTATATCGACACCGTATACACGAAAGGTTTTTCCTCCGAAATATTCGGTTTTCCTTGGTTTTCTTCCTTTTTTCGTTTCTTTCATAACGAATTCACCTTTCCTTTCTCAGAGACACAAGCAGTTCTCCAGGAAAGGCGGCTCTCCCTTCCTGCTTATGGCTGTGTCTTAAAGTTCCCTGGGATACAGGCTTTCGCCAAGTTCGATTTGATAGAATCCACGCTTTTGCATGGCACCTATTGGTATAAATTACAGAAAAGACTGGTTCAGTCTTTAGAATACTGTAAGAATTGAATTCTTGGCTTGGAAACAGAGTCCATGATTCGGGATGGATTGCAAGGAAAACTTATTCGGTTCTTCACTATGATTTAGATACGGCACAGCCTGCACCGTATCTTTCAGGTACTTTTCTCTTCCGGAATTATTTATCTTCAAGTTCAACTTGCTGTCCGGAAAACGTGTATGGCAGAATACTCTGCCACATTGCCATTCTCTTTTCCTGCTGCTGTAGCAGTGTCCGCGCCATCAGTCCCGTATCTTTCAGCAAACTCTTTATCCCCAGCACCATTTTCCCATAATCCTCTGCAAGGAACACACATTCTTCCACCACTATTTCCCTGTGATGCAGCGTGTTCTCAAATCCCAGAATCAGCAGATTTCTCTGGCTTGCCTCATTCACCGCATCGTCAATCTCCCTCCGGTGATTGATATCGAGATAAAAATCACATTTATCCCACAAATCCTTCAAACCTGCCCCGCTGATACAGGGATAAACCTTCACGTTTTCACGCTCCGCCAGCTTATACAGTTTGTCCGATACCTGTGTATGCGCCGCTACATGGAATATTACTTCCGGCAATTCCTGAGCCAATTCTTCCAGCTTCTCAATCTGGTCGGAAGCTGTCAGGATCATGGCATTCCCGCCTGCATGGTTCTCCGGATACCTCTCCGGTATGGCATAAAACCTGTACCCGTTTTTCCCCCCGGCCTTTACATAGTTCTCCCATAACTCCCTGCCCGCAAATAAAACCGATTTCCATGCACTTTTTCCGTTCCTCTCAAGCCCCAACAGTTCACGCTGCTCTGCCCCCTGCACAAATAATATGATTTCGCCTTCTATCTTTCCCAGATAAAATTCCACGAATCGGTGATAAGAATTAAAAAAGAATTTCACGGCCCCGTTCTCCAACAGGGCAATCATATCATTTTGGGGCTGACTGACTATCACTTCCCGGTTTCCCCGGGAATAATATACCTTTGACTCCAAATACGGCTTTCTGGCTTTTTCCGGGTATTTCAGACCTTCAATCCCTCCCGCCGGTATCACCTCAATCTCCGGAACAAAGCACTGATATTTTTTCAAATCTTCCGCCAGTTTTTCTTTCTGCTCCTGTGTCGAAACCACCATGGTATCGATCATCTGGGAATATTTAAACCAGTACAGATATTCCCAGTTCAGGTACCGGTAAAACCGGTTGGAGTCACGCCCTTCCTCAAAATAGTGCTCTGAGTGCAGGACAGTGATAAAACGCGCCCGATTTCCGAATCCTTGTGCATTATCCACTCCGCAGGGTGCGTAGCCCACCCATAAATTATACTGCAGACCGCCAGGATTTACAGTGATGCCTTCGGGAAAATACCTGGCTGGCGGTCTGCAGTCGGGTTGCACTGCAAATTCAATTGGTGTGCAGTATAAATACATAAACCGCCATTTCCGTGCCTCCCTTTTCATTTCATTATACCCCTAAAGTCGGATTATAAGTACTCAAAACGATAAAACCCAATATGCAGGCATCA
>CAJUFB010000064.1 GCA_910585805.1 uncultured Acetatifactor sp.
AACTGCTGCAATTGCTTCAGGCAAAAGCCCGGAAATACAATAAAAATTGCCATATACTTGCAGCAGTTATTTGTAGACACTTCCTTATGCATATTGAGCGGTCCGCGCACAGGACAAACCGGTTTGGCCCCGGCCTGTCACACCGGCACGAACATTCCATGAACTGCGCAGACAGCGCGCACATGCATTCATCAGCCTTTCACGGCTCCGGCCACGCCTTCCACATAACATCTCTGGGACAGCAGGAACACCAGGGCAATGGGAATGGAAATCAGGACACAGCCCGCGTAGAACTGGGTGTAATAGTAGTCCACATACTCCTTCTCCAGCATGGTCCACAGACCGATGGCGATGGTATAGTACTTCGTGTCGTTGCCCATGATAACCTTCGCGAAAATGTAATCCACCCAGGGACCCATGAAGGATGTCAGCAAAGTATAGGTAATAATGGGTTTGGACAGCGGTATGGTAATCTTGATAAATGTATCCCATTTGGTAGCTCCGTCAATATAAGCCGCTTCGTCAATAGACCGGGATATGGTATCGAAGAAGCCCTTGGCCATATAGAAGCCAAGTCCCGCGCCTCCCGAATACACCAGTATCAGCGACAGCTGCTTCAGGGCACCTGTCTCCAGCAGTCCCAGACCTTTCAGGATGTAATACACCGCAATCATGGACATGAAGCCCGGGAACATTCCCAGTATCATGGCAATGTTCATAAAATTCTTGCGCATCTTAAAGCGCAGGCGGCTCATGACATAGGATACGCACAGCACGAAGAATGCGGACAGCAGGGTACTGAAAATGGCGATCACCAGGGTATTAAAGAACCATCTGGTGAAGTCGATATTGGTACCGCCGGATATCTTGCTGTTGACACCCATGATCAGTTCCTTGTAATTATTCAGGGTAAACCCCTTAGGCCAGATATAGGTCTTGTAGGAGCCGCCCTCCTCGCGGAATGAGGTAAGGATGACGAACAAGATCGGCAATACCCAGATAATGCTCAGGATTGTCAGCAAAACATAACACGCCGCGTTGGTAATCATTCTTTTTGCTTTCATTATTGGAACGCCCCCTCATCTTTGTAGGCACCTGTACGGTGGTAGGTTAACAGTGACAGAGTTGCAAGGATAATAAACACCAGAATACCGATAACCGCGCCCAGGTTGTAGTCCTTCTGGGTGATGGTCAGTTTGTACAGCCATGTCACCAACAGGTCCGTCTTGCCTGCGTAGTAATATTCCAGGGAGTCCGGTCCGCCGCCCGACAGCAGGAAAATCACGTTGAAGTTATTGATATTTCCCGTGAAGGAGGTGATCAGGTTGGGCGTCATGACGAACAGCATGTAGGGAAGGGTAATCTTCCGGAAGATAACCGGGGCGCTGGCTCCGTCAATCTTCGCAGCTTCATACAGATCCGCCGGAATATTCTGCAGGATGCCTGTAGTGGACAGCATGGTAAACGGCACACCGATCCAGATATTGATGCAGATAATGGTAATCTTCGCCAGCAGCGGGTCCGTAAAGAAGGGAATGGAATCGGTGGCTCCGATGAAGCCGAACTCCCGTAAAAGTACATTCACCGGACCGTTTGCATTGAAAATGGTCCTCATGGTCAGCAATGTGACGAACTGGGGCACTGCCACGGACAGCACGAACATGAATCTCCAGAAACCCTTGGCCCTGGTACCTTTACGGTTGATCAGAAGCGCCAGCAGCAGTCCCAGGATGTAGCAGGACACCGTGGCCGATACCGCCCAGATCAGCGTCCATCCCAGCACCGGCCAGAATGTGGTGGCAAGGGAGCTGCTGGATGCAATCAGGGATTTAAAGTTCGCCAGTCCCACCCATGAAAACAGGGTTCCGGGGGGCTGATGCTCATGGTCATAGCTGGTAAACGCAATCAGAATCATGAATACCAGGGGCACGATGGTAAAGACAAGAATTCCGATAATGGGCAGCGCCAGCAGGAAAGCATGCAGATTCTCTTCAAACAGGGATCTGATGTCATCCCGGAAAGTGGGAATATGCTGCCCCTTCGCCCTGCGCACCTGAGTGCAGTAGGCGCTCTTGCCGGACATGCATGCAAGGAAAATGATACCCGCAGTCAGCACCAGGGTAATTACGCCGTAGAGCAGGCAGAGCATGGAATTATCTCCCAGCGAATACTCGTAAATTCCCAGAGCCTCGTTGTATACCTGCCCCTGTTCCACGGTACCCAGGGTGATAAAATCGCCCAGGGCGCCGATGCCAAAAATGATCATATAAACAAAATACAGAATCTCCAACGCCAGAAAGATTACGCCCCTGACAACCTGTTTATTTACAATATTGCCAAGTCCGAAAACAAAGAAGGAAAGCCTGGTCATGGTATCGCCTTTTTTGAATACCTGTGATATGCTCTCGTCCCTGGGCTTATCATATTTCAGCGATGTTTTTTTCTTGAAAAGTCCCATCGGAAACCTCCTTATTTTAGTTCCGCATCCGCCCCCACTGTCCAAACCCGGCATAGCATTTTCAGCCGCATGGGCGTGCGTCTGCAAATCCTGTGGGGCACTGTCCGGACAGATGCTGTTTTAAGTTCCGCATCCGCCCTTTCACTGCCTGGCCTGAGCATAGCATTTTCAGCCGCATGGGCATACGTCTGCAAATCCTATGGGGCAACGGAAGGACGATTGCTGTTGTTAAATTTAATATGGACTGATCTGGATTAGTTGAATTTGGGAACAATGGGGAAACACCGCAGGCTTCCCCATTGCTTTCAGGCACAACGGAAACAGTATCGGATATGCCGCTGTGGTTCTTGTGATTCTATACTATCGGAAGCGAAAAGATTGCTTCCGATAAGACATACTATAGGAAGCAGGTACAGCTTCCTGTAGTTGAATGCGGCGCAAAGAGATACGCCTTTTATCGGAAGCCAAAAGATTGCTTCCGATAAGGCATACTACGAAAAGTTTACAGTATTGGCATATCCCGGAACCGCTCCACTGTATATGTAACAATAAAAACGGAAGAGTCTTATTCAGCCGTCATAGCTGCCACAAACGCATCCAGTTTCTCCTGGGCATTGTCCTTTGTAATCTCGCCGCTTCTGATCTCGGTGGGGATGGCTCCCGCATAGGACCAGTATCTTGCACTGAAAACACTGTTCACGGGCTGTGCCACACTGGCCATGTTGGACTCGTTTACAAGCACGGTTGCCAGCGGATCTGCCATAACTTTCTCGCTGGAGCCTGCCGCTTTGTTAGCCGGAACCTGCTGAGACAGTTCATAACGCAGAATCTGATTCTCCTCATTGCCGATAAATGCAGCAAACTGAACTGCCGCAACCATATTTTTGGACTGTGCGTTTACGCCGATTGCCTTGGAGCCGTAGAAGCCTAACAGCTGATGATCCGTGCCGTCGGGATTGAAGGTAGGGATGACAGCCATTCCAAGGTCGTCGCCCAGCGCATCATGATACAGCTGATAATTCCAGCTTCCGTCAAACCATGCGCCCAGTCTGTGGCTCTCAATCAGCTCGCTGACGGTAATCTCGCCGTCAAAAGCACATTTGGGATTGTTGATCAGGTCGATAAGGTAGTTCGTAACTGCCAGACCTGTTTCATTGTTCCAGTCCACGCCTGCCGACAGATCGCTTCCGTCAGGCCCGAAGATGCTGCAGCCTGCCCCGTAATAGTAGCAGCCCAGTTTCCAGCCGCCTGCGGACTCGAAGTAATAGTTGTATACATCGTCAGCTGTCTCTTTTGCCATAATCTTCTCCAGAGATGTAATGTCGGACTCATCCAGGAGCGTTTTGTCATAGTACATGAAGAAAGTATTGTGGGTGAAGGGAATTCCGTAAACCTTGCCGTCGATCATAACGGTATCCGCAACGGATTCCGACATGTCGTTCTTCACCATAGCCTCGGCGTCGCCGCCCAGCTGAGCGATGGCGCCTGCTTCTACCAGCTGAGGAAGCTGGTCATTGGAGAACAGGAATACGTCTGCTGCATTGCCCACGTCCTTCAGCACCTCATCCTGGCACTTGTCCTCACCTACCACCTCGGTGGTCCAGGTGATGTTGTACTCCGGATGCGCTGCCGCGAATGCTTCCTGCATCTGGGACATGGTTCCGGTGTCAATCTGGTTCTGAGGGCACCATACCTTCAGGGCTACATCCTGTGTCTCACCGGAAGCTGCCCCCCCTGACGCGTTTTCGGTTCCTCCGCCCTGGGCATCGCTGCCCTGGGAAGAGCTGCCCTGAGCCTCGCCGCCCTGGGAAGAACCGTCGCCGGAACCGGCATCATTACCGCAGCCTGCCAGAAGCGTGGCTGCCATTGCCATCGTCAGAAACATTGCGCAAATCTTTT
This sequence comes from uncultured Acetatifactor sp., assembly GCA_910585805.1. Lineage (GTDB taxonomy): Bacteria > Bacillota > Clostridia > Lachnospirales > Lachnospiraceae > Acetatifactor. The sequence continues at coordinate 4,358 of CAJUFB010000064.1, forward strand.
TCTTTTTCATTTGAAAATCCTCCTTTTAGAAATTTTTTATTGTTTCTTTAAATTTCGTTAAAATGAAAATATCATATTTTTAGAATTGCGTCAACCCCGATTTTGTGCAGTTTTTGCGTCAAATTAGAGGTTTTTTTCACATAATTATGCAATTTGCACCTAATTTCGAAATTATTCCCGAAACTTTTCACCGAAACTTTCTCGGAAACGTTTCGTTTCCTTCCGTTTTTGCCAGATAACTGAAAGAATGGAAAAACCGGTACTTTATCAAGCTTTTCTGCCATTTTCAACCATTTGGAGAATGAGCCGCATCTTTTCCTCTGCCTACGTCATTTTAGCATGAAGTTTCGGGGATAGGCTTGTTTTTTTATTTTCTACTTGTTATAATCATATTATCAGGGAAGGAAATTATTGTAATTTTTCACAAAATTTCAGGGGGAGGGCTGCTCATGGCCACGATAAACGATATCGCAGAAAAGCTGGGAATATCCAAAAGCACCGTTTCCAAAGGACTGAACAATGCCAGGGATGTCAGCGAGGAAATGCGCAAGAAGATACTGGAGGCGGCTGTGGAGCTGGGCTATGTCAACAGACGCCAGCAGAAAGAACGGAAAGCCCTGTGCATCCTGGTGGAAAACATGGATTTTCAGACCCCCAACCAGTTCGGGCACGACATTGTCCTGGGTTTCAAGCAGATGGCGGAACCGGAAGGCTGGACGGTGGACATCATCCCCATAGATATGGAATTTCAGCGCGGCATCCCCTATGGCGTATTCATGATGGAGCATGGGTACCAGGCTTCCTTTATCCTGGGGCTGACCCTTCTGGACCCCTGGATTCATGAGCTACGCACTTCCAGGGTTCCCACCGTCCTGTATGACAATTATGTCAAGGAAAATCCCTGCATCGCCTCTGTGGGCTGCGACAGCCAGGAGGGCTTCGAGCTGGCCGTAAAGCATCTGACCTCACTGGGACATAAAAAAATAGGCCTCATATCCGGCCCTCTGGAGTCTTACATCCTGAAGGCCAGATACAATGCCTATCTCAATGCCATGGACAAATTTAATCTGGAGATAAACGAAAATTACATCGGACTGGGCTATTACGTAAACGATTCCACACGGAAGTATATCCCGAAGCTGTTGGACGAAGGCGTCACCGCCATACTGTTCTCTCACGACATCCGCGCCATCTCCGCCATCACGGAATGCAAAGACAGAGGCATCCGGGTTCCCGAAGACATAAGCATCGTGGGTTTTGACGATCTGCCCATGACCGCTTACACTCTGCCCTCCCTGACTACCATCCGCCAGAACCGGACCGGTATCGGGAAGTGTGGTTACTATGCCCTTTCCTGCCTGCTGAACCAGGTATCCATCGGATCCATCCTGCTGCGCGCCACCCTGATCGTCCGAAACTCCACCGGGCCGGCACCGCAGTAAGCACGATAATTTTCGTTGCTGTGGACGGCAGCGCCGTGAACAGCAACATGAATCGGCTCTTCCGGCAACCTTTCCCACTGATAAGGTTCCAGTCACATCCACGCTGCCTCAGGCTTTCCCCACACGTTCTCCCAGCCGCACCTTCGTCTCAATCCCCTGTCCGGAATTCCGCAGAATATCCGCATCCGGACATACCGCGCCTTTCCGGGTAACCAGGATTACCGTGGAGCCGCCGAAAGCAAATCGCCCTTTCTCCCAGCCCCTGCGCACAATGCTTCCTCTGGGATGGTTGACAATCCTTCCCACCATCATTGCGCCTACTTCCATCTGTATCATGACGCCGAAGTTATCCGATTTCAGGATACAATATTCCCTGGTATTCTCCTTATAGACGGAAAACTGTTCGTTGGCCACGGGGTTCACCGTGTGCAGTACGCCGGGAATCTTCATAAATTTCAGGATATCGCCGCCGTCCGCATAGATATAGCGATGATAGTCGTCCACGCACAGGCGGAACAGCCACACATATCCTCCTGCATATTCCGCCGCCAGCTTTCTGTCCTTCAGAAGGCTCTCCAGCGTATAGGGCGTATGCTTTACACTGAAGACACAGCTGTCGTTGATTTCATAGACACTGAGCCTGCCGTCACAGGGACTGACCAGGACTTCCGGCGTGAAATCCACCTTTCTGGCCCCCTCCGCCAGCCTTCTGGTAAAGAAGTCATTGAAAGACGCATACTCCCTGGGCTGATAATCCCACATGTCGATGGCATGACTGCATATAAAGTGCCGAATCAGAAACCGGGAAAGCCCGGAGTCCAGAAAAGCCCCCCCTGCCCTCGAAAAAAGCGGAGAGACAAGCGGTTTCAGCAGAAGCCTTCCCGCCGCATTGCCGTACAATTTTTCCAGAAGACAATCCTGAAGAGAATTTTCCTCCGAAATGTTTCCTTTCCTGTCTGCAATCAGATTCATATTATCCTCCTTCCCCTTTCATAAGGAAATATCTACAGGCAATTCCTACAGAAATGTCTGCAGACAATTCCCAGACAAAACACCTGCCGCCTGTCATTCTGCACGGCCGCCGCTTCCTTCTGTACATCCCTGCTCTCTGCGGATTCTGCCGCCGAAATGGTCTGCAGCGGCTGTTCAGAGAGTGAAATCCATATCATTCCGGTCCGCTCAGCTTCTGTTTTGCATCAGACTCCACCATCCGCGCCACGCAAAGACAATCACTGCCACCGCAGCAGTCACCAACGCCACAATCAGGAACACCTGTTTGACAGAAGGTTTCCTCAGCTTGAAATCAAATATAAACAAAAAGCCAACCAGCGCCACAGCTATATGAAGAACCACTATAAAAGCAAAATGGCTCGGGAACAGCGGCGAAGCCACGAACAGTATGGGCAGTGCAATGGCCATGGATGTAATAGGCAGTCCCTGGTAATATTTCCTCGCTCCCTCTTCCTGTACCTGACGCTTCGCCTCCATGACGTTAAAATACCCCAGACGTATCAGTCCCGCCAGCCCGTACAGAGCCAGAATCAGCATGCTGTAGATATGGTCCATGCCCATCTTATAGCAGATCATGACAGGAAGCACGCCAAAGCAGACAATATCACACAGGGAATCTATCTGGATCCCGAAAGCTTTTTCGTCCTCTGTACGGTTTTTCTTCGTCCTGGCGATCTTGCCGTCAAACATGTCACACAGGCCCGAAAACGCAAGGAAGAATATCGCCCATCGCAAATGCATTGTGGATGCGGAAAAAAGGCCCGCCACACCCGAAATAAAACTGATATAGGTCAATATTACAGTATAATCATAAAATCCTATCACAGAAATCCCTCCTCAATTCACAGTAAACCTCCATGCAGCTGACTGCTCCACCGTGCATGAAAGTCTGGAGTTTTACTGTGGATGCACTGCCTGTATTTCTTATTGTATAACACAACAAAATAATTGTCCACCAAAAACCCTGTTTTCAAAACAATTTTCAAAACAATGGTAAACAGTGTTCAAATCTGCATAGGTTCCGGCTGCCCTCCGCAGAACACCGGCAGGAAACACACTCCTGCCCCTTTATTTATGCCTCAGCATGTAATACACTTGTGCTACCGCAGTAAACACTGCGCTGATCAGCAGCTGGCTGTAATACCCCAGCCCCCTGGAGAGAACCATTGCCGGCAGAAGCATCTCCCCGAAAACCGACGGGAACATCCGCAGAAACAGAGCCTCGCTGATTCCCATTCCCCCGGGCAGCGGCAACATATCCACCGAGACGGATACCACTGCCTGAAGCATCACCACATCCCACATGGCTGTGCCGGTCAGTCCAAGCGACAGATATACCACCCATGTAACCGCAAACAGCGCAAACCTCTGTATAAAAGTGATCAGTATCACTCCCAGAATCACTTTTTTATGCGCTTCCAGATAAGATGCGGTCTCACGGTACACCTCCATGGCTTTCCGAAGCTTCTCTGTACGCTCTTCCTTATGCCGCAGAAAACGCAGTTTCTCCAGCCATCGCATTCCCCTGGTAAGAATGATTTCCGCCAGAACCGGATGGAATACCAGAACGGTCATAAATGTCACGCAGAACACGTTCAGCGCCACCCCCAGATAAAATACCGGAAGCACCTCCCCCAGATACCGTTCCCGGAATCCTCTCCCGAACACGAAGACCCCCACGCCGATTACAACCAATACCAATTTATATGTAATGGTTACAACCATCAGAATCACCGTGGCAACAGGGATGGGAATTTTTTCTTTCTTCATATAATAAATCTGCATGGGCTGCCCGCCGCTGGCGGAAGGTGTAATACAGCTGAAGAAAAAACCCACGGAAGAAAACAGGAAGCAGATGCGCTTCTTCAGGCGAATCCCGAAGGAACGCATCATATACCAGAGGATAATGGATTCTCCCCAGATAAAGAAGAACACCAACGCCGCTCCGGGAATCAGCTTCCACTTCTCCACATCCCGGATGGCCTCCATCATCGCCCCCAGGTCCTCCCCGTGAAACACGCCGTAGATTGTCAGCATAAAAACCACAGCCAGAAAAATGCCGTTGCCTATGACCTTCCCTTTCGACTGCACTAGGCGCTTCCTCCTTCCAGCAGAAGCTTTCCGTCGATTTCATCCAGAAGCTTCTCATAAGTCTTCCAGACCCTTGGCTTTTTCGCAATCCACAGGCAGATTTCCGCAAGAGCCACACCGCCCGCCACGTCTATTATGACATGCTGCTTCGTGGTCAGCGTGGAAATGCAGACCAACAGTGCCATCACACAGGAAGCGTTCCTGTACCAGCGCGGCACATTGCTCTTTCTCAGCCCCGCAAAGCAAAACCAGCTTACCAGGCAGTGGATGGAGGGAAACAGATTATCCGCCGCATCCACCCGATACAGGAATATCATCACCTGGTTCCAGAAGCCTTCCGCCTCCACAACCGGACGGATATTTGTAGTCGGATATATGAGATAGCAGGCCAGGCAGACCAGCCTGGATATAAAATCCGCCGCAAAAAACTGACACACCTCCTTTTTTCCCTGTCTGGCAATCAGGATATAATTGACAATCCAGAACAGATAACATCCCAGGTAGATGACCACCGTAAACGGCACAAAAGGAATCAGGCCATCCAGCGGCCCCTCAATATTATGATGCTTCCAGTCCCCCGCTATCACCCTGGCTCCGCCGTACACCGAAAAGTTAAGCACAACGGCAATGAGCAGCGGCATCACGCCGTAATCCGGAATCAGATTAAGTATTTTTTTTCGTATTTTTCCCATGTTGCCCTCCGTCCTGCCTGCGGCTTCACCGAAACATGCATCTGTTTTCCGCCGCTCCCAGGCTACGAATATGACTATATCAAAAAAATGAAAACGTCTCAATACGTTTTTTTATATCTTTAACAAATCTTTAGAGAATATTTACCTTAACTCAGATTTTTCCAAAATAAACCCTTGAGCACAATCGTTTGCCGCCTTCCATTCCGCATTACAGCAGCGCTCACCCGTTATACATTTCATGCGGCAAATGCTTTAGTTCGTGAATATATACTTGCGGGCGCATTCATTTTCCAGTTTTCTGTTCTACAATACAGATGCACTCGCTCGTTGTACATTTACGTTGGCAAATGTTTTCAATCGTGAGTATAAATTACAGGAGACTGTCGGGAAACGGCATTCGTTCACAATATATAACTGTGATTTCCGATATATCACAATACATATTGTGGGAATGCAGTTATTTCCCGACAGCCCCCTGTTATCTGCCCTTTACGCTGCCGCCTCATATCGTTTATAAAAATCCGCTTTTCATGGCTGTCTTACAGCACTTGCTTATCCATGGTAAAGCCTCTCCCCTTCACCTCGCTGACCCTCGTAATCACCATAAAGCTGGCCGGGTCAATGCCATGGACGATTTTCTCCAGCCTGAAGAGCTCCCGGTTGGAGATGACACTGAAAATCATCTGCCTCTTGTCATGCAGATACCCGCCTTCCGCATCCAGAAGAGTCACGCCCCGGTCAAGCTGTTTCAATATGGCATCACGCAATTCCGCAGACTTGCTGCTGATGATTTTTACCTCCGTCTGGGTGGTCCCGATCATCATCGTCTTGTCCAGGGCAATGGCTGAAACCATCACAAACAGGATGCCGTACAGAATGTTTTCCGCCGGATGCAGAGGCACCTGCAGAAGCAGAATCAGCACGTCAAAGGCATACAGGCTGACTGAAACCGGAATCCGGAAATATTTGTACAAAACCAGCGGCGGAATATCCATGCCGCCGGTGGATGCCCCCGTACGAATGACGATTCCCAGAGAAATTCCCACTCCAAGCCCCGCAAACAGGGTGCACAGCAGAATGTCCCGGGTCAGCACAAAATCTCCCAGCCCTTTGTCAAACACCTCCAGCGCCGCCGGAATCAGGAAGGTGCTGAGCAGCGTAGTCACCACAAACGATTTCCCCAGGGCAAAAAAGCCCACCACCAGCATACTCACATTCACAAGCAGCAGGATGCCAGAAACTGACAGTCCTGTCGCATAATGCGCCGCCAAAGCGATACCCGTGGCCCCTCCGCTGGCCAGATTGGCCGGAAGCAAAAACAGCTTCACCGTCAGCGCATACAAAATATTTCCCAGCAGCATGGCGCCTATTGTCCGCGCCGACCAACTCATATGCATGTTACCGGAGCCGCTTTGCGAACCCTGTAACTGTTCCTGCGTAGCAAACTGCAGGTTTTCATTTGACATGTTATCATCCATACCAGATCTCCTGTTCCCGTTTCATATTTCTATCTTATGTATATCCGATTTTATAGTTTTCTGCTTTTTCTTCTTTCACAAGCCTCCCCGACGCCCCGCACCAGCCGGATTCCTTATCTCACCCTGACTGTCTTCATCTGCTGTGCCGCCGGCCAAAATGCATCCACCCAAAAACAGCGCCGCATCCCTGGCATAATCTGCCCCGGACGCGACGCCTGATAAATTCTCATCCCTTTTTGTCTTCATCTTTGCCATTGTCCTTCTTGGACTTAACAATCTTGATGATTGCACTGACAATTACGATTGCTGCCAGCACATAAAACACAATGTTGACTGCTGACCCGAATAATTCGTACATAAACCCTCCTCCTTCTTATTTTCTCTCAGAATGTCTTCCCAAGCTTGTTCAAGCCATTTTCAGTATAACATTTTCAGGGCAGAAACTGCAATATGTAAAATAATTTTCCTTCCGCTGCATTTATATCTTTTTCAGATAATAGAATCCATACGCCGGAATATCAACCCCGCAGGCCTTCATTTCCCGCCCGGAAATCAGCTCCACATAATCCCCGTCCGTCTCATTGATCCAGGCAGTCTTGTCGAACTCGCTGAAATTGAACAGTCCGTATATTTTCTCGCCCTCGTAATATCTTCCGATGCACAGTACGGAACTGTCCCAGGTCTCCACCGTCCAGGTATCCGCGCCGGACACGAACGCCTTCTCCCGCTTCCGAATCCGCTCCAGCTGCCCCAGCTTCCCGAACAGCTTTCCCACCACCGTGTCTCCATCGGCAATATTCGCCGCCTGCGCCCAGTTCATGGCTCCCCTGTGGATATATCTGGAATCCGCCGCCTTCAGCGGATTGTCCTTATAGCTGTAGTCGTTGACCTGGCCAATCTCGTCTCCGCTGTACAATACCGGGATGCCCGACTGCATGAACATATATGCATGAAGCATCACATCCAACCGGACAGCGCGCTCCATAGCCGCCTCGTCCTGTTCAAATCCGGCTTTCTCAATACCGCACATGGAGGCAGTGGTTCCGCAGAACCTGGCATCTCCGGTAACCGGGTCCGCATTGTAGAGCTCACCCCGGCTGTTGCTGTCCCCGGCATAGCCCTGGAAATAGTCATTCAGGTACTTTTTATGAGAGCGCTCCCCGATGCCCTCCGTCTCCAGAGTCCCGTAATCAAGCCCCCAGCCGATATCGTCATGACAGCGCAGATAATTCAGGAACACATAATCCTTCGGCAGCAAATTAACGATATCAAGCTGTTTTTTGAGCAGTTTAACGTCCCGCGTCGCCACCGTATGCCAGGTGGTCGCCATGGTAGTCACATTGTACAGCATATGACACTCCGGCTTCTCCACGGTCCCGAAGTAGGGCACTACCTTTTCAGGCTCCATGACCACCTCCCCCAACAGGAGCACTCCCGGGCATACAATCTCGGAAATCATGCGCATCATGCGCACAATCGTGTGTACCTGCGGAAGGTTGCGACACTGTGTGTTCAGTTCTTTCCATATATAGGGCACCGCATCAATACGGACAATATCGATTCCCTTATTGGTCAGATAGAGAAAATTGTACATCATTTCGTTGAAAACCCGGGGATTCCTGTAATTCAGGTCCCACTGATAGGGATAGAAGCTGGTCATGACGAAATGTCCCGCATCCGGCAGCCATGTAAAATTCCCCGGTGCAGTGGTGGGGAACACCTGGGGAACCGTCTTCTCGTACAGGGAGGGCAGGTAGGCATTGTCGTAAAAGAAATAGCGGCTCATGTATTCCCCGTCCCCCCGGCGGGCCTTTTTCGCCCACTCATGGTCCTCGGAAGTATGGTTCATGACAAAGTCCATGCACACGTTAATCCCCTTATCGTGGCAGGCTGCCGTCAGGTCCTCCAGATCCTCCATTGTCCCCAGCTTCTCCTGCACCTTCCGGAAATCCGATACCGCATAGCCGCCGTCGGAACGCCCTTCCGGGGTATCCAGAAAAGGCATCAGATGGATGTAATTCACATTACACTTCTCGATGTAATCCAGCCTGGACTCCACGCCCTTCATGTTCCCGGCAAAATTGTCAATGTAAAGCATCATTCCCAGCATATCATTCTGCCGATACCACCCCGGGTCAGTCTCCCTGCGCTCATCCTGACCTTTCAGCGCCTCATTCCGCTCCAGCCAGAATGTCCGCATATTCTCCAGCAGCTCCGCAAACATGGAATCGTTTTCATACAGTTCCATGTAGAGCCAGCGCAGCTCGTCATGGTGCTTCTTCAGACGTTCCTGGAACCGGAGGTCAGAGATTGGCTGTGTCTTCCTGCTTTCTCCCGCATCCGGATCCCCTGTCCGATTCACCGCTTCTCCTTTCAGGTCAGCCACTTTCAATTCCGGACCAGCCGCTTTCTCTTCCGGACCGGCCGCTTCCCCCTTCAGGCCAGCCGCTTCCCCTTTCAGGCCAGCCGCTTTCTCTTCCGAACCAGCCGCTTCCGTCCTGTTACCGGAGACTGTCTGCACCTGCTCCGGCACCGCTTTCCCTGCTGCCGCAGGCTTCTTCCTGTCCGTATCCTTTTTCTTCAATCCCTTTTTCATGATCTCTCCTTTACCGCTTCACTCCGCGAATCTATTTTCAACATATATTCCTGCTTTGTCCATACCTGTGAGCACATTCATGTGCCGTTTTTGTCCTGTATTCCAGGAGCGCTCACCTCTGACTTTTTAATCATATACCGTAATTTTCTCTTTGTATACTGTCATTTTAAATAATTTTTTCTCACATGTTTGTACATCAATGACTAACGCCCTCTGAATACAGACAGGAAATCAACATACATGCCATACAAAAAACAAGCGGCAAAAAAGGTGTGGGATTTCTTTTATGCTTTGGCAATCTTACGGGTATAGCAGACATCCGCCACCAGAAGAACATTCAATCGAAGTCAAAGCGCGGCCTGGGCCGCCTGTTTCATCTTCCCGCAAATCCTGCGTACATCTTCCAGGATTCCCTTCTCATCCTCTTTCTGAAGCAGCTCCTGCAGTATTTCCAGCCATTCCTCGCAATAATAGTGAATGGAACAGGCTTTATCATACTCCTGAAATGATCCTATGTTCTCTTTCTCCGTCAGCACCCGGAACTTCTCAAACGCAGCCGTCAGATAGATTCTCTGCCTGCGTTCTATCACTGTTTTTTCTTCTCTCCGCCATATGGGGATAGCCCGGTGCGCCAGAGCAAGATACAGCAGCCTGTCAATCTCCATGCTCTCCCGGCTGTAATAATCCTCCAGATAAACCCTGCCCTCTTCCCCACCTTTTTTCGCCGGCGGGTAATCCTTCAGCCATTTCGCCCTCTCCTGCTCGCTCTCCGCCAAATCTTCCGGATTTTTGGGCTTATTCAGACAGCACTGCTTATACTTTTTTCCGCTGCCGCAGGGACATGGGTCATTTCTGCCGATCTTACGTTTCGGTTCTGCCTTTGTATATTCCCTGTCGAATTCCTTTAACATCCTGGTAAAATTCTGCGCCCACTTTTCGTCGTCAATTTCTTTTGCCGAGTCCTCAAACATCGCCCAGCCTCTGAGCGTCTCCGCCGCATTGATTGTCTGCCTGCAAAAGCGCTCCCGCCCTTCCCGATAGGTAAACATCTCGTCCACATTTTCATCATACCCGCCGATGGCTTTCCTGTCTATGCGGTCATCCTCATAAAGCCTGCGTATCTCGGGAAGCATCTCTACAAAATGGCACTTGCAGATGACATCCGCCAGCGTATTATACATATAATCGCCGAGCGTTTCTCCGTATACAATCCCGCGCAGAAACTCCTGCCACTCCTCTTTTCCAGGCTGCCCGTCCAGATACAGCTGTCCCATTACCCTCAACAATCCCGATTTCACAAAATCATAAACCTCCGGGCTGTAAATGGCATCTTTGATAAGCTGAATCTCTCCGTTATACATGTTATATAAAATATGCGGCAGGCTCTCTGTCATTGCATCCCCCATCAGATAATCCAGTGTCTTCTCCGGCAGGGATGCCAACTCCATCATTTTCGGAAAAAACTCTCTGTCCTGAAACTCTGCCAACAGGTACATGGCATAAAAATGCAGCCGGTAGTTCTCCTCCAGATTTTCCCCTTCAGCGACTGCTTTCTCTATGGCACTGCGCAAACATGGAATCGCCTCGGTTTTGTTGGCGCATATGACTTTAAATTCCTCCCCCGGAAATTTCGTGCTGCGCCAGGTTATGGCTTCTAATGCGTTTTGTAATGCTTCCATATTTCTCCTTTCCGTGCATCGCGCACTGTCAAAATTCAAATTTCTCTTTCATCGTTGAAACTGTGCCGGCTGAAAGCACATGGATTTTTTAAGGCTGTCCAGTTCTGGCATAAAAACAAAAACATCGCACATGTAGGACTCGCCGGCACTTTTTCCCAGGTCCTTCTTCATGGCTTCCGCAAGCCTTGTTTCGTGATTGCGGATTGCCTGCTGCAGGCGCTTTAATATTGCAATCCGTTTGTCCACATCTCTTGTGGCGCCTGTGGCAAAATATGCTTTCTGCCTTTTCACGATATCGCTGATTTCCATTGGCCTGCTTCTTTTCTGCTTTGTGCTGCCATTTTCTTCACAGCATCCTGCGGATTCCCATCCTCCTGTGCGGCAATCTTCCGGTACATGACAGCCAGTTCATCCGCATCCATCAGGCGCGGAACCGGATACAGGGGATTGCTCTCTTTATCCGCATGGGCCGCCATCTGGCGGATATCCGCTTCCTGGATGCCTGCTATTTTATCCGGAATCTCCATGGAACGGTTCATTTCCCTCATACAAATCTTCGGCATTTATACCCGCTGTCAAAGCCATTGGTGCTTCTGCTTTCAAAAAAGAATACGTTCATCAGTATGTGTAATGTCGAAAAACCGTCCGCTCAGGAATTTGCTTTGATTTTCAAACCATTTTACCACCGGATTTTTTATTTCGCAAGTAGTTTTTGGAGGGAAATCAGATTCGACGGATACCCCGAAAGCACCTGTCCGTACACACAGGACAGGCCGGTCAGTATCATAGCCCCATAACCAATCAGCAGAATCCGCAAAATGCTTTTCTGATATTCGTATGCGATTTTCGGTAACATCCCCCAATTTTCAGCCAATTCCTGTTATCTTCACTTGCCTGCCGGTATCCAGGTTCTTTGCGGCCACATCCGGAATGCCGTTCGCCCCAGGCCCTGCCTGGCTCACCTCAGCGGATATCCTTCCCGCCATATTTTACATAAGCGGCTGTCACCCCAATCAGCCCCACAGCCATTCCGATGACTACCAACTTACCGTCCAGACTGCCATTGGCCACAATATCCGCGCCCTCGCAGAACCCGAACGGTGTTATATATTTCAAAAATTCCGCCGACTCCGCAATATTCGCAATCAGATTCAGGAAATACATGACTGCGGCGATTCCAAGCCCCGTGCCCACGGTACCCTTCCTCATAAATGCCGAGATGCCGAAGCAGATACCCGCCAGCTCCAGCTGCAGCAGATAGTAAGCAAGGTGCAGCAGGTTGATTTCCTTCCAGGGAACCGCCTCCCCCACAGCGGCAATAGCCCCCACGGAAACAGCGTAAATGATCAGATTCATGGCGGTGACCTGAACCAGAACAGCTGCCAGCTTTTCCGTAATAATCCGCCTGCGGCTGACGGGATGGGCCAGCAGAAACTCCGCCGTCCGCTCCTTCTCCTCCTTGCACAGGATTCCCGCCCCGCAGAGCGAGGCAAAAAAGGCTCCTCCCAACCCCAGCACATTTCCGCACTCCACGGCATAGAACCCGGTAAACGTGCCGAAATTCAGCCTGTCCATGCCAAACGCCGCCGTAAAGGAGCCCATAGAGGAAAAAATATCGCTGACACCCTCCATCTCCCCCTTCATCTCCGGGAACAGAAACACACAGACCGCCAGAAGCCCTCCTACGGCCGCGGTCCATATCAAAAATGCGGTTCTTCCCTGTTTTAATTCATGTCTGACAAGTGTCATGCTGTTTCACCCTCCTTCTCCCCATCCTCTGATTCATAATAATGAAGAAATATCTCCTCCAAATCCGGCTCCGACACGCTCAGATCCCAAACCTCTCCGGAAGCCAAAACCTGCAGCAGACGATTCATATCACCGCCATAAAGAAAACTGACCGAATTTTCCGTCCTTTTTTTATCCCGAATACCTTCCAGCTCCTCCAGCAACACTCTGCCATGCACAGTCACACGCCTGGCGTTAGTACGGGAAAGCGCCTCCACACTGTCGCAGGCAATCATCCGCCCCTCCCTTATAATGGCAGCCCGTGAACAATTGCGCTGTATTTCGGAAAGGACATGGCTTGACAGGAATATGGTCGCCCCTTCCCGGTTCCTCTCCCTCAGAATATCAAAAAATTCACGCTGCATCAACGGGTCCAGGCCGCTGGTAGGCTCGTCCAATATCAACAACTCCGGCTTATGCTGCAGGGCACAGACAATTGACACTTTCTTCCGGTTTCCGAAGGACAGCTCATCCACCTTCCGGCCGGGATCCAACTGCAGGCGTCCGCATAATTTTCCCGCCTCCTCCCGGCAGTCGCATTTCCGCAGGTCCGCGGAAAGCTTCAGCACATCCCGCACTTTCATGCCCGAATAGAACACCGCCTCAGATGGCATATACCCTGTTTTCCCCAAAATACTCTCCCTGTCCTGCAGGATATCCTGTGCAAAAATCCGGGCACTTCCTCCTGTAGGAGAAATCATGCCAAGCAGCGTGCGTATCGTGGTGGACTTGCCCGCGCCGTTGGGGCCGATGAACCCGAAGAATTCCCCCTCCTTCACAGTCAGGTCCAGGTCGATGATCCCCCTGGCATTGCCGTAATATTTCGTCAGTTTCCTTGTCTGAATGGCATCCATACCCCTCACTCCTTTCTCAGATAGACACTTTTCCAGAATTCCATAAGCCTCTTAAAATCCTTTTCCATCTGCTCCACATCCACATTCCCCCGCTGCACCATCTCCCACAGATACCCCTCGGAAGCCCAGTACATTTCACGATACATCATCTGAATATCCAGTCCGGGAATAAACTGCTCAGGATTGAAATTCACGCGCGCCCTGTCGGCTTTCCAATTGAAATGCCGGTGATAGCTTTCCTGAACAGCGGCGTTAATCTCCGGGTCTGTCTCATAGAAAGCCTTTATGGTAAAATTCCCCATATCCGGATACAGACGGATAATCTCCATTTTCGCCCGCATTCCACGCTCCATACTTTCAAACAGCTCCCCCTGACTGTAGCAGTCATACCTGGTCAGGAACTCTATGGTAATGCGGGCGCATTTTTCCCACAGAAACAGGTACAGCTCCTTCTTGTTATGGAAATAATGGAACAGAAGGGATTTGCTGATTCCGGCAGCTTCCGCAATCTCGCTCATGGGGCTGTTTTTATAAGAATTCCGGGAAAATACCCGGTATCCGGCATTGATGATGGCCTGCTGCTTCTCCTCCGGCAGTGCAAAGAACCTCTCGTTCATAACTTCACCTCCATTAACCGATGCGGTTAATTACAGAATAAACCTGTTGACCGATTTTGAGAAGACCCCGATAAAATTATTCCACCTGTGCAAACCCGTTCACCTTGCCGCAGCTGCTCCTCAGATTTCTTCATGTCCTATCGTTCTCCCTGCTGTCCTTCCTGTCCCGCCCGCCTATACGCTTTACAGTGATAAAGCCCAAAATCAGGCATACTGTTTATTCCGACTCCATTTACCTATCCTTATTGTAACAAACCGCCCGGCTTTGTCAATCATTTTGCAAAATGCTTTTCCTTAAATCCTTGACACACTGCCGCCTTATGACATATGATAATTACAATATCATAAAATCAAAAAAGGAGGACATTATGTCAGTTTACGAATTAAAAAACAGCACAATTTCAGTCAAAGTTGACAGTCACGGCGCAGAACTGAAATCGCTGAAAAAACAGGACACCGGTACCGAATACATGTGGTGCGGGGACGCAAAATACTGGGGGCGCACCTCACCGGTTCTCTTCCCCTTTGTAGGCGGAGTCAAAGACAGAAAGTACAGAGCAAAGGGCAAAACCTACACCATGACCCAACACGGTTTCGCAAGAGACATGGATTTCACGCTGCTCTCTCAAACCGATGATGAAATCTGGTTCGAACTGCGCTCCAGCGAAGAAACCCTGGAAAAATATCCTTATGAATTCATTCTGAAACTGGGCTACCGCATTGACGGAAACAAAACGGAAGTCCTCTGGCAGGTGGAGAATCCGGGCACGGAAACTCTGCACTTCTCCATCGGCGGACATCCCGCTTTCAACTGTCCCATTGAGCCCGACGCCTGCCAGGCCGAGTGCTTTGTTGACTTCGGAGATGCGGAGGAAGTAATCAGCACCAGGATAAGCGAAAACGGACTGGCAACCAATTTCATGGATGTATACGGACTTACGGACGGCAAACTGGCCCTGCGCGATAATCTCTTCGAACATGATGCTCTTGTAATCGAAAACAGCCAGACAGATACAGCCGCACTCTGCCGGAGCGACGGAAGCAGATATGTGACCGTCACCATGGAAGCGCCCCTCTTCGGCATCTGGTCACCCCCCGGCAAGCAGGCTCCCTTTGTGTGCATAGAGCCCTGGTACGGCAGATGCGACAGCGAGGATTTTGAGGGCACCCTGGAAGAACGGAAGTGGGGGAACCAGGCGGCACCGGGAGAAACCTGGAAGGCTTCCTATTGGATCGAAGTCGGATGAAGTACCCGGGAATTGTGCAGAATTATGTAGATTTATGTAGAATTATGTAAAATTATGCAGAAATGTGCAGAAATAACTTTGAATCACAATGAGTCAGAAGCTGAATCCCTTGCCGAATGTCAGCTGAAAACTCCGAAGTTATTTCGTAACACTTCCTTAGAATTGTCGGAAAAACAGATACAATATCAGCACAGGCCGCAGGACACCCGGCCGGATTTCCCGACACTCCCCTTTAGCCGGCGGAACCCCATGCCGAAACCGGAAGCCGGAAGGGATAATGCGGTACTTACATCAGAAAGGAAAACACAATGGACAAAACAGAAGATATCAAACGCATATGTCAGGAAAAACAGATTCGCATGATCGACTTCAAAATGACCGACATTGACGGACGCTGGCGTCACATCACCGTCCCTGTGGAACGCTTCGGAGCGGACACCTTTACCTACGGCATCGGCTTCGACGGCTCCAACTATGGCTATGCCCCCATTGAAAAAAGCGACATGGTGTTCCTTCCGGACCCGGATACCGCCTGTGTGGACCCCTTCGCCGCCGTCCCTACCCTGACCATGTGCGGCAATGTGTGCACCATAGGAAAGGGCGAAAATAAGCCCTTCGACCAGTACCCGAAAAACGTGGCCCTGAGTGCGGTTCATTATATGAAAAATAACGGAATTGCGGACAGAATGGTCATCGGGCCGGAATTTGAATTCTACCTCTTTGACAGCGCCCGCTTTGAGGTGACGCCCAGACAGTGCGGCTACCGCATTGACACCAGACAGGCGGACTGGAACCACAGCCTGGACACGGCGGGCAACAATGGCTATGAAGTGTCCCACAAGGGCGGCTACCATATCGCAGCGCCTCAGGACGTGGGCTACGACCTGCGCAGCCGTATGTGCATGATGATGGAAGACTGGGGCATCCGGGTAAAATACCATCACCACGAGGTGGGCGGACCCGGACAGATGGAGATTGAAGTGGAACTGGACGACATGCCCTCCATGGCGGACAACACCATGATCATCAAATACATCATCAAAAACCTGGCCACACAGGAGGGCAAAACCGCCACTTTCCTTCCCAAGCCCATCTACCAGGAGGCCGGCAGCGGCATGCATGTACATATGCTGCTGATGAAGGACGGCCAGCCCCTGTTCTACGATGAAAACGGCTATTCTGGCCTTAGTCAGACAGCGCACTATTTCATGGGCGGGCTGCTGAAGCACATTGCCTCCCTCTGCGCCTTCACCAATCCCTCCACCAATTCCTTCAAGCGCCTGGTGCCGGGATATGAAGCGCCGGTTACCATCGGCTACGCCACCTCCAACCGCAGCGCCGTCATCCGTATCCCGGCGTACGCCAAGTCCCCGGAGACCAAGCGCTTCGAGCTGCGCAATCCTGATGCCACCGCCAATCCCTATTACGCCTATGCGGCAATCCTGATGGCCGGACTGGACGGCATTGAAAACCGCATCGACCCGGCGGCAAACGGCTGGGGTCCCTACGACTTCAATCTCTACACCCTCTCCGAAGAGGAACAGAAGAAGATAAAGGGCCTGCCCAAATCCCTGGGCGAAGCTCTGGACGCTCTGGAAGCAGACCATGATTATCTGACCAAAGGCGGCGTCTTCCCCCAACGGCTCATCGACGTCTGGGTGGCCAGAAAGCGGGCGGAACTGAAGCAGATGGAACAGATTCCCAACCCTGCGGAGTTCAAAATGTACTATGATTTATAACAGCCCCATTGCAGAATCGGAACGGCACAAGCACCAAACAGCAACTTCCATAATTTTAAAAAAAACAATTTTAAAAAACTATTCGTTTTTCTATTGATTTTTATGACGTTTGTGTTAAAATAGAGACATGGGGCATTAGCGCAGTTGGGAGCGCGCAACATTCGCATTGTTGAGGCCGTGGGTTCGAATCCCATATGCTCCATGCCATGAGCAAAAGCCGCAAATCCGGATTTTCCAGTAAAATCAAGGACTTGCGGCTTTTTTATTCAACAAATTATTAGGAAATTTAATACCATTTTAGGGGCGTTAAAACAATTTCTTGTCATAAATCTTGTCATGAAAATCTCGTTAGCCCTTAACCACAATCCCATCAAATCCTGCTGCCTTAAGCTTTGCCTGCATGGCAGTGGCATTGCCCTTGACAGTATATGCCCCTACCTGCACCCGGTACAGCTGCTTTGTGCCGCTTACTGCAGTCTCTGCTCCAGGCGCTGCGGCTTCCGGATCCGCCGGCTCCTCTGCCGGCTGCACCCGCTGGCCTGTAATGCCATAAACAATAGCCTCTGCCATCTTCTGGCAGTCGTAGAGCTGCACGTCGTCCCTGTCGTCCACGAAGCAGCACTCCAC